>JANPFJ010000252.1:0-85648 GCA_031423355.1 Gemmatimonadaceae bacterium | reverse complement strand
AACCGTTTGCTTGCCGAACGCAGTGCGGCCAATCCGACGTACCGAGCGAATGTCGCGGACGCGCGGATTCGGGCTGCGGTCGCGATCGGACCGTGGGGAATGCCTGCTGGTTTCTGGGATTCCACGGGGCTCGCGGGGATTCGTACACCCACGCTTTTTGTGGCCGGCAGCGCGGACGAGGTCTCGGGATATGAGACCGGCACGCGCGCCATCTTCAAAGGTGCCGTCAATGCGGAGCGATATCTGCTCACGTTTGTTGGTGCGGGGCACAATGCGGGCGCCCCCATTCCGGCGCCGATCGAGAGCTACGCGTATTCCGATGTGCTCAAGTCCTATCCGTTTACACACTACGCCGATCCCATCTGGGATACGCGGCGGATGAACAACATTCTCGCGCACTTCGTGACGGCCCACCTTGATGCGCAACTCAAGGGCGACTCCACCATGCTCGCCTATCTGCAGGTGACGGCGAACGGCAAGGATGGCGTGTATGCCATGGACCGCCAGGGCAAACCGCTTGGCACGCACACTTATTGGAAAGGCTTCAAGCGCGGAACGGCGGCAGGCTTGACCATGGAGCGGGAACCAAGCCGCCAGCCCTGACCGCAGGGGCCAATTGGCCGCTCATGATGCGACGCGTGCGGCAGACATGTCCGTCGGCCTTAGCGCCACCCTCGTGTGCGCTCTCCGGCTGTCAGCATCCCTGCGGCGTGATCATCGTCGGTCTTCGAAGCGGCCCGGATCACGGTCAAGGTGCACTCGGCGCTCGGGGCGGTCGGATTGACGGCGAAACCGCGCCGTCGAGGAGCTACGTATGCTGCTGGGCACGAACGGAGAGGCACGATCCGCTCCGCCGTGCGCTGCAGCTATGGTTCGCCGCGGGCCTTGCTCGCTGAGCCGGAGCCTGCGGGGTACGTTTCTGCCCGATGAAATCAACGGAAGTCAGCCTGCGCGCGAGGCGCTCGATGCCCGCCAGTTCCTCTGGGGCTCGGACACCGAATGTCGGTCGCTATGGCAACCCTGAACCCGGACCTCAGGAGCTCCCCAGGATGACGAGCGTGAGACCCTACCTGATCGACCAAGGGCTGATTGTCGCTACTATGCTGGTCAGCATCCTGGGGTTCTGGGAGATCTATTTCGGGGAGAATGCCGATCCCAATCGCTTCCACCATCTCCATGTGGTGACCAATGTTATCTGGCTCGGCCTGTTGGCCTATCAGCTGAGCCTCATCAGCAACAAGCGGTTCGGAGAGCACAGGCGAGTGGGGCTGGCCATTCTGGGGATCGCGCCGGTATTGGTCGCCACCACGGCCCTGCTATCCGTTCGGTCGGCGCAGAAGGGAGTCGTGTCGGGCGAGGGTGACTTCCTGATCATACAGAACGTGGGAGTAACGCTCGAGCTGGCGGTCCTCATCGTCATGGCGTTTGTGCTGAGAAAGCGCAGGAAACTTCACGGGGCGTTCCTCCTGAGCACCTGCATCATGTTCATGGGCATCGCGCTGTTCTTCACGCTCATCAGTTTCGTGCCGCAGTTCAAGATCGAGGGCCCGGAGACTTTCTATCGATTCGGAACAGCCAGCATGACCGCGCAAGCCATCGTCATCGTCCTGGCGGTGGGCTTCGTCATCAGGGATTTCAGGCACGCATGGCCACTGTTGCTCGCAGCCCTGTTCTTCCCACTCAACGAGGTGATCAGATCCTCGCTGGAAAAGAACGACCTGATCACGCCGCTGACGGAGTTCGTGGGGTCGATGAATCCGTCGTTCACGTTCATCGGCGGCTTCGCGGTGATGCTTGCTTTGCTGGCGGCGACGGGAATACGGAACGCGACGAGCAGCCGTTGATGAACCGCCCCGGCTTTGGAGGAGACTCCCACATTTGAGAGATTGGGAGCATGCCAACGAGCACTGGGTGAGCAGGCGTCCGCCGAAGCCCTTTTCGGTGAAGGTGCGCGAGCGAGCGGTCCGCCTCGTGGCGGAGCAGCAGCCGGCGCATGAGTCGCAGTGGGCCGCGATTCGGTCGATTCCGGAGAAGATCGGGTGTACGCCGGAGACTCTGCGGCTGTGGGTGCGGCGGGCGGAGCGGGATGCTGGCCAGCGGCATGGCGTGACGACGGACGAGCGCGCACGCCTGATCGCGTTCGAGCGCGAGGTTCGTGAGCTGACGCGCGCCAACGAAATCCTGCGCAAGGCCAGCGCGTTTTTCGCAGCAGCGGAGCTCGACCGCTACACGAAGTAACCCATGCCATCATGTATGCCTTCATCGATGCGCATCGGGCAGACTCACGGTGTCGAGCCGATCTGCCAGGTCCTGGAGATCGCACCGTCGGCGTACGACGTCTACCGCCAGCGCCAGACGGACGCCACGAGTGAGACGACCCGGGCGCAGCGCGACGCGGTGCTCCAGGACGCGATTGCCCGCATCTACCGGGACAATCACGAGGTCTACGGCGTCCGCAAGCTGTGGCGCCAGTTGCAGCGCGACGGCATCACCGTCGCTCGCTGTACGGTGGAACGCCTGATGCGCGTGACCGGGTTGCAGGGTGTCGTGCGTGGGCACCGCGTGCGGACGACGCGTCCGGACGAATCAGCGGAGCTCTCGGGCGATCTGGTGCAGCGTCAGTTCACCGCGGCCCAGCCCAACCAGCTCTGGGTCGCGGACTTCACGTACGTCGCGACGTGGCGCGGGTTCGTGTACCTCGCGCGTGTCATCGATGTGTTCTCGCGCCGGATCGTCGGCTGGCGGGCGCAGACGACGATGCGGACCGAGTTGGTCCTGGATGCCGTCGAGCAGGCGCTGCATGAACGGGAGCTCGACGGGCGGTTGATCGTGCACACAGATCGCGGCTCGCAGGGCGGATTCAACCGGTCGTCGCAACACCGGGTTGTGCGACAGAATTTAGATGTTCGTTCAGAGCCTCTGCCGGCGTCTTCCATCCTAACGTTTTGCGCGGCCTGTTGTTGAAGGCCATTGTTACCGCTTGAAGCTCTTGCGCACTCCATCGAGACAGATCAGTGCCCTTGGGGAAGTATTGGCGCAGCAGGCCGTTCGTGTTCTCGTTGGTGCCGCGTTGCCATGGACTGTGCGGGTCCGCAAAGAAGACCTTCTCACCGGACTCGATAGTGAAGCGGGCATGATCGGACAGCTCTTTGCCACGATCCCACGTAAGTGACTGCCACAAATGGGCCGGCAGTTTCGTCACGGCCTGCGTGAGCGCGTTGGCCATGGTGATGGCTCCGTACCCCGCCAGCGCTGGCCCATTCTTCGTGCGGGGCGTCAGGCCATAGCCGGTCTCGCGCGGTAGGTGCACGAGCATGGTGAAGCGGCTTGAGCGTTCTACGAGCGTCCCAATCGCCGATCTGTCCAAGCCGATGATCAAGTCGCCCTCCCAGTGCCCCGGAATCGCTCGATCTTCTGCCTCAGCAGGGCGGCTTGAGATCATCACCTCCGCACTGACATGGGCCCAGACTTTGGCCTGCGACGTGGCGCGTGGCGTACGCAACGCACGCCCCGTACGCAGGTAACTGACCAACTCACGCTTGAGGGCGCCCCGGCCTTGAATGTACAGCGCCTGATAGATGGCTTCGTGGGACATGCGCATGGACGGATCATCAGGGAAGTCAAACCGGAGACGGTTGGCGATCTGTGCCGGTGACCAGCCATTGACCCATTTGCGGTCACCGCGATGTGGCTTATTGCGACCGATGAACGGTGTTTGTCGAGGTCCAGCGACCTCGCGCCCACGAGCATCGTGGATCGTCCCTTCGAGGTGCTCTTGGACATATTCGCGCAGACGTGGGTTCGTCACCAGTTTGGCTTGCTTCGGCCGCTTCGCCACGAGCTCGGCCTTCCAGTGCGCAACGGACGCGCGATACTGAAGCTTGCCGCCACGCGTTGCTGCGTTGCGTTTCAACTCCCGCGTGACAGTTGACGCGCTTCGACGTATGCGACGAGCGATATCCCGCACACCGACGCCCTGTGCACGCAGCAGCCCGATCTCTTCTCGCTCCGCGAACGACAGGTACCTGCCGCACACCGGTTTCGCCATGTCCAAGGGGATGCCTCCACGATGCCGAAACCAACGAGTGCCGACCGCCGGCGACACGCCAACCGCTTCGGCCGCCTTCTCGCTCGTAATTCCCGTCGCAATCTGCACCCAGAACTGACGCTCGACTTCTCGCCGAAGCGAGGGAGCCCCCGGAGAGCGCATGGCATCCCTGCCGGTCAACTGCGTCATCCATCCTGCGGGTCGCCCCATAAACACCTCCTGGTTGAAGGTGTTGCGACGACCGGTTGAATCCGCCTCGCAGCGTGGCCTTGAACGTCGCGGCGTCGCGCCGGATGCCATCGTGTCCGACCCGGCGCCGCGGTTGAGACCGATGGCGGCTACAGCCCCGTGCGCTACGGGCTTCGCACCGGCCTACTTCCAGGTTGCGTGAAACGTGGGGTCCTGCGGCGCCGTGGGGGTAGACCCGGCAACCGTTGTGAAGACGAACTTGTCGCCTTCCTTGTGTCTCCTGTTGTCCATGCCCACCGTCTGGTAGGCCGTCACGAATACGCCATTGTTCGTCTGCGACCCACCTATCATCACGTCGGTTCTGGCGGTAACGTCGGCAGTCAAGCAGCCCGCGATGCGCGCGAATTTGTACGCGAACGATTGCTCCGGACGCACGGTGAATCCGGCTTGGCTGGCGCCGGAACCCGCGATCGACGTGTTGCCGCGGTTTCCGCCGCTGTTGCACGTCAGCAGGCTGATGCGTTGTACGCGAGTCGGTAGGTATCCGGCGTCCGACATCCACGCCTTGAGCAAGAGGTACAACGCTTCCGGGGACCACTTGTTGCCGCCATTCTCTGCATCGGCGATGAAGGTGGAGTTCTCATCGCCATGCGCAATGATGAAGATGCGCGACGTTGCCTGACGGTACTCGATCGGCAAGCCGTTGACCTGAGCGCCGCGGAAGATCCGACTCTTCGCCTTCGAGTGGTCGAAGGCGTTGAGCACATCACCGGCTTCCTCGCGTTTTTTCTGCGTGTTGATGGCGTCGTTCTCCAGATCCGGGGCCAGCCGCAGGATCGCCTGGCTGTCGTATCGCATCTTTTTCGGCTTCGGCATCGTCGACTCTCCTGTTCATTGGTTGAAAGCGCGGACCGCCTGTAGCTTCCCTGCACGCATGGTTCAATGGCCTGTGCCGTCTGGGCAGCGCGGGTCAGCAACAACAAATGGCCATCGTCGAAGAATTTCAACGTCGGGACGGAATTGGAATTTCCGGAGGTGGGTATTTCAATCGGGCTCAGCTGAGCATATGGCGTGATCGAGAACTTCGCGAGCGCCGCGGGACGGGTGGCGGCGTGCCCTCCACCCCGCGGGCGCAGCGCACGTCCCGTCCCGTCCGCGGTTGCGGTGGGGGGGGCGGGACGGGAGGCGAGCGACGATCCGCCCCAATGGCCCCCCGCGCGCACCTACGGTCCCCGCGCGTCGTCACTTCGTCGAACAAGCGTGAGCGCGCGCGTCCGCATAACGTCGCTGTAGAAAAAGGTCCGCCGCCACCGGTCTCCGCGTCCGATTCTTGCACGGGTACTCGGCAGCGTCGTGCCTCGAATCTGGAGCTGACCCCTAGAATCGGACACCAAGCTTGCCTCGAGATAGCTTCGGGGTGGAGGTGTCAGCATGGCGAAGAAGCAGACAGTGGCGGCGCCGGGACGGCGGCGCGTGTTCACGGCAGAGTACAGCTCGAAATCGTGCGCCAGTTCGAGGTACGACCTGCACAGGGGGCGAGCCAAGCGCAGATCGCGCGCGAGCTCGATCTCAGTGTCCCGATGCTCCAATCGTGGGTGCGCTCGCTGGCGCGACAGCCTGATCGGCCGGTGCTGGATGTCTTTTCTGCACAGGGTCGGCTCCCCAGCGACCGGGAGGAATTGCGGCGACTCCAACGCGAGCTGCATCGGCTCCAGCAAGAGAACAGCTTTTTAAAAGCTGCGGCGGCGTACTTCGCGAAGGAGTCGCGATGAGCGACAGGTACGCCGCCATCACCGCCCATGCCGCCCAGTTCGACATCCGGATGATGTGTGCCGCCCTCGACGTCAGCCCCAGTGGCTATTACGCCGCGGTTGCTCGGACGACCGCCGCGCCGACCGCACGCGTCCGTGCGCGAGCACGCCGTCGCGTGGTGGTGCGGGCCATGTTTCTGCGCTGCCGCAAGCGATACGGGGCGCCGCGCCTCGTGCGGGAATTGCGCGACGCGGGGCACCGCATCGCGAAGAAGTCGGTCGCGCGCATCCTTCAGGAGGAAGGGCTCGCCGCACGCCGCGCGACGCCGTTCGTGTGCACGACCGACTCGGCACACGACGACCCCATTGCCCCGAATGTGTTGGCGCGACAGTTCGCCGTCGGCACGTTCGCGACAACGAATCTCGCCTGGGTTGGGGACATGACCTACATCCCAACGCGCGCGGGGTGGCTCGATCTGGCGGTGCTGCTGGATCTCGCCTCGCGCCGCGTGGTGGGCTGGGCGGTCGGCACGACGCTCGAGTCGCGACTCCCTCACCGCGCTGCAGCGTGCCCTCGCGGCGCGCCAACCGGCGGCGGGGCTGATTCAGCACACGGACCGCGGGAGCCAAGGCGGATTCAATCGGTCGTCGCAACACCGGGTTGTCCGACAGATTTTGGATGTTCGTTCAGAGCCTCTGCCGGCGTCTTCCATCCTAACGTTGTGCGCGGCCTGTTGTTGAAAGCCAGTGCTACAGCTTGAAGCTCTTGCTCACTCCATCGAGACAGGTCAGTGCCCGTGGGGAAGTATTGGCGCAGTAGCCCGTTCGTGTTCTCGTTGGTGCCGCGTTGCCACGGACTATGAGGGTCCGCAAAAAAGACCTTCACACCGGACTCGATAGTGAAGCGAGCATGATCGGACAGCTCCTTGCCACGATCCCAAGTTAGTGACTGCCACAAATGGCCAGGTAGCTTGGTCACCATTCTCCTGAGCGCGTTGGCCATGGTGATGGCTCCGTAACCCGCCAGCGCTGGACCATTCTTCGTGCGGGGCGTCAGCCCGTAGCCGGTCTCGCGCGGTAGGTGCACGAGCATGGTGAAGCGGCTTGATCGTTCGACCAGCGTCCCAATGGCCGACCTGTCGAGGCCGATGATCAAGTCCCCCTCCCAGTGACCCGGCACCGCGCGATCCTCTGCCTCGGCAGGGCGGCTGGCGATCATCACCTCGTCACTCACATGTGCCCAGGCTTTGGCCTGGGATTTGGCGCGTGGCGTGCGCAACGCGCGCCCGGTGCGCAGGTAACTGACCAGCTCTTGCTTGAGGGCGCCCCGCCCCTGAATGTAGAGCGCTTGGTAGATGGCTTCATGGGAAATGCGCATGGACTGGTCATCAGGGAAGTCCACCAGAAGGCGGTTGGCAATCTGCTCCGGTGACCAGCCATTGACCCATCTGCGGTCACCGCGATGTGGCTTGTTCCGACCGATGAACGCTGCTTGTCGAGGGCCGGCGACCACGCGCCCACGTTCATCGTGGATCGTCCCCTCCAGGTGCTTCTGGACATAATCGCTCAGACGTGGGTTCGTCACCAGTTTGGCTGGCTTCGGCCGTTTGGCCACGAGCTCGGACTTCCAGTGCGCGACGGACGCTCGATACTCAAGCTTGCCGCCGCGAGTGGCCGCGTTGCGTTTCAACTCCCTCGAGACCGTTGAGGGGCTTCGATCAATGCGACGAGCGATTTCCCGCACCCCGACATCTTGTGCGCGCAGCAGCCCGATCTCTTCTCGCTCCGCGAACGACAGATACCGGCCACAAACAGGTTTCGCCATCACTAACGGCATACCTCCACGATGCCGGAACCAGCGAGTGCCGACCGCCGGCGACACGCCAACCGCTTCGGCTGCCTTCTCGCTGGTGATTCCCGTCGCAATCTGTGCCCAGAACTGACGCTCGACTTCTCGCCGGTGCGAGGGAGCCCCCGGAGAGCGCATTGCATCCCTGCCGGTCAACTGCGTCATCCATCCTGCGGGTCGCCCCATAAACACCTTTTGGTTGGCGGTGTTGCGACGACCGATTGAATCCGCCCAGTACGTCGCGATGCGGTACGCGGACCGTGTGGTGGCGGCCGGTGCGGCGCCGTCCGTGGGGAGCGTCGGCGATGCGTACGAGAACGCCATGGCCGAGTCGGTGATCGGGCTGTACAAGACTGAGGTGATCTACCGCCGCGGGCCGTGGCGGGGCTTCGAGGACGTGGAGTACGCGACCCTCAGATGGGTTGCCTGGTTCAACACACAGCGCTTGCTGGAGCCGCTGGGCTACCTTCCTCCGGCGGAGTTCGAGGAGCAGTAGCACCGCGCCCAAGCCACTCAACCCGAGTGCTTGGCAGTCAACTAACCGAGTCTTCTGAAAACCCGGGGCGGTTCAATCACCGGTTTCGGTCCGCACCATCACGTTGAGCATCGTGAGCGGCTTTCGCATGCACGCGACCAGCGCGAGCGTCTTTGGCTTCGTGGCCGCCACGAGCTGCTGAGCGAACACTTTGATCAATGAATTCCGTCGTGCGTCCACCAGCGCGGCCATGTAGAGCACGGCGCGCAAGGGGGCCGTCTCGAGTTCCGTATCCGCCCGCCCGAGTTCGCGCTCGAGAAACGCGATGTGCGCGGTCAGGCTCTTCATCACGGATTTCTTTCCACTGACGAACAGTCTTCGCCAGTCGCCCACGCACAAGCACGGACGTGGCGCGGACCGACCACGACCACGGGCAAGTCCGCAGCGGTCTGATCTTCTCGGCGCGGCGCTGCACTGTTGCCGACGGACGCTGTGATGCCCGTGCGCGTCCGCAGCGCTCGACTTACGCTGCTCGCGTTCACGATCGTGCCGGCGGCGACGCGACCATCGGCGATGCCATCGCGGCGAGCGGTACCGCAACTGCGCGCAGCCCATGGCGTTGCGTGGCTGCGCGACGTGTACGTTTCGCAAGCGTCCCGTGACGGGAACCGATGTGCGCGTTCGACGCCGCACCGCGGTTGCATGTCCTCCGTGGCAGCCAGGCCGTGCCTCAATGCCACCGGAGCAGGATACCGTGCCACAAAGAACCCCAGCGACACCGACGCCAGGCGAACTCGCCCAGCGGGCGATCGCGCTGCAGGACGCGATTTTTCAGAGCGTCAGTTTCTCGAGCATCGCTACGGACGAACACGGCGTCATTCAGATCTTCAATGTCGGCGCCGAGCGTATGCTCGGTTTTTCCGCGGCCGAGGTGGTGAACATCATCACACCGGCGGAGATCTCCGATCCCACGGAACTGGTCGCCCGCGCGAACGCGATGAGCGCGGAGTACGGCTGCCTGATCTTGCCGGGCTTCGAAGCACTGGTCTTCAAGGCCGCGCGCGGGCTCGAAGACATGTATGAATTGACGTACATCTGCAAAGATGGAAACCGGCTGCCGGCGATGCTGTCCGTGACCGCCCTGCGCAACGCGGAAAATGTCATCATCGGCTACCTGCTGATCGGCACCGACAACACGGCGCGAAAGCGGGTCGAGGCGGAACGGCAGCAGCTGCTGGAGCGACAAGCCGAAATCAACCGCCAACTCTCGGAAGCGAATCTCACGCTGCGCAACAGTGAACAAAAGCTGTCGGTCACGCTCAATGCCATTGGCGATGGCGTGATCGCGACCGATGCCGATGCCTGTGTCACGTTGCTGAATCCGGTGGCCGAGCACCTTACGGGCTGGTCACACAGTCAGGCACTGGGGCTTCCGATCGCGACAGTCTTCACGATCATCCATGAGGAAACACGCCTCCCGGCCACCCTTCCGGTACACATCACGCTGGCGAGCGGTTCGTTGCAGGGAATGGCGAATCACACGATTCTCGTCGCCCGCGACGGCACCGAACGTGCCATCTCCGACAGCTGCGCGCCGATTCGTAACCGGGATGAGCAGGTGATCGGCGCGGTGATGGTGTTCCGTGATGTCTCCAGCAGGTATGCGGCCGAGCAGTCTCTGCGTGACAGTACCGCGCTCATGAAGACCGTCCTCAGTACCGTGGCAGACGGCATCATCACGATCCAGGCGCGCGGCGGCGTCATCGAGACCGCGAATCTGGCGGCCGAACGAATGTTCGGGTATGGCAATGCGGAACTGATCGGGATGCACGTCGACATGCTGATTCCCGAACTGGATGGTGCCGATATCACGGGGTCGCTGGCATATGACATCGCCAGCGACGAGGATCGCGCGATTGGGCTGCGTCGTGAAGTCATTGGCCGGCACAAGAACGGACACGAGATACCGATTGACATGGCCGTCAGCGAGATGGTCCTGGGAGGCCAACGGTATTTCAGTGGGATCCTGCGCGACATTTCGGCACGAAAGCGGGCCGAGGATGACGCCGTGAAGGCGGGCGCGCTGCAGAGCGCCATCTTCAACAGTGCGAACTTCTCGAGCATCGCCACCGATGCCGCAGGCGTGATCCAGATCTTCAATGTCGGCGCCGAGCGCATGCTGGGCTACTCGGCGGCGGAGGTGATGAACACGCTCACGCCAGCCGACATCTCGGATTCCGATGAAGTTGGCGCGCGCGCCACGGCGCTGAGCATCGAACTGGGTACGCCGATCGCGCCGGGCTTCGACGCGCTCGTCTTCAAGGCGTCCCGCGGCATCGAAGACATCTATGAGCTCACCTATGTCCGGAAGGACGGCAGTCGCGTGCCTGCCGTGGTGTCCGTGACGGCGCTGCGCGACGCGCAGGAGAGCATCATCGGGTTCCTCCTCATCGGCACCGACAACACCGCACGGAAACTGCTCGACGCCGAACAGAAGAAGCTCGACCAGCGCCTGCGCGATCAGCAGTTCTACACGCGCTCACTCATCGAATCGAACATCGACGCGCTCATGACCACCGATCCGTCGGGCATCATCAGCGATGTCAACAAGCAGATGGAGGCGCTCACGGGCTGCACGCGTGACGAATTGATCGGGGCCCCATTCAAGGATTGCTTCACCGACCCCGTACGCGCCGAGGCAGGCATCAAACGCGTGCTCAGCGAGAAGAAGCTCACGGACTACGAGCTGACGGCCCATGCACGTGACGGGAAGAAGACGGTCGTCTCGTACAATGCCACCACCTTCTACGACCGGAATCGTGTGCTGCAGGGCGTGTTCGCGTCGGCCCGCGATATCACCGAACGCAATCGTGTCGAGGAAGAGCTGCGGCTGGCGAAGGCGGCAGCCGAGAGCGCGAGTCGGACCAAGTCGGACTTCCTCGCCAGCATGAGCCATGAAATCCGGACCCCGATGAATGCCATCATGGGTATCGCCGACCTGCTGTCCAAGACGCCACTGAATGCGGAACAGGACAAGTACGTGCGCATCTTCCGGCGCGCCGGTGACAATCTCCTCAACCTGATCAACGACATTCTCGATCTGTCAAAGGTCGAAGCGTCGCAACTGGAGATCGAGCGAACCGGGTTCTCGCTGAGTGAGGTGCTCGAGAAAGTGAATGAGATGGTGGTCGTGAAGTCGCGCGAGAAGGGGCTCAGCCTGATCTTCGAGGTGGCATCGGATGCCCCGCCGGACCTGATCGGCGATCCGACCCGACTGCAGCAGATCCTGCTGAATCTGCTCGGGAATGCGATCAAGTTCACCGAAGTGGGCGAAGTGTCGCTGCGCGTGACGCGGGACCCGACCGCGTTAGTGCCCACCGCGCTGCGGTTCACGGTCAGTGATACAGGCATCGGGATTGCCGCGCCGAAACTCGAGCGGATCTTCGATCGCTTCTCGCAGGCCGATTCGTCCATGACTCGCCGGTTCGGCGGATCGGGACTGGGCCTGACGATCTCGAAGCGATTGGCGGAACTGATGGGCGGTCGCATCGAAGCCGCGAGCACGCTCGATCAGGGCAGCGTGTTCACCATCGTCGTGCCATTCGAGATCGGCCATGCTACGATGCGGCGAGTCATGGTCAAGGTCGGCGCGCAGGACGTTGCCCAGCTGCCCACACTCCGGATCCTGCTGGCGGAGGATTCGCCCGACAACTGCACGATCATCAGGGCCTACCTGGCGCATACGCCGTACGTCATCGAGGTGGCGGAGACTGGCGTTCTGGCCTGCGAAATGTTCGAGGCGAAGCATTACGATCTCGTGCTCATGGATCGGCAGATGCCAGGGATGGATGGCCTGGCGGCGACACGTCGGATTCGGGCCTGGGAGGCCACGTGCGGTCGCGCATCGACGCCGATCGTGGCGGTCACGGCATCGGCGCTCAAGGGCGATCGTGATAAGTGCATGGCCGCAGGCTGCACCGCGTTCCTGACCAAGCCGATACAGCAGGACGTGTTGCTGCAGGCGATTCTCGATTGCCACTTCGCGAGCACGGCTGTTGCAGTACCGGTTGCTGGCGTTGTACCGGCACGGCCTGTCGACGCCGCGGCGGGCCGCGCGCTCGAGGTCGGGCCGACCGGCAAGCCGGACACCGCGCCAGCCGCCGCCGGCCGGGCCATCGTCCTGGTCGAGGATTGCGATGACCTGCGCGAACTCTTCGTGCTCGTTCTTGAACAGAATGGCCATACCGTGAGCGCCGCGCGCGACGGTATCGAGGGGCTCGCAAGGATCCTCGCCGAGAAGCCGGATGTCGCGATCGTGGATATCGGGCTGAGCGGATTGGACGGCTATGAGGTCGCCCGTCGCGTGCGCGCTGCACTCGGCGACGCGATGCTGTTGGTGGCGACCACAGGGTATGGGCAGGAAAGCGATCGGCTCAGCGCGTTGGAGGCGGGATTCGATCTGCACCTGGTCAAGCCACTCGACTTCGCGACCCTGGAGCGCGCGTTGCTGCGACCATAGAGGCGTCGTGCTTGCGGTCGCGCGACTGCTGCGTTCATCGACGATCGTCGGCATTGCACCGCGACGCATCTGGCGTGCGAGTGCCAGCGTGCTGGACCATGGTCGTCGGGAGCATCGCACAATGGCGCACGATTCTTGCCCTTTGCAGAATTGCGATCTCGCCCGTTGAGACGCACGAGCCAGTGATGTGTGCGATGCATCGCACTCGATCCGAACGCATCCGATTCCAAGGAGACTTCAATGAGTCGTACACATATGCTCGCCATGTCCGGCTTGCTTGCCGTTGCAGCGGCCTGCAGCAACACCGCAAAGGGCGTCGAGAAGGATGCGGACAAGGCCGGTGATCAGGCGGCCGCCGCGACCGACAGGGCTGCGGATGCGACCGCCAGCGCGGCGCAGGACGCAAAGACCACTGTTGACGCTGCGATGGAGACGGCTGACGTGAAGACGGCGATGCTCGCCGACACGCGCCTGAAGGCGACCGGGATCAACGTCGACACCAACAAGGAGACGAAGACCGTGACGCTCAATGGCACGGTACCATCTGATTCGGATCGTGTGTTGGCAGTCGAGATCGCGAAGGCAAAGGCGCCGGACTACCGCGTGGTGAACAACCTGACCATCCGGAAGTAGGGCAGTCGAGCTGCCGGCTGCGCCGTGCAGTTTCGGCGCAGCCGCAGCACGCAGCAGCCCGCGCTCAGGTGTGTGCGCTCGACTGTCTTGCTATGGCGAGAGGGGCGGCTCTCAGGTGACAGTCGCCCCGCTGTGGTTCGCGCCGCGCGGGACGGCATCCGCCGCCGTCTTGCCGTGGCGGCGTGCGCCGTATCAGCGTGCCTGCGCTGCAGAGTTCGCGTAGATCGCGATCTCGACACGCCGGTTACCCTGCCGACCGCCCTCGGTGTCATTCGCCGACAGCGGCTCCGTCTCACCCCGCCCCACCGCCTTCAGTCGCGTGGTACTCACGCCTTGTGCCTCGAGAAAGTTCGCCGCCGCCGTGGCACGCCGTTGCGAGAGTGCCTGGTTGTACGCACTCGCCCCGACCGCATCGGTGTGGCCGACAATCATCAGATCCGTCTTGGGATACTTGCCCAGGCTTGCGGCGAGACTTCGCAGGTTGCCTGCCGACTCCGTTCGCACGACATCCGAGTCGAAGTCGTAGAGCAGCCCTGACGCGAATGTGACGGCAATACCCTCCCCGACGCGGGTGACCGTGGCACCAGGGATGTTCTGCTTCAGTTCCTTCGCCTGCTGGTCCATCTGGTGGCCGATGACGGCACCAGCGGCCCCGCCCACCACGGCGCCGATGATCGCGCCCCGAGCGGTCGAACCGGTGTTGTTGCCGATCACCGCGCCAGCGGCACCGCCGGCCGTGGCGCCAATGATCGCTCCCTGCTCCTTCCTGTTCAGCGACGCGCAGGCCGCCGCGCCGACGGCCAGCACGACACCGAGTGTGATGCGCGTTCGCAGTAGTTTCACTGAAGTCGGCATGATGTACACGTTAGTTCTCCCTGCACGGCGAGGAGCGGTTCGCACGCGACATGTATGTTGTGCTGGGTCGATGCGTACGCGCGTCCCGCGCACAGAACTGCATCGCTACCCGGAATCGGTCACTGCTCAGACGACCTTGCGGCCCTGAATCACCTGAACGAGAAAGACCACGATCGCGAGCACCAGAAGGACGTGGATGAAACCACCCATGGTGTATGCGCTGACCAGACCAAGGAGCCAGAGCACGAGCAGGACAACGGCAACTGTCATCAACATGGCTATATCCCTGCAAGAGTTGCACTGCGTCTGCGGACTCTCGCAGACGAACTGCACCGATTCCGTGCCACGTCGCCGCGTCGCGACGCTTGAATACATCAGACACTCGGCGCCTTCCATGCAGTCCACATGCCACTGCTGGAGGTGACTGTACACTAAGCAGAAGTACGTTGGCGCAACGTCGGGCATTGCCCTACGTATACACCGATATACGAAGACACTGCCCTGCAGATGGCGAAACTCCTGACGTGCGACGATCATTGAGGCGACGTGACCCGAACACCACGCACGCACATTTGACTGCTGAGTCGACACGCATGTCTCGCCACTTTCCGAACATTTCATCGCGCGCGTTGCACACGCTTCGTGTCGCGAACGCAACGCTGTCTGCAGCCCTGCTCGCTGCCTGTGCAGTCTCACAGCAACAGGAGGTTGCGCTTGGTGCCAGCACGGCCGCGCAAGTCAGCGCACAACTGCCACTGATTCGTGATGCGGCGGTGACATCGTACATCAGTTCGCTGGGCGCACAGCTCGCGAAAGTCACCGACGATCGAAGTCTTGCGTGGACATTCACCGTCGTCGACAGCAAGGAGGTGAACGCGTTCGCGTTGCCGGGCGGCTGGATCTACGTCAACCGCGGTCTGATCGAGCGCGCCACCGACATGAGTCAGTTGGCCGGTGCCATGGCACACGAGATCGGGCACGTGACGCGACGGCACAGCGTGCAGCAGATGCAGCAGGCACAACAGGCGAACGTCGGTGTGACGCTGCTCTGTACGCTGACGAAGGTCTGCGAGAGCGGTGCCAGTCAGGCGGCAATCAACGTTGGTGGCACGGCGCTGTTCGCCAGATTCAGCCGGACGGATGAATCCGAAGCGGACGCGGAGGCGGTCTCCACGACCGTCAAGGCGGGCATCTCACCGCGTGGCATTCCCGCGCTGTTCCGGACGCTGCTCAGTGAACGCCAGGCCGATCCAGGGGCGTTGACCGCCTTCTTCGCGACCCATCCGCTCGAGGAAGATCGCATCAAGGCCACCGAGGAACTGATCGCACGGCTGCCATCGCGTGAGCTCAGCCGACTGACGCAAGACTCCAAGGCATTCCAGGCCTTTCGCCGGAGGTTGCAGTCGCTGCCGCCATCGCCGGCCGTGAAGGGGCGATGACGCACTTGGACGCCCCCAAGCGAGCCTGAGCGGGTCGAAAGCAGGGAACTCAGGTGTTATCTTCGCTGTCGAGATCACCCCGCAGCGGAGCCCTCCTCACGATGAATCGCCGCACCTTTCTCTCAGTCGCCACCGTCGGTGGCGCCGGTGTCCTGCTCGATCGGCGTCCGGTCCGCATACGTCGGGGCGCTGAGGCGTTGATGCCGATGTGCGGAGCGGAACGGCCACAGCGGGCGGGGCCGGTGGTGCACCCGACGCCGCGCAAAGGCATCACGGGGGCCAAGGTCATGACCGCCGCCCAGTTGGTCAAATCGGCCTACCTGATTCCACTGTTCGACGGCATTCGTACCATCCCTGAAGTCGCCGACGGCATCCGTTGCAGCTGCGGGTGCGCCGAGTTGCCGGGGTACTATTCGTTGCTGAGCTGCTATGAGGGTGACGCAATGGCCCTCATCTGCCCGATCTGTCAGGGCGCCGGCAAGCTCGCCGTGCGGTTGCATGCCGAAGGGCAGACCCTGGCGCAGATTCGCATCGCCGTCGACGCACAATTCGGATGACCGCCGGTCGCGCACCGGTGCGCGTCGCTGCGGAAGTGTCACACACCCAACGAGTCTCCCAGATCATGCGCCTCGCCACTCGCATTGCTTCGATTGCTGGACTCAGTGCGTTCCTGCTGCTGCCGGAATCAACCGCAGCCCAGATTCGTGCCAGTGAGCTTGGCACCATGACGCAGATCATCGATGGTACCAAACTCAGTGTCACGTACTCGCGGCCACGTGCACGCGGTCGGCCGCGGTTGTTCGGCAACCCGGTGGCACAGCACTGGGGCGAGGTCTGGACGCCAGGGGCGAACTGGGCCACCGTGCTGGAAGTGAGCAAGGACATCACGCTGAACGGTCGCGCAGTTCCGAAGGGCAAGTACTCGGTGTGGATGGTGCTGCGCGAGACGGGCGACTGGACGACGGTGCTCGATCCGCACTGGCACATCTTTCACATGGATCCGCCTGACTCTCTGGCGACGCAGATTCGCGTGAGCACACCAATCAGTCAGGCGCCATTCATGGAAGTGCTGACCTGGTCGATGCCCGAGCTTTCGGCCAGCGGTGGAACGCTCGTGATGCAGTGGGGCACCACACGCGCGACGCTCAAGGTTGGCGTCACGCCGTCACTGGAAGTGACGATGTCCGAAGCGGACGCGCAGCCGTACGTGGGACGCTACGAGTATCGCGTGGTCAAGCCGTCGCCCGGGTCCAGCGGGCTCAGTGCCTTCATCGTGACGTACGAGAACAAGACGCTGAAGGCGCGGTGGGAACCCAACGATGACTACATGCAGACGTTCGCACTGATTCGCGTTGGGCCGGACATTTTCACGCCGGGATTGTACGACAAGGACGGCACGATCTACGAAGTGCTGCGTCCGGACATGATGTTCACGTTCCGGCGGGTTGCGGGACGGCCGGGTGCCTTTGATGTACGCATGGACGACGACTCGCTCGAGGCGACCGGGAAGCGGACGCCGTAGGCGGTCCGACTGAATTTGCGGCGGTAGCGCAGCGTACGGGTCGCCATCCGCTGCTGGTGGACGTCCCCTTCGTCCGGCCGAAGCCGTCCCCTTGAACGGCGTTCCTCGCGACGGCCATGAATGCGGCTCGTGCAACTCGCACCAGAACCCGGATGAGATTGCTATTGCGATTCGTCACAAGACCGTGACAACACGCTCGCATACTCAGGCGTCACTCTCGAGGCCTGTTGCATGCCAGTCTTGCCCGCCGCCCCTGCTGTCGCCGTCGTCATCGCCGTGCTTGCTGCGGCGTGTTCGAGCGATCCCGGCCCGCGAATCTCGGATGTCGCAGTCGTCACGCTCGCTGGCTCCACCTCGATTCAGCCATTCGCCGAACGGTGGGCCGAGGAGTTCACGGCGGGCCGCGTGACGGTGCAGGCCGGTGGCTCGACGGCGGGTATCAAGGCGGCACGCGATGGAACAGCGGACATAGGTATGTCGTCGCGCGCTCTTGCCCCGAGCGAAACTGCGGGCCTTGTGCAGACGGTGGTGGCCCGTGATGGAATTGCGGTCGTCGTCCATGCGTCGAACCCCATCCGTGCGCTGTCACTCGCTCAACTGCGCGGGATTTATGCGGGCGAGCTCCGGAACTGGCGACAGGTCGGAGGCCGCGATGCGCGAATCACGGTCATCACGCGGGAAGACGGCTCCGGCACCCGGGACGCCTTCGAGCAGTTCGTGATGGGTAGCGATCACAACATCGCGCCGTCCGCCCTCGTGACCGCGTACTCTGGCGGGCTCCGCAAGATGGTATCGCAGGACGCCAGTGCGATTGGCTATGTGACCTTCAGTCAGCTCAATGCGCAGGTGCACGCACTGGCGATTGACGGCGTCATGCCTACCGAGCCATCGATCGCGAGCGGGCAGTATCGCTTGCAGCGTCCATTCGTGTTCCTGACGCGGGGAGCACCACAGGGTTCCGCGCGCGCGTTCATCGATTTCGTCCTCTCGGGCGTGGGCCAGCAGGTGGCGCGCAGTGAAGGGCTGGCACCGGTGGCCCCGACGTGATGATGATGATTGCACGGACTCGCTCGTGGGTTGCGTCGGCGACGTTGAGCGACACAGTGATCGAACGCGCACTTCTGTTCGCCGCGCTGTCAGCGGTCAGTACGCTGGCGCTGATCACCCTCTTCATCCTGCGTGAAGGCCTGCCGGTTGTGCTCGACCGTGGTCCGCTGGCGTTTCTTGGTGACGTGACCTGGGCACCGAGCCGCGGCCACTTCGGCTTGCTGCCGATGATCGCCGGTACTGCCGTCGTGACGGTCGGTGCGCTGGCCATCGGGCTGCCGCTCGGGCTCGCGGGCGCGATCACCCTCGCTGAACTGGCTCCGCGCAGGGCACGCCAGATTCTGAAACCGACCATCGAGCTGCTCGCCGGTATTCCATCGGTCGTGTATGGCTTCATCGGGATGGAAATCCTGGTCCCACTCATCCGCACCGGCGGGGCGCTCGGTGGTCCGGGGTACTCGGCGCTTGCGGCGTCGATCATTCTCGGCATCATGGTGCTGCCGACAATCATCGGCATCTCGATCGACGCACTCGAGGCGGTACCGCAGAGCTACCGTGATGGCTCACGTGCACTTGGGGCGACACACTGGCAGACCATCACCGGCGTCGTTCTGCCGGCGGCGCGCAGTGGAATCGTGGCTGCGGTCATTCTGGGCATGGGGCGCGCCGTGGGTGAAACGATGGCCGTCATCATGGTCGCCGGCAACGCGGTGCAGTTCCCATCGTCGGTGCTCTCACCAGTCCGTACCCTGACGGCCAACATCGCCCTCGAAATGAGTTATGCCAGCGGCGCGCATGCACAGGCGCTGTTTGCGACGGGGATTGTCCTGTTCATCGTCAGCCTGACGCTCAACGGAATTGCCGGTCGTGTCCGGGGCGCGCGACGGTCGAGAGCCGCGTGATGGCGAACCCGAGGATCCTTCCGCCTCGCGTGACGCAGCGCGTCGCGACTGCCGGCCTCTGGATTGCCACTGGCGCAACCGTCGGCCTCCTGCTCTTCATCGTCGGTTTCGTGCTCCGCCGCGGCTTCAGCACGCTCTCGTGGGAGTTCCTGTTCACGAATCCGCGGCATTCGGGAGCGCTGGGCGGCATTCTGCCGACGGTCGTCTCCACAGTTTACGTCTCGGCTGCTGCCGTCATCGTCGCGGCGCCGCTGGGCGTGGCGGCGGCGATCTATCTCGCCGAGTATACGAAGGACAGTCGTCTCACGCGCGCCATCCGCAGTGGAACAGAGGCGCTCGCCGGCATCCCGAGCATCATCTTCGGGCTCTTCGGTTTCGCATTCTTCGTCACGACGCTGAAGATGGGGTGGTCGATACTCAGCGGTGGGCTCACACTCGGACTGATGATCCTGCCGACGGTCATCAGGACCAGCGAAGAAGCGCTGCGCGCCGTGCCGCTGTACTATCGCGATGTGGCGCAAGCACTCGGCGCGTCGAAGTGGCATTCGATACGCAGCGTTGTACTCCCCGCCGCCGCACCTGGCGTGGTGACGGGTGTCGTCCTTGGCATCGGCCGCGCCGTCAGTGAAACAGCCGCTGTCATTTTCACGGCCGGCGTCGCGCTGAAGATGCCCTGGTCGCCATTTGATTCGGCACGCACGATGAGTGTGCACTTCTACACACTCACGATGGAAGGCATCAGCGATGAGATGGCCTATGGCACCGCGTCGGTGCTGGTGGCGACGATTCTCGCGATCAACGTCGCAGCCTACTGGCTGATGAACCGACTCACGCGACAGTACCGATGAGTGACGGGTCACCGGCCCCCGGTGCGGTGATGATCGACATCCGGAACGTTTCGATCCGATATGGGGATCGGGAGATCCTGAGACCCACCTCACTGCAAGTCCCGGCCGGCAGCATTCACGGTATCATTGGCCCGGCCGGGAGTGGAAAGACGTCGCTCCTTCGCACGATCAACAAGCTGAGCATCGAGCGGGATCTGGCGGTGGTCAGCGGTCAGATCATCGTCGACGGCGTCGACGTGCTCCCGTTGCGCGGTGATGCGCTGGCGGCACTCCGTCGCAAGGTCGGAATCGTCTTTGCAACACCGCAGCCACTGCCGCGCACCATCTTCGAGAACGTGGCCTACGCGCCGCGCGTCGCGGGAGTCCGCGACCGCGGAACGCTGGCTGATCTGGTCGAACACGCGCTGAAGGCCGCGCACCTCTGGGATGAAGTGGCCGATCGGCTCGACCTGATGGCCACGCAGCTCTCTGGTGGACAGCAGCAACGACTCTGCATCGCCCGCGCGCTGGCACTCAACCCGGCCGTTGTGCTGCTCGACGAACCATGCTCGGCGCTCGACCCGATCACGACACGACGCATTGAAGATGCGCTGGTGAGCCTGACACCGGCGGTGACGATTGTCCTCGTGACGAACAATGTGAAGCAGGCAGAACGCATCGCGACCCGCACCAGTTTCTTCCTGATGGGCGACCTGATCGAGACTGCACCGACCGCCCAATTGTTCGCAGGCGCTGAAGATGAGCGGACGCGCGGCTACCTGGCGGGGCGCTTCGGATGAGCGACAAGGTGCGAGTGGAGGGGCTTGATCTCTGGTACGGCGCGTTTCAGGGACTGAAGCAGGTGACGGTGGGCTTTCCGGCGAGGCGGATTACGTCATTGATCGGTCCATCGGGATGTGGCAAATCGACCCTGTTGCGTTGCCTCAACCGAATGAATGACCTCGTGGCCGGTGCCCGGATCGAGGGGAAGGTTTACCTCGATGATGCGGACATCTACGCCCCTGGTGTCGACGTGGAGTCGCTCCGCCGCCGTGTCGGGATGGTGTTTCAGCGCCCGAACCCGTTCCCGCTCAGCGTCTTCGACAATGTGGCCTACGGGCCACGCTTGCACGGCGAGTCGAACACGTCAGCGCTTCGGAGCATCGTCGATGCTTGTCTGCAGGCGGTCGGACTCCTCGGGGTCGAGGGCGTGCGGCTCGATCAGTCGGCGCTCGAATTGTCCGGCGAGCGGCAGCAACGGCTCTGCATCGCCCGGGCGCTCGCCACCTCACCCGAGGTGTTGCTGATGGACGAGCCGTGCAGTGCGCTCGACCCGCTGGCGACCGCCGGCATCGAGGCGTTGATGCAGACGCTGGTGCAGACCTACACGATCGTGATCGTGACCCATAACATGGCACAGGCACGGCGCGCGTCACATCGGACGGGCTTCATGCTGCTCGGTGAGTTGGTCGAGGTCGGCCCAACGGCGCAGGTGTTCGATGCACCGGCGGACGAGCGTACGCGAGCCTACATCGCCGGGCAGTATGGATGAGCCGTGGCCGCCTGTGCCTCCACGATCACCCTTCGCTGATACGATACGTACAGGCCTTCAGGTCCGCCTCGAGCGTGGCCGTCGCGCCATCCTTGCTCCACCGCAACGTCAGTTCGTGCGGTGCTGATGGCAGCACTTCGAGTGTGGAATCGAAACCGAAGGCGTTGCACCGGCCATGGAATCGCAGCAATTCCAGCTGCGTCTTCACGACCTCGCGCTGCAACCCCGCGTCGATGTCGGCTGCGGTGAGATTGGTTCTGTTGATCTCCTTGTGCCCACCAGATCCCGCCTGTTCGACCGCGGCATGATTGTTCCGGGTGGTTGCAGTGACGGTGGTTGCAGTGACAGTGCACTCATTTTCGGTGGTTGCGGTGACAGTGCACTCATTTTCGCGTATCGATGGTTGTGGTGACCGTCTGCGAGGGGGCTGACTTGGCCCTAAAGCTCCTCGGGACGAGCCACTGCAGGCTCGCTCGGAGCGGTGCTGTGCGGCATAGTAGGCCGCATCGCGCCTCGCAGACTGTCACCGAGACAGGCGAAAACGTGCAATTAGTGCCTGTCCCCCACGTCCGCCACAAACGCACGCGCCGCACCCGTGACGGGGTGTGTGGGACCATAGCCATTGGTTAGCGCCGTGACCGCCAGTTGCCCCGTGCGCATCGCGTCGGCCTGCTCGCCCTGGGCGCGCTGCACGCGCGCATGCAGAAAGTCTGCGTGCCCGACAATGGCACTGCGTGTTGCCGCCAGCGAGTCTACCATGGCCAGGGCGCGCACCCGTGATGCTGCCGCGTCGGCGCCTTGCAGATCACCGTCGGTCAAGCGCCACTCGCCGAGTGTGAGCAGCGGGAAAATGAAGAACGCCCGCGGAATGGACGCATCAGGCCAGAGCGAGTCGATGGCAACGGCGAGACGCTTGACGGGCGGCAGCGAATCGCCGGTTTGACGCGCAATACGCAGGCGCACCCATTCGCGGGTGAGCCAATGCCACGGATAGAGCGTTTCAGCGCGTGAAGAGAGAACGGTCGCCTCCTTGATACGGCCGGTCTCGAGAGTGGCCCACGCAAGGTTCACTTCGTTGCTGATCCTCGGGTTCTCCCCGAGGGAACCCTTCGCGGCGGCGGCTATCCAATGGATCGCCGAGTCGGGCAAGCCTGCCCTCAGCAGCATTTGTCCGTACACATGGGAAAGATACGGCGTTACGATACCAGCGGCGTTCTGACGTTCCGAGCGCTGCACGATCGCACGGTAGCTGGATACGGCCTCCTGCATCTCTCCCAGTTCGAAGAACATTCGGGACATCGGCGCGGCGACATTCGGTAGAATGGGCGTGCCTTGATACCCCATCGATTCGACGTCGGCGACGATGGTGCGCTGCACCGCCAGTGCCTCTCTGGGCCGACCAGCCGACTGGATCACCAGTCCGAGGCTGTTGAGAATCGCCAGGCGATTGAGTGACCGATTCGACGCGCCATCACTACGCTCAGCGGCGTCAAATGCGGTGAGCGCTTGCCTCAAGAGCGCAATGGCCTGTTCGTGCTCATTGTTCACCGCCGCGAGGTCGCCTTCAGCCTGAAGGCACAAATACGCCTTGGCCTTCGGTCCGATCTGCGCCAACGCGTTTTTACCCTCCGCAACTGCCGCTCGCGCCGAGTCGATGGCACGCGATCGTAGAAACATCTCGGCGCGCGTACACGAGATCGACGCCGCGATATCGAACTCGCTTGCCCTGCGGGCGATGCCGCGCGATCTGGCGAGCAGAGCGAGGGAGCCATCGACATCGCCATTTTCGAACAACTGTGATCCAAGATCTGTCATCACCAGCGCCACCGTGCGGGGCTCGGACATGAATTGCTGCTCAATCACCTCGACCGCATGCAATAGTCGCCCGCGTGCATCGAGCGGCTTGCCGTCCGGTCCGGGCGTGTCGCTGGAGAGCACCTGTGCCGCGGCCAGAAATCCCTCCTGCGTGCGAAAGTTGCGCTCTGCCACGCTCCGTTGCCGCTCGGCCTCCGATCGCTGGCGAACCGATACGACGGTCGCCGTCATCAATACCGCCCCAATCACAACGGCGAGCGCGATACCGGCGCGGTACCGCCGCACGAACTTGGCGGCACGGTATCCCCAGGTATCGGGACGCGCTGACACGGGCTCATGGTTGAGCCAGCGGCGCAAATCATCAGCCATCGCCGCCGCGGTCTCGTAGCGCTCTCCAGGCAGCTTGCGCAGCGCCTTGCGCAGAATGGCGTCAAGGTCGCCGAGATCCGTGTGTGCCGGTTCCTGTTGCAGCGCCCCCTGCGCGAATTCCGCTCTGGTGCGCGCGCCGTAGGCCGTCGGATGACGATTGGTCAGCAGCAGATACAGCAGGACGCCAGCGCTGTAGATATCCGAGGCCGGGCCAATGGGCTCGCCACGGAACTGTTCGGGCGAGGCAAAGGCTGGTGTCAACGCCTGATGCCCCTGTTCGGTCACGTCAGCGACGTGCTCGTCGCTGGCAAGAAGGCGCGCGATGCCGAAGTCGAGCAACTTCACCGTGCCATCGCGCGTTACCAGCACATTCGACGGCTTGATGTCGCGATGTACAATCAGGTTGGCATGCGCATGTCCAACGGCAGCGAGCACCTGCAGCATGAGCCGTACGCGCTGTTCGGCAGTGACAGTGGTGCCCGTGGCATAATCGTCGATCGGTTCGCCATCGATGTACTCGAGTACGAGAAATGGTTGGCGCCGGTCGCTGACACCTGCATCGAGCAGGCGCGCGACATTCACGTGCGCGAGCCGGGCGAGAGCGGTTCCTTCGCGACGGAAGCGCTCGAGGCCCGCGCGTCCGATCAGAGACAAATTGAGCAGCTTGACCGCGGCCGATCCTTCGAAACTGCCATCGCCCCGCGTGGCGAGCCACACGCTCCCCATGCCGCCCTCTCCGATGGGTCGCTCCAGCGTCCAGGCGCCAATTCGCACGCCCTCCAGTGACGGTTCGCGTTCGAGCAGTGATGCCAGGGGCGGCATCAACGCGAGCGGTTCCGAAGGGCCGCCCTTCCAGGTCTCGCCCGACAGCAGAATGTCGCCGAGTGCTTGCACGACACTCTCGCTTTCCCGCTGCAAGTCATTGAGCCACTGTGTTCGCGCTTCGGGGGGAAGGTCCAACGCCTGATCGAGCAGCGGACTGAGTCGCGCGTACAGTGATTCGGAAAGCGAGGACATGAATGCCGTGTTGAGGAATCGGATTACGTGGCGACCTATGCCACCGCGGCCACTACGGGTTCTGCGGGAGTTGCGTCCGGGGCCGCCGTCGCCACGTGCCGGGCAACGAATTCGCCGACCATTTCCACATGCACGCGCCCGGCCACACCGGATGACGCCAGATGGCGATTGCCGGGCGTGATGCACGCGCTGCCCTCACTGGTCTGCGCCAGCGCTGGCGCGTGGTGCAAGGGAAGTAAGGAATCGCGTACTGAAATCAATCACACGTATCTGGGAAATCGAAAACGGAACCCAAAAGGCGACATGCTCTCCGAATGGCCTTGCGACGAAGGCCGAAGGACTCCAGCGAGACGGGCACTCTGCAACCTGTACCTGCTGTTGAGGCTGCAGGAAAGGCTGGTTTCGGCACCGATCGCTGGCGTGCGGCACGGCCGATGCCTGATCACGACGGGATTGCGCTCGAACTCGACGATCGTCGGGCGGGCGCACCGTCGGCGCGGCCGGTGGGGCCCGAAACGCGTACCCCGCGTGGGTCAGCTTCTCGCGGTTGTGCACCAGGCAGTGCAGGTGCCACTGGCCGTCGACCTTCGCGCGCCCGCGCGCGGCTTTCTCGCTCCGAGCCCGGAGCGATCGTCGCTGGCTGACCCCATCCCGATCGCACGAATGCCGGCTGTCGCATCCTGCACGCCATGTGACACGATCGCGTGGAGATAGCGTATACATACGGGACCGACCCCTCTCGAGATTCCCGTCCAAAGAATCGACCACGGTGAGTGAACCGGCAGCGGCACGTGACGCGTACCGTCCTGCTGGTGAGCTCTCTTGTGCTCGCATTTCATCATCCGGTATCGGAGCCGCCGGTGGCCGCGTCGCCCGACAGAGATGCGATTCTTCAAACGATCAGCAATTTCTACATTGGTGATCACACCGCGAGTGTCGAGCACAAGCACAAGTCGATGCATCCGCGGGAAGCCGGACCCTGAAGGGTACCTGCGAGCGTCGGCGCTGCTCGGTCTTCCGCCCGCAGACTGCGTCGTTGTGGAGGATGCGTCGGCCGGCCTCGCGGCGGCGCGCGCGGCGGGCATGCACGCGATTGGCATCAGTGGCACCTTCCCAGAGGCGGCGCTCCACGACGCTGATGTCGTCGTTGGTTCGCTCGGCGAATTGCTGGTGGAAGTCCGCGGCGCGAGGATGAGTATCGGTGTGCGGCGCTGAAGTGAGGGGAACAAAGGTGACAGATCTGACGGCACCCTTGAAGTGCAATGATCAGCGCCTCGGGGCAGAGAGTTCCTCCGGCGTCTTCCAGTCGCACCGCTTTCGTGAGCCGTCATTGAGTTTTTCGGCGACGCGATCACAGTCCGCGATCTTCCGGGTCGTGATTGAGTAGCGTGTGGTGCCCGCGCCTCGCATCTGGCATGTCGGCGACAGCATCCGCCGCGATGTGGTGTAGGCCCCCTCCCGATCCCGCTGGATCGGCACGGTCGGTCGCCGGACCGCCCAGATCGCATTGACAGTTTCGCCGTGCTCCCGACGCTGGTGGATCGTGCGGTTTGCCTGATTTCTGCACCTGCCGCCAGCGTGTCAGAACTGCCGGTGTGCAATAGAATCACCCTTGCGGTCAGTCCGCAGGAAATGCCGGATCAGTCCACAGGGAGACCCTTCATGCACCTGGCTTCGGACGTATGACCCAAAGCACTCTTCGTCGGCGCTCCTCCGCCGTCGGCCTCGCTGTGGTCGCCGCTCTGAGCCTCTACTACCTGTACCGAGCCGTCAGCTTCCGCTTCATCCAACCTGACCGGCTTGGGCCAAGCCTCTTCAACAAGCAACTCTGGTATCTCACACACGTCGCCTTCGCCTTGCCCGTCCTGTTCGGTGCTCCGTTGCAGTTCATCACCTCGTTACGCCAGCGCGCGCCGGGCTTTCACCGCGCGGTTGGAAAGGCCTACGTGATCGGCGCCAGCGTGGCGGCGCTCCTGGCCATCTATCTCGGTGCCATCGTAGGGGAGTATGAGGGCTCTCGACTCTCCATCGCCCTGACCGGGCTGCTGTGGCTCTTCTTTACCCTCGCCGCGTGGCGCCTCGCTATCGCCAGGAACTTCGCCGCCCACCGTGCTTTCATGATTCGTAGCTACACCATGACGCTGGTGCTCGTCTGGCTACGCCTCATGTATGACTTTCAGGACTACCTGTTCTTCTACGTGACGAATCCGGATCTTCGGGACGCGACGCGGGAATGGGCATCCTGGGTCGTGCCGCTGCTCGTGGTGGAGATGTGGCTGGCGTGGCTGCCCCAGCTGCGTGCGCGGCGAGTCACCTGAGTGAGAAGGGCAGGCGCGCGTTTCTGCGCACCGAGGTCTCCCCAGAAAAGTTGGTCACGTCGTACGTCGGGGACTCGAGTGGTATGTTCGCGGTCTGTACCCCCGTCTGGAGGAGCACCCGACCGACGGAGGTGCCGCCCACCAAGAACGACGAACCGAGGTGGAGCGCCGACAACAGACGATGTGCAGACGCTCCCGCCGCAGGTTCAACGTGCGTTCAACCTTCGCGGCGGAGTGGCAGATGCAACGGCGGATCTGTGGTGTACTGGTGACCTGCGCACTGATGGGGTGCGCCGACGGCCCAGTGGCGGGCGTGGCGGTGCGGTAGGCGACCAATTCCGGCACCATCAGTCCCGAAGTGAGCATCACGGATCAATTGGGAGTTGCCACGGCCACCTGGACCTTCGGTCCGACGTCAGGCACGAAGACCACGCTGGCGGAAGTCCGCGCCGCTGGCGGCCGATCGGTGGCCTTTCAGGCGCTGGTGTTCGAGCAGAACACGGTCCTGCTGAGCACCAACGAGAACTACCGCTTCCTCAGTCCCCGAAACGGAAGCTCGCCCGAGGTTGACACGATTCCGGTCGGCGGCACGCTCACCTGGCGACTGGACCCGTTCGACTACGATGAACACCGGATGGAGACCAGCGGCGGCACTCTTGTCGGGAGCGGGATGTTCCCATACGCAGAACCATCAGAAGTGCGAGTGAGGTATCTCACGCCTGGCACATTCGAGTACATCGATCGTGTCTACGGCGGGCGAGGCGTGGTCGTGGTGCGGTGAACGCCGATCCGTCGCGCGCGCTCCAGGACCGCCGAGCGCCGAGTATACCCCCACCGGACGCGCGGCCTGTGCTCACGTATTGTCCGGATTGCTGACGGACACCGTAACGTCGGGCCCTCCGACATGGTGCGAGCGTCTAAACCGCAGCCAGTGAATCGGTCACTCTCCGGTCTCGCGGACACGTATCGGCACGACAGACTCGGCGCGATCACAATCCGCGTTGAGGAAGTGCATCCGCCCTGACAGCCTGACGAATCTGGTGCATGACGTCGGGGACGATGCACGGTGCGACGACGCAGGTGCGCCCGCCCGCTCCAGTGCCCACGGCCGAACTCCATCGCGTGACCTCTGCTCAAGGTGATTACTCTCTCTGAACGGAGGAGCTACCCTTGCCGACGCCGGCCCCCGCATCAGGAGAACGTCCGTGATCCAGACCGTCCGACTTGATCAGGTGCCGCCACAACGCTGGCGCAACGATGGCGGGTCGACGCAGGAGTTGCTCACATGGCCGACGGCAAGGGACTGGATGTTCCGCATCAGCGTTGCGCAGATTGAACGTGATGGGCCCTTCAGCGCCTATCGGGGCATCGAACGCTGGTTTGCCGTCGTAAGCGGCGATGGCGTCTCGCTCGGCTTCGACGGGAAGACTGTGCACCTGACGGCAGGGAGCGACCCGCTGCAGTTCGATGGTGCAACTTCGCCCGATTGCGTGTTGCGCAGTGGGTCGACGACTGACCTGAATCTGATGGTGCGCAGCGAACTGGCGCACGGCCGGATGCAACGCGTCGCGCCAACTGCGGATTGGCATTCTGACGCTCGCTTCCGAGCGGCCTATACAGCGACGCACGCGACCCTGAAGGTCGACACATCATCGAGCGTGTCGATCGCTGCCGGGACGCTGGTGTGGAGCGATGTGTCAGCCGGCGAACGCTGGCGGCTGATTCCGAATGACGCAGCGCTGTCTGCGTGGTGGCTTGAGGTGTGGCCGGTGCGCTGATCGTGATACCGCCATAGCGGGCTGACACGCTCGCCTGATGCCATCGGTCTGCGGCGACCGCTGCGGAATGACGGCGCCCTCAGGCGTTGTCGCCACGGGCTCGCATTTCCCAGCGCCAGATCGTCCCGTCTTCCGTACCGAGCACGGTACTCGTGTGCCGGAACCCCAGTTTCTCGAGGATGCGGCATGAGGCGTTGCGCTCAGCGAGTGTGTGCGCAAGGACGACGTCCAGCGGTGGCTCCGCTGCTTTCGCGAGACGTACCAGTGCCTCCGCCATCGCGGTCGCGATCCCGCGTCCTTCCTCGCCCGGGAATGTGAAGTAGGCGATCTCCGCCGCATTATCGGCGTCAGGGCCTCCTTTGAACCCACCCGTCCCCACCACGCGCCGCGTTGGCCCTTCGAGCGCGAGGTAACCGATCCATGGCATCGTTGCGCCGCTTGAGGCGAGGAGGCCTGCGGTCGCCTCAGCGATCGCAACGGCGATCGTCGCATGCGGAGCGAGCACAATGCCGTGCTCGGTCGAGAAGGACTCCTGGTCGCTCGCCAGCCTTTGGGCGCCGGAGTGATTGAGGGCGAGCAGAGTGATCTCGGCCATGAGTGATGAGGGCAATGGGGGGCGCTGAGCGGAAATCTTGCGATTGCGGCAGTGTGGTTCGAATCAATGCTTCGGCGTCACGGCGGCAACTTCGGCTTCGTCGTCGAACACGTTGAAGTACAGGGACGGGCCGTTGGTGTCAAACTCGGCCCTACGTGTGGGCGGTCGGGACAGGACTCTCGATCGAAATGGGCTGGACCATACCAATACGGCCGAGTTCCCCGGTCGCACCCTGCCCACGTTGTCCGGGGGGACGTCACGCTCCACCCTCACCCTTCGCTGATGTGATAGACGCAGGTCTTCAGGTCCGCATCGAGCATGGCCCATGCGCCATCCTTGCTCCATCGCAACTTCAACTCGTGCGATGCCGACGGCAGCACCTCGAGCGTGGCATCGAACCCGAAGGCCTTGCACCGGCCGCGGAAGCGCAGCAATTCGAGTTGCGTCTTCACGACTTCACGCTGCAGCCCGGCGTCGATGTTGGCTGCGGTGAGGTTGGTTCGGTTGATCTCCTTGTGCCCACCCGATCCCGCCTGTTCGACCGCGGCATGATTGTTCCGGCCCGCAAACAGGTCGAGGTACCAGACCTGAGGCTTTCCGGGCATGAAGATCTGGATGGCGCGTGCCAACAGCAGCTTCTGTTCATCCTCGCCCAGCGCACTGAAGTACGTCGCATTCACCTGGTAGTACATGTTCTTCTGGCCATGCAAGTCCTTCACGTAACCACCGCGGCCGACCACCGTGGCGATGAGTGCCTCGATCTGCGCATCCGTGAGCAAGCCCTTCAGGTCGAGCAGTGGAATGCCGTCGTGGCAGCCGAGCATGTTCACGGTGCGGATGCCCTTCGACTGAATGTCGGCCACCCACCGGAGTATGGCTTCATTGGTCTGACGCTCGAAGGCGTCAATGATGAGACCCGGCAAGAAGAAGTCATACGTCAGATACCCGCGCGACGCGATCGCTTCATGCGTCCTGTCACCGTATGACGTGTGGATCTCCGGCAGCAGCTGCAGGTCGTACTTCGATGCAATCCCGTTCACGCGCTCGAGGCAGTCCCACGTCTCGGGGTCGTTGAAGAAATTGCGCTTGCCAACATCCTTCGGCGCGTAGGCAAAGGCATCGAGGCGGACGATGCTCGCGCCGTAAGCAGCCAGCTGCTTCAAGGTGGCGTCGTAGAACTCCCACACCAGCGGCGAACGGATGTTCAGGTCCATCTGTCCGAGATACACGCGGCGCAACTCGAGCAGGCTGACGATCGCCTCCCGCTGCGGCGCGAAGGAGCCATAGTCAATGCTGGCTGGCTTGTTCCCGGCCGCAAGTTGCTTACGCAACAACGCTTCGAGCTGCTCCGCTTCGCCGTACTGCAGCGACAGCTGTCGCATCAGTTCCTGCAGGCCGGGCACCGTGTATCGCACCTCCTGATAGAAGGTGTTCCAGTACGGTACCTCGCGACCATCGGGGAAGCGCACGGACAGAATCGGCAGGCCGGGCTTCCGAAAGAACATGTCCTCGATCAGCGCGGCGTCGGGTTGGATGTGACCCTCCGCGATCATGGCGCCATGCCCCGCCCAGAACTGGTTCCAGTCGATGAAGAAGTCGCGATACGGCGACTGCTCACCATTGGCGATGATATCCTGAAACTGCGGCGACAACACCGACGCGTGATTGAGAATGAAGTCGAGCTTCAGGTCGATGCCGTGGGCCTGCAGTGCCCGCAAGTCCGCTGCGCTGGCGAGCTGGCGATTCAGCCCGTAGTCGATGACGGAGAAACCACGATCCAGGTCCGTGTGGAACAGGCTCGGCAGAATGTAGAACGATTCGAAGACACCCTCGAGCTCAGGACGTGCCAGAAACGCGGCGATGTCGCCGAGTTGCCCGCCGATGCTGTCGGGATACGCGTTGAGCATCGGGCCGGCGCCCGCGCCCTTTTCTCGTGCCATCACGCGGCCGCCTCCGCTGCCAGGCGCGCGGCGAAGTCCTCGAACGAAATTATGCCGCCCGACTTGGACACGATCAGTTTGGCCCGGTGTGCCTGCGAGGCCAGCAGCCCCTGCTCGATCTCCAGTACCACGCTGGTAAAGGGAGAGTCCACGGCGCCATCGCGGTTCCGCGACCGACGATGCTCCAGTGTTTCCTGTGGGGTGCTGTTGAGCAGAATCGGGACGTCCACGCCCCGCAAATTGTCATTGTTGCCATGCGTCCATTCGATCACGAGCACACGGACGGCAGCCATGTCCACCGCGTCGTACCAGAGCTCCGAAGATTCGCGCCCCATGCGCTTGAGCATGATCGGCGATTGGCCCGCCTTGAACTCGGCCAGCACGCGGCTCACTTCGTCGAAGTCGGTCTCGCGTGGCGTACCGAGATACCCCATCAGGCCAGCGCGACCCGCGGCCTGATAGGCCGCCAGCCACGGATGCTCGGCAAACAGCGCCGCGTTGGCGTCCTGATTCGTGGCCTGCAACCCGCGCAGGACGTCATTGCGCGCATGGGTGAAATGGCCCGACGCCACCAGGCCCTTGAGGGCATGCTCGCGGAACACCAGCACGCGCTCATGATCATTATCCCGGGGGATGCGATGCGGATAATTGTCGCCCGACATCACGTAGGCACCGATGCCCAGATCGTTGAAGTAGTGCGCCAGCAGCGAGCCGACTTCAGACTTGCCGACACCAGAGCCGCCGTGCACCGACACCACGACCTTGCCAGGCGCGGCACCATCGAGGATCGGTTGCACCAGTGGCGCCAGCGCGCGGAACACCACGTCTGCCTTGGTGACATGCTTCTCGCCGATTACGACCTTGTCGCCGGGCATGTCGCCGGTGGGCACCTGAGAGAGGTCGGGGATCCGGGGCGGGGACCAGGCGGCCAATTGTGCCCCGATAGGGCTCTGGATGGGTGCCGACATGCGTGTCTGCTCGAGGGAGAAGGTCAGTGTCGTTTGGTCAATCCGTCAGCAGTGGAAACGGCGAAACACGCTCGCTGACGCACCTCTCAGATATAACCGAGTGTCCGTCGTGCGAGGGAGACCAGCAACGCCGCCGCCCTTCAGCGGGCTGGCACCTTCAGTTCGTCAATCGGTGCAACCGGCACGACCAGATGGCGCGTCCGTTCCGTGATCACGCGTCGCGACAGCATGAACGTCGCGCGCGCACCGTCGGCTGTCGATGACGTGGCGACGCGCACGGTGTATGCGCCAGCGTCGGCCACCCACGCGGATGCGGCGGTGTCGAACGACGCCAGATCCGCTGCCGAGAGCCGGAAGGTGATCGTCTCCGATGCACCGGGCGCCAGCACGCCGGTCTTGGCAAAGGCGCGCAACTCCCGCTCCGGCTTGTCGAGCGCGCCGCGTGGTGCGGAGATGTAGAGTTGCGCCACTTCGCGCCCCGCGACCCGGCCGGTATTGGTGATGGTCACTTTCGCCGTCAGTGAGCCAGGGCGCGCACTCGGCGTGCCGATGACGCGCAGCGTACCGTAGTCGAACGTGGTGTAACTCAGCCCGTACCCAAAGCCGTACGCAGGTGTCTTGCCGAAGGTGCCGGTGTATCGATATCCGACGAACACTCCTTCGGAGTATGTGTTCTCTGACTTCTGCGAGTCCATCGGGCCAGCCGCTACCGCAGTACCAAGTGCTCGGCCCGGAAAATCGGCGGCGTAGGGAATGTCGTCGTAGGCCGAGGGGAACGAGGTGGCCAGTTTACCCGACGGGTTCACTGCGCCGAGCAGCACGTCGGCGACCGCGTGCCCGCCTTCCTGGCCCGGCTGATAGGCGAGCAGGATGGCGTCGGCCTGTGCACGCCAGCTCGCGATTTCGATCGGGCCACCAATGTTGAGCACGACGACGACGCGCTTGCCGCGTGCATGAAAGGCTGTCGCAACGCGCGCAAGGAGTTCGCGCTCCGATGTGCGCAGGGCAAAGTCGTCTGGCACCTTCCGGTCACCACCTTCACCCGCGATGCGCCCGAGCGTGATCAGCGCCAGGTCTGATCGTTCGGCGGCCTGCGCAACGGCGTCGTCGGTGACCGCCATCTCGGGGATCACTGGCGTCGGTGCGAACAGGTTCATCGGATTCGTCGGCGGCAGTTTGGCGCGCGCCGCGGCGAGATACTGCTCGTAGGCAGTGCCGACCGCTGTGTCGATCCGTACACGCGCCGCCACCAGCCCCTGGGCGATCGAGATCGTGTACGCGCGGTTGACGTTACCGCTGCCGGTGCCGCCCGCAATCGGATCATACGACGTGTTGCCGAACGCTGCGATGGTGCGCCCAGCGTCGAGCGGCAGCGCCGGTCGCGGCGCCGATGCCGGGCCAACCATCTCGTTTCGTAACAGGACCATGCTCTGCGCAGCAGCCCGTCGTGCGACTGCTGCGTGCGCCCGCAGGTCGGGGCGCTCTGACACGACTGTGGCACGGAAGGTGTTGGTTCGCAACACCAGATCCAGCAGGCGGCTCACACTCGTGTCGAGCGCGGCACGCGAGAGTTTGCCGCTGGCGAGCGCGGCGCGAAGCGCGGTCTCCTGCACGACGGTGCCAGGCATCAACAGATCGTTGCCAGCGTTCAGCGTCGCGGCCGGGTCTTCACCGCCGAACCAGTCACTCATCACCAACCCGCGAAATGCCCAGTCACCTCGAAGGATATCGGTAAGCAGCTCGCGACTCTCGGCGGTGTGTGTGCCGTTGACGAGGTTGTACGAAGACATGACCGTCCAGGGTTGCGCGCGACGGACGACCATCTGGAAGGGTCGGAGGTACAGCTCGCGCAGCGCCCGCTCGCTGATGGCGGAGTTCAGGCGCATGCGATTGAACTCCTGCTCGTTGGCGACGAAGTGCTTCACCGATGTGCCGACTCCCACCGACTGCACGCCGGCCACCATCGCCGTGGCCATCGATCCGGTCACCAGCGGATCCTCGGAGTAGTACTCGAAATTGCGTCCGCCGAGCGGATTGCGGTGCAGGTTCATGCCGGGCAGCAGCAGCACGTCCACGCCATAGTCGCGCGCTTCTTCGCCGAAGCTCACACCAACGCGCCGCACGAGTGCGGTATCCCACGACGAGGCCAGCAGCGTGCCAACCGGGAACGCGGTGGCGTAGTAGGTGCGGCTGCTGTCGGGCTTCCCATTCGCGGCTTTGCGAATGGCATCGATGCGAACGCCGGCGGGGCCGTCAGCGAGGGTGATGGACGGAATGCCGAGCCGCCGAATGGCGTGCGTCTCACCTGCCGAGCCGGGAATGCGTGTCGGCCGATCGTCGGCGGTACGCGGCGTCCCCTGCATGGTGGGTGGCAGGATGTTCGACGGGAATCCCTGGGGCAGAATCAGTCCCGATCCCACCACCAGTCGCACCTTCTCCGAATCGGAGAGCGCGGCGACCACGGCATGCAGCGGGGCGCGTCCAAGCTGGGGCAGCGGCGCGGCGGGTGTCTGGGCGCTGAGCGCGGTCGATGTGCCACAGGCAAGGGCGGCGGCGAGCAGGGCAGGGATCGAGGGCAGGTATCGGCGCATGCGGCGTCCGGACGGAGGGAGCGCCGGCGCGCGCCGGCAGGATGTGTACTGAGTACACTATGGTCGCTAGGTAGTGTAGTCAATACACATCAAGTACTCTCATCGCATGAACGCCCCAGATCCAGGAACGCTGCTAGCCGAGCTCGACCGGGAGTGTCTGCCGCACCTGTCGGTGAACGCCGTCATCTTCGGGGCACACGACGGCGCGTTGCAGGTGCTTCTGATGGAGTCTGCCGGCACGGGGACGTGGTCGCTGCCTGGCGGCTACGTGCGTCGCGCGGAGTCGATCGATGACGCGGTGTCGCGCGTGCTGTTCGAGCTGACGGGACTGGCGGGCACCACGCTCCGGCAGTTCCACACGTTCGGGGGCCCGGCGCGCGGCGAGGCGGTGGTTGCCAGTGCGTTGCACGCGCATGGCATCGACGTCCCGGCCGATCACTGGGTGCTGGGTCGCGTGGTGTCGGTGGGGTATGTCGCGCTGGTCGACGTCAGCCAGGCGCGTGTTGCACCCAGTGTCTGGGCCAGCAGCCTGCGCTGGTGGCACCTCGCCGATCGACCGCCGCTGATCATCGATCACGATGACATGGTGCAGCGTGCGCTGGTGTCGGTGCGGTCGCAGATCGATGACCTGCTGATCGACACGAATCTGCTGCCGCCGACCTTCACCATGCCCGAACTGCAGCGACTGCACGAGACCATCCTCGGGCGGTCGCTGGATCGGCGCAACTTCCAGAAACGGATGCTCGAACTCGGGCTGGTGGAGCGTCTCCCCGATCTGCGTCAGGGCGTGCGCCGGAAGCCGGCGTACACATACCGGTGGAGCGCGAGTGTCAGGCCGACCGGAGAATCGGCCTGAGCACGGCTCCGGGTGTCATCCCTTGAGCGGGGTCGAGATGCCGAACTTGAACCCGTCCGCGTCCTGAAACTGGAACATCCGCACGCCCCACGGGCGATCGGCCGGCTCATCGATCAGCGTTCCACCGGCTGCCTTGATGCGCGCGGCGGCTGCGTCCACATCGGCGGCGTCCGCGACGTTGATCTGCAGGAAGAAGCCCTGGCCCTTGATCCGGTCCCACCCCAGCTGCCCGTTGTCCTGATTCAGCACCAGGCGGATGTGGCCGGCGGAGACGACGGCGGCGACGATCTTGCCTTCGCGCTCGAATGTCTGGTCCACCGCAAAGCCGATGGCGTCGCGGTACCAGCTGATCGAGGCGTCGAGATCCTTGCAGGTGATCGAGCCACCCAAGGTGGTAGCATTGAGTGCGGCGGTGGTGTTCGTCATCGTTATTCCGAGTGAGGGTGAACTGAAGCCAGCAATGTACTGTCAGGAACTGCCGGTGCCGCGTCAGGGTGTAGAATGAAAGTGCCGTCGAGCGTGGACCGGAATCGGAGGCCGTCATGCACCACCGTCACCATCGTCGCTCTCTGATCGCCACCGCACTCACGGTTGCCGCGGCAGCCTGCACGACCGATCCGACGGAAGGGCCGGGCACGCCGCCGCTGGGCGTGCAGCGGCCGGTGCTGGCCATCGCCGCCAATCCGCGGACGATCCCTGCGCCACAGGTTGCGGACTTCGTGGCAGCCATCGACTCCAGCGTCAGTGTCGGTGCCACGGGCATCGTGCAGACGTACACCTGGCGCGATCTCGAGCCCGACAGCGCACGACTGAGCGTGCAGCGCGTCATCGACGACATCCGCTACGCGCGGAGTCGGGGTCTGCAGGTGTTCCTCGGCATTCAGGTGATCAACACGGTGCGGCGCGAGATGCCGGCGGACCTCGTGGCACTCCCATGGACCGATGCCCGATTGCAGCGCCGTTTCGAGCGGCTGCTCGATGCACTCACGCCGATCCTCGGCGACGTGACGTACTTCTCGATCGGCAACGAGGTCGCCGGTTTCCTCAGGTCGCAGGTGCAGTGGACGCCCTACACGGCATTCGTGACGCAGGCAGTGGCGTCGCTGCACCGTCGTGTGCCGACGATCAAGGTCGGTGTGACGATGGAGTATGCCGAAGCAGCGTCGCAGACCACGGTGGCACGGGCGCTGATCGCGGTAACTGACGTGGCCATCTTCACGCACTATCCATTTGAGCTCGACCGCTTCGTCGTGTCGCCGCCAACGGTCACGCGGGCCACCTTCGACAACATGATCGTGCTGGCTGGCGGCAAGCCGGTGGTGCTGCAGGAACTCGGCTACCCGGCGTCATCGCTGAATGGGAGTTCCGAGGCGCAGCAGGCCGCGTTCTTCACCGATGCCATCGCGCAGTGGCGCGCGCGCGGGAGCACCGCGATGCCATTCGTGAGTCTCTTCCTGCTGCACGACTTCACGCCGCAGCAGTGCAACGATTTCAGCACGTACTACAACCTGCCGAACCAGCCGGCGTTCATCGGATTCCTCTGCTCGATCGGTCTGCGCAGGGCGGACGGGACGCCGCGGCTTGCGTGGGGCGCGGTGCGGACGGCGACGGGGTGGTTGCGGACGCCGTGAGCGTGGCGATGTCACCATCCCCCTCCACCGCCACCACCAGAACTCCCCCCACTGCTGCTGCGTCCACCACCACTCGAACTGCTGCTCGGCGCTGAAACGCCGCGCGCGATCGTGCCGACGGCGGCGCTGAATGCAACCGTTGCTCCGGCGCCGCTGAATCCACCGCCTCCGCCGAAGCCGGAGAATGCGCCAGGGCTCGCGTCGCCCGAGGATGCAGCCGAGGAGTGACTGGTGGTGCGCAGACCGCTGCCAGCATCAGCTGTCGTTGTCGCTCCGCCGAAGGCACGAAACCATTTGTCGACGTGGCGGCCAAGCCCGAATGCGAGCAGGTAGGGATACCAGGAATCGTCGAGTGCCGGCTTGGGCTTCTGCAATTCGAGTCGGCAATACTCCCGTGCTGCCGCGAGCTGCTTGCGCAGCAGCCATCGTGCGGTCGTCGACGTTGACCGCGCGCCGTTGAGCACGGAGCGGAACGCGACGACGAGCAGCAGCGCGACAGCCGTCAGGGCAACGGCACCGATCGCACCGAGTCCCGTGGCAAGGGCCCAGCCGAAAACGGCGGTGACGGCCACCAGTGGCAGCAATACGAACAGCAGGTGCGGCCCCGGCCTGACGACGCGTCGCCGCCAGACCGCGGCCATCACGCGCGCGACGGCGAAGCCCGGTATGCCAACCACACCCGCGACGAGGGCCGCGACGCCGTCAGCCTGTCGCGTACGCAGGACGACGCCAAACAGCGCAATCGCGGCTGCACAGAGCGCTGCAGTGAGCGGCCACCGTCGCGATTTCACGGGAGGTTCTGCCATGCCGGTCATGCGGGAGAAGAGCTCCGTCAGTGGCTGGCGAATCAGCCCTGATGGGTCGAAGCCAGAACTCTTGTAGCGTGCCCGGATGTCGTCGGTACTGGTGGTCTCTGCATTCGGCGCGAAGAATCCATCAACCAGCGATTTCTCGTATCCCTGCAGATTCCCGCGTGGTACCAGCAGCTCGAGATGCAGCACATGCCGCCGCAGCCAGCGCGGGCCACGTGATTCGACCCGGCTGCCGAGCTTCTTCTCCGCCACGAGGCGTGCCAGTGTGGCCGCGACTTCCGCCGGGCCAACCTGCTCGTCCCAGGCGTAGCCGACGAGTTCCGGGCGAAGCGACAACACGTGCTGCTCGAGCCACGCGCGGTCGATGCTGCTGAGCGGTGTGAGCGGTGCAAACCGTCCGAGCGCGGTTTCGTCGCGCAGGAACCGTGTGGTCATCGTGATGATGGCGAGCACCACCGCCGCCAGCAGGCCAACTCGAAGCGGCAGCGGCGGGCTGCGGCGTACCGCAGAGGGAAGGCCTGCGGCTTGCCAGGTGAGCGGAATGTTGACCACGTAGCCGATGCCAGGTTCGAGGACCGGCTGATGAAACTCCCCGGTGAAACCCGCCGGCGTGCGCCAGGCCGGATCGACGCGGAGCGTGAGATCGAAGTTCGCGATCGTGCCTGTCCGATCACGAAAGCCGAACTCATGATCGAGTCGGTAGCCGGTGCCCTCGGTGACGAGGATGTCTGAGTACTCGTATTCCAGGACGTAGGTGATCTTCGTGTTCAGGAACAGCGGATCCTCAGGCAATCGACTGCGCCAACGCAGCGTGTGCCGCACGGTCATCGCGTACCCATCGACGACGTCGAGTGAGCCCTCGCGCATCTCGACCTCGGCGCCGGTCAGGCTGTCCACGCGCAGCAGTCGACGGAAGACGAAGCGCTGCCCCTGTCGGACGTCGAAGCGACGTTCGCCGCCGTTCCAGTCGCCGTTGAAGAGCATCGCCTGGCGTTCACGGACGTGGAGTCGGCCGGTGCTGTCGAGGCGCGCGTCGACGGAGAAGGCGGTCCAGTCGAGGGCGCGGGGTTGGGCGACCGCGGGTGCAGCGGCGAGGAAGGAGCTTGCCGCAAGAATGGCGAAAACACGGCACCGGATCGGCCTCATGCCGGGTGCGCCAACCGAGGTCCGTCAACCTTTCGCATCTGTGCCGCGGCTCCTTGGCTCTGTCGTTACGCAAGGCCCTCGTCCGTCGCCCCGCGCCTCGGACAGGAGTATGGCATCCGGTGCGCGCCGTGTCATCCTCGACCTGGTGCGCCCGCGGCGCTGGCGATGGGCGGCGTGACGTCCTTCCGGCGCACTCCACTGGAACCGCCGCGAGTTCCTGATCCTGCTGGCTGTGCACGCGCGCGCGTTGCGGCCCGAGCGCTGTCGAGCCGCGCCACATCCGGATGCTCCGGCGTCGTATGCGCGAGCATCTGCAGGCGCGTGGCACCAAAGATGGAATCTGCGCGCACCCACTGACCGCGCGCGGCCGCCACCTCGGCCAGCCATCGCGTCGCCAGCGCCACCTGCATTGATGTTGCGCCGAAGACACGCCGCCGGATTTGAATGGCGTCCTGCAATTCGCGGTCGGCGTCGCCGATCCGTCTGCGATCAAGCAGCAGTTCCGCATCGCCGATGAGGACTCCAGCGAACGCGGGGTGCTCCGCGCCATACCGGACGCGCGCGGAGCTCACCGCCTCCAGTCGGGCGGAGTCCGCTGCGATGAACCGCTGTTGGCGCGACAATTCCCTGGCCAGCGTGAGCAGTGTCTGCACCAGCTCGTCGTGGTGTGGTTCAAGAATTCGTCGCTCGATCTGGATCGCGCGTCGCAGCATGCGCTCACGGTCCGTCTCCCCAGCGCGCACCGAAATCAGCTGTGCCGCATTGTCCAGCGCGATCGCGGTCCAGAAACTCATGGGACCAAGCGCCGCTTCAGTCTCACCGACGGCAGCCCGCGCGAGGCTGTCAACCTGCGCGATCCTCGTTGGATCCATGTGTTGGCTTTCGGCCATGCGCAGCTGAATGCGCGCGGGAATCCGGTGCGGATAGCCGTAGAGCTGGCGCGCGGTGCGAAGGGCGGTCGTCAACGTGGCCAATGATGGTGCGAGATGCCCGCGTCGCCACTGAATCGATGCGAGTGCCTCGAGCGCAATGATGGCAATGGAGTCCGGCGCCGTAGGCGAGTACTGGAGGCGCACGGCGTGTGTCACGAGCGATTCCGCCGCGATCAGGTCACCACGGTACACGGCCAGCAGGCCGAGTTGCTTGAGACTGGCCGCCTGATCGCGTCGCGACCCGGCGGTGATGCGGCCGCGCAGTGCACTCGCCGCCAGTGACTCCGCGCTGGCATACCGCCCCGCCCGACGACGCTGTTCGGCCAGCCGCTCTTCCGTGGCGGAGGTCAGCGGCGAGGCGGCGCCCAGCAGCCGCCGACGCGCATCGAGAGAACGCTCGAGCAGCACCTGACTGGCGCTCAGATCACCCAACCCATCCTGCACGCGACTGAGTGCGTCAAAGAGTTGTGCCTGAACCAGCGGCTGAGATTCCAGCCGCTCGGCGCGCCGGACGCCGCGCGCGAGCAGTTGCGCCGTCGTCACCGTGTCCCGCCGCCCTTCTGACGGATCTTCGGGCTCGAACATCCCGATGAGGTATTGGCGCACCTCGTCGGCCTCGCGTTGCGCCACGAGCGATTGCTCCAGCGCCGCATCCGCACGCTGGCGCGCACGCTCTGCGCGGCGCGCCTGGGTGACGGCCACGAATGTCCCGACCAGCAGGGCTGCCACCGCCGCCACGCCGAGTGTCGCCGGCAGCGCATGGCGCTGAAAGACCCGCGAAAGACGATACAGTGTGCTGCCCCGGTGCGCCTGAACCGGCAGCCCTTCCATCGACCGCCGAATGTCGGCGGCAAGCATTTCGACCGATCCGTACCGTGAGTCAGGCGAGTAGCGCAGCGCCATCAGCACAACGGCATCCAGATCGCCGCGCAAACGCCGCGCGCGAAGCGGCGCAGTCAGACTCGGTCGAGGCGGCTCCTTTTCACGCGCCGCGTGCCGGGCCATCGCCGTTGGCGCCGTGCCCGTCGGCGTGGCATACGCCTGCGTGCCCGTGAGCAGTTCGTACAGAATCAGCCCCAGCGCATAGACATCGCTGGCGGTCGTCAGCACATCGCCTCGCAACTGCTCCGGACTCGCATACGCCGGCGTCATCGGCCGCCCGTCGGTGCGCGTCAGGTCTGCCTCGAGATCCGGGGCAGTATCCGTCACGATCTTCGCGATGCCAAAATCGAGAAGCTTGACCTCACCTTTCGCCGTGACGATGATGTTTGCCGGCTTGACGTCGCGATGCAGCACCAGGCTGCGATGCGCGTGGTGCACCGCCTCGCACACCTGCAGGAACAACTCGAGGCACGCATCGGTGTCGAGGTCGCGCCGACGGCAATACTCCGTGATAGGCTCGCCGGGTGCGTACTCCATGACCAGGTATGGCGTGCCTTCATCGGTCACCCCGCCGTCGAGCAGCTGTGCGATGTTCGGATGTGACAGCGTCGCAAGGATCTGTCGCTCCGCGACGAAGCGTGCGCGCAACGCGCGTGTGTCGGCGGTGGGCAGCAGCACCTTGACGGCCACCCGCCGCTCGAACTGCCCGTCGGCACGCTCCGCCAGGTAGACCGCGCCCATGCCGCCACGGCCGAGCTCGCGGCCCAGACGATACGCTCCCAGTATCGCCCCGGATTTTGGCGCGGCGTGCGCCTGCGCACTGAACTTCTGGCGCGCGCTTGTCGTCATTGAGAGCAGGCTGTCCACGCGTGCGAGGCGTCGCATCGCGCTGTCCACACGCTGGCGTAGCCCGGGATCGGACGCACACCGCGCCGCCAGCCACGCGTCACGTTCTGCGTCGGGTACGTCGTACATCGCGTCCAGCACGTCTTCGACGTCGGCACTCAACTCGCTCGTGTCAGCCATGCAGACACACACGCCGCTGGTGACGCGCGGCTGGGTTCCACCTGCCACAGGCTCGTCTCATGCTGTCAAACGTCCTCACGGCTGAATGATGCGCCTGACCGAGGCGGCGTCGCGTGTGTCGAGCAATCCGGTGCAGTGGACTCATGGGCGTGTTGGAAGTATGCCTCCCTCGCGCTCGTGGCGCGAGAACGCGGCGATGCGGGCTGGCGCGCGCCTTCGTTCCGGACGCGTTTCGGCACGCCGGCATGCCTCATCCCGATCTGAGTCGTATCCACGGGATTGCCCGATCGCTACCGCCGCGTCCGGTCTCCCCAGCCAGGGACGGAATCCGCACTGCGTGGATTGCTCTCGACGCGGTATGCCACAATCGTTTCCTGGCATCAGTATCATCGTGCAACAGCCGTCCCGCCAGTCCGCCAATGGTCTCACCGCCGGCCCGAGCGTGCTCCCGTGCCAATCAACTTCATCCCGAACGACCCTGCGGTCACCGCCAGTCTCCCGATGCGGAGCAAGACACCGCGCACCGAACGACCATCGGGGCTCGCTCGATTCCGCTACGGGAATATGCTCCGGCCGCACGATATGCGCCGGGCACGCCCGAATTTCTGTTCTGGCAAACGCGCGAAGCGGCCCTGGCCACACTGCAGCTGTGGGAGAGCCTTGACGAGCCGATCACGAAGTGGGCGCGATCACCGAATCGTTCCCTGCTCGATCTGTTCCCTGACAACGCGAGGCCTGATCTCAACTCCTACTACGACGGCAAGTCTCTCAGCTTTTTCCACTACGATCTTGCGCGAGGGATGTATTTCTCGAGCGCGAGTGCGGAGATCGCATCGCACGAGGTGGGGCATGCGCTGCTCGATGTGATTCGCCCTGATCTCAGTGGCAGCCTGCTGCCGGAGACGGCGGCCTTCCACGAATCGTTCGGTGATTTCATCAGCCTGTTGACGGCTTTCGCCGATCACGAGACCGTGGCGCACGTCCTGCAGCAGAAAGGTCGGCTGGATGCACGCAACATCGTCGAGACCTTTGGCGAAGATCTGGCGCGCGCGGTGCGATTGGTACTCGGGGCGACACATCCGGCCGCGAAGCCGCGGCAGGGATTGAACCGCTTTCAGTGGGCGTTGCCGAGCACGGTGCCGACGAGCGGTGACCCCAGCGTGCTGACGTCCGAAGCGCACTCGTTCGGGCGCGTGTTCGTCGGCGTGTTCTATGATCTCATCCGCAACCTGCTCGGCAGTGGGCGCACACCAGCTGCACTGCGGAAGGCGGTGACAACCGCGGGTCGGCTGCTCATTGCGGGCGCCAAAGGGGCGCCGCTCACACCACGTTTCTTCCAGGCGGTTGGTCGTGTGATGATGCTCGAGGACCGCAACGTGAATGGCGGCGCCGACGACCGCGCGATCGCGGATGCGTTTCGGCACATGGGCTGCTGCTCGGTGCGAGCGCGATGCTGGCACCAACGGCAGAGATCACCACCGCAGTCGGCGGGCCCCTGACCGGCAGGTCCGCCATCGCGGCGCTCGGCCGGCGACTTGGCGGTGAGGTCGGCAGGAAGACCCATGCAACGCGACGGGTCGAGATTGGTGGCCATGCCGTGGCTGAGGTCAGCGGCGAGCGCCGCGTTTCGCTCGGCAGTATTTCGGAGCGGCTCTCGGGTGTCGTGTGCTATGTGTCAAACAGCGTCTTGATTGGTGATGTCTCCATCGGCCGAGCGGCCGTGCTGGGCGGAATCGTTGATCCGGACCGCGTCGACATCGAAGTCCAGCGGTTTGTGCGTCAGCTGGTGGAGCGCGGCCGCGTTGACTTCGCGGGGACCGACGGACTTGTCTATGCGCCGTCGAGAACGCGCGGCACAGGCGGCGTCGGTGCGGGTGGGGCGCGGGCGACGAAACCTTCCGAGCGCCGTGCACGGCTGGCAACGCACACGGTCGTCGAGTCCGAAGGCACGCGAATCCTTCGGCGTGCGCGATTTGCGTGCGGCCCAGACGGTTGCGGTGCCGAGCTAGAGTGAGGAAAACCGTCGGCGCACAGGCACGAGCGTGCCATCAGGCTGACGCACCATCTGATTCGTTTGGCCTGGCTTGAGGGGCTCGCCTTCTGGCGCGATCTGGGCGTTCGCTTCCAGCGCCGCGACGGCCGTCGTCTCCTCTTCCGGATCGACGGGCACCTCGTGCAAAACCGCTCTGCTCACCGCCCGCGTCTTCGCGCAGCGAGCCTTCACGGCGGTCGCCTTCCGTGCAGCGCGAGGGGGGAGGCTGGCTCCACCGCTGGACGCCGCGCATGTTGTGCTGAGTCGCGCAGCATCGACCCTCTGTCTGGTCACAGGCGCCGGCTCAGCCCTGTTGCTTGCGGTCGGGACAGGATGAGCACTGCCTCGTTCTATCGCCGGGGGGAGGTACGGCGCGCGCACCGGACACCGGAGCGAAAGCGAGTGCGTCCGGCACTATCGGAATTTCACCGGCACCCATTACCACGACTCGATGACCCCGCCGCCACCCACCGTGACACGACGACTTCGGTACGCCTTCGCCATCTGCTGTGCCGCGGCCGCTCCGCTGCGCGCACTGTCGCCTGCCGACTCTTCGGTCTACGCGGTGATTCCGCGTCCGACCGTACTGACACCGATGGCGGGTCACTTCGTGCTCACGGCACGCGCGACGATTCGCGCTGATGCGGCGTTCGCCGGCGTTGCGCGACGATTCGTCCGTGACATCGCCAGCGCGACCGGGTTTGACCTCAGGATAGCGACCTCGCAGACGGCTGGTGCGGCCGGGATTCGCCTCGTGCGCGTGACGGGACGTGATACTGCCGCACTCGGCGCCGAGGGGTATCGCCTCGATGTTTCACCGGCGGGAGTCACGGTGCACGCCGCGCAGGCCGCAGGCGCATTCTACGCCCTCGAGTCGTACAAGCAGTTGCTGCCCGCCGCCGTCTTTCGTGGAGCGCCGATCGGTACGGTCGCGTGGCGGGCGCCGGCCGTCCACATCGAAGACGCACCGCGCTTCGTCTGGCGCGGCGCGCACCTCGACGCCGGTCGGCACTTCATGCCGAAGGAGTTCGTCAAGAAGTACATCGACCTTCTGGCGCGCCACAAGCTGAATCGCTTTCACTGGCACCTGACGGAAGATCAGGGATGGCGGATCGAAATCCGCAAGTATCCGCGCCTGACGGACCTCGGCTCCTGCCGCGCACAGACCTCGGTGGGGCCATATCAGTACGACCCCGCCAAGCAGGTCTTCGACGGGCGGCCGCATTGTGGCTTCTACACCCAGGACGATGTGCGCGAGATCGTGGCGTACGCATCGGAGCGGTTCGTCATGGTGGTGCCGGAAATCGAGATGCCGGGACATGTGCAGGCGGCCATTGCGGCGTATCCGCAGCTGGGGGTGCGTCGCGACACCACGGTGCAGGTGCGGCAGACCTGGCACGTGAGTGAATTCATCCTGAATGCGAACGACAGCACGGTGGCGTTCATGCAGGATGTGCTGCGCGAAGTGATGGCGCTGTTCCCCGGCCCGTACATCCATGTGGGTGGCGACGAGGCCACCAAGACGCAGTGGAAGGCGAGTGAGGAGGTGCAGGCGCGCATCCGGTCACTCGGTCTGAAGGACGAGAATGCGTTGCAGAGCTGGTTCATCGCACAGATGGATGCGTTCCTGACGAAGCATGGCAGGCGGCTGGTGGGATGGGATGAGATTCTCGAAGGGGGCGCGCTGCCCGCGTCGGCCACCGTCATGTCGTGGCGTGGCACGGCTGGTGGCATCGACGCGGCGAAGTCGAATCACGACGTGGTGATGGCACCGGGCAGCCACACCTATTTCGATCACTACCAGTCGCTGAACAAGAGCGCCGAGCCGCTCGCGATCGGAGGCTACCTGCCGATCGACACCGTCTACGCGTTCGAGCCCGTGCCCGCGTCGCTCACGCCCTCGGAAGCCACCCACATCCTGGGCACGCAGGGGCAGCTCTGGACGGAGTACATCCGTACCCCGAAGGAGCTGGAGTACATGGCGTTTCCGAGGTTGAGTGCCTTGGCCGAGGTGGCATGGACGGCGGTGCCGCGGCGGAACTTCGCCGACTTCATGGAGCGGCTGGGGCCACATCTGCTGCGGCTGGACGCGATGGATGTGAACTACCGGAAGGCGGACGCCGCAGCGCTCCGGGAATAGCGGCGCGGCGTAATTGCGTCTCGTGCCAGCGTTGCAGCTCTGGTGCAATCGGCCGATTGAGTGGAAGCTACGGAGTTCGCTGCTTCCCATGATCCCCGGGAATTCTGACGCATCCGAGGTGCACATGCTGATCGATCGTCTGGTCCGTTACTCTGCCGGCGCATTCCTGTTCGCCGTTGCCTTCGCTGCGCCGCTCCACATTGCCTCCGGCCAGAGTCCGCGTGGCACGGTGAGCGGCAAGATCACGTCCGAGGAAGATGGGGCGCCGATTCCTGGCGTCAGTGTCTCGCTCGCGGGCCAGACGATTGGGGCCCTCAGTCGCGGCGATGGATCGTTCCGTTTTGTCGCGCCCCCAGGCAAGTATCAGCTCGTGGTTCGGCTGATCGGCTATGCGAACGGAACGCAGCCCATCACCGTCGTCGCCGGTCAGACGGTGACGGCCAATATCGCGCTGAAGAAGGCGGCGGCCACCCTCGCCGCCGTTGCCATCGTTGGCTCACGCCGTGGTGAGCGCACCGTCACTGCGGCGGCCGTGCCGATCGATGTGATCACGGCTGAGCAGATCAAGCAGACGGGGCGCACGGAGACCGCGCAGATCCTGCAGATGCTCGTTCCCTCCCTGAACTTCCCGCGGTCGAGCATTGCCGGTGGTGTGGACGGACAACGCCCCTTCACACTGCGCGGCATGAACCCCGATCAGGTGCTGGTGCTGATCAATGGCAAGCGCCGCCACATCGGTGCCGTCGTGGCCGTCAACAACTCGGTTGGGCGAGGAAGCAGCGGCACGGACCTGAATGCGATACCGGCGGCCGCGATCGACCGGATCGAGGTGCTGCGGGATGGTGCCGCGGCGCAGTACGGGTCCGACGCCATCGCCGGTGTCGTGAACATCATCCTCAAGCAGAACGCGCCAGCGCAGTTCTCCAGTACCATCGGGCGGGTGAGCTCCACCGTCAGCCAGTTGAATGCCACCATTGGCCAGGTGCGCTTCAATGACGGTGGCGTCGTGCAGCTCGACGGCACGAAAAGTTGGTCGATCGGCAATAACGGATTCTTCAACGTCAGCGGTGAATACCGGGACCGCGGACTCACGAACCGCAGCGCGCCGGATCTGCGCACGCAGTTCTTCAACGACGACTCCATTGGCAGAGTGGCGCCGGAGCGTCTCTCGCTCGCACGGAACAATGCCTGGTACGGCGACGCCGCGCTCAAGGAAGGCGGCGCGCTGTACAACACGGCCTTCACCTTCGGCAACGGCGTGCAGGTGTACTCCTTTGGTGGCATGACGCGGCGCCAGAGCACGGCGTTCGGCTTCCCGCGTCGGCCGTCGGAGCGCGTGGTCGTCCGCGCGCTCTATCCGAATGGCTTCCTCCCGCAGATCTGGGGTCTCAGCACCGACGGCAGTGGTGCCGCCGGAGTCAAGGGCACCGTGGCCGGATGGAACTGGGATGTGAGCGGCAACTACGGTGGCAATCGGTTTCGCTTCGACGTGAAGAATTCCAACAACCCGACGCTTGGCCTGCAGAGCCCCACCGAATTCTTCGCCGGTGAGCTGCAGGCGACGCAGCTGACGGGGAACATCGACTTCACCAAGGCGATCTCGGTGGGCTTGCCGCAGCCGCTGAACGTGGCATTCGGTGTCGAGGCGCGCCGCGATCGGTACCAGATCTTCGAAGGCGAGCTGGCCTCGTACAGTGACGGTGGCGTCCGGGTCCTCGACGGTCCCGAAGTCGGGCAGGCAACGGTGTCCGGATCGCAGCTCTTCTATGGGTTCCGGCCCATCGATGCTCAGGCGACGAGCAACGCGCGACGGCGCAGCAACGCGCTCTACCTGGACCTCGAGCTCTCGCCGTTCTCGCGACTGACACTCGGCGCCGCTGGCCGTCGCGAATCGTTCTCGGACTTTGGCGAAGCCACCATCGGCAAGCTGACCGGGCGTGTCGACATCGGCAGAGGGTTCGCCGTTCGCGCCGCATACAACACCGGGTTTCGCGCGCCGACACTCGGACAGGCGTTCTACCGCGCGACGGCCAGCAATGTGCTGATCATTGGCGGGGTTCCGACACCCACCGAGGCGTTGACGCTCTCCGTTGATGAGCCAGCGGCCCGCGCGCTGGGTGCCAAGCCGCTGCGGGCCGAACGCTCGCAGAACCGGAGCGCCGGCATCACCTACGCCCCGAGTGGCAACTTCAGCACTACGGTGGACTGGTTCCGGATTGACGTGGACGATCGCATCGTGCTGTCGGAGAACTTCACCGGCGCCGGCGTGCGCGCCGTCCTCGCGGCCAACGGCGTCACCGGGGTGGACATCCGGCCTCGGTTCTTCACCAATGCGGTCGACACGCGAACCACCGGCGTTGATGTCGTCATGCGATATCTGGTCGATCTTGGCGAGAAGCGGTTGCTGAACATGACCGTCGGATACAACAACAACTACGTGCGCCTGAAGCGTGTCTCGGGGCCGACGCCCGAACTGGTCGCGGTGGGTCAGACGCAACTGTTCGGCCGCGTCGAGCGGTCGCGCCTGGTGGAGTCGCAACCCCGCAATTCATTCCGTGGCACCGTCACGTACACGCAGGGCAAGACGACGGTTCAGGTGCAGCAGGCGTACTTCGGCAGCGTGATCAGTCGGCCGAATCTCAGCACGGTGGTGCCAGCAGGTCGCGATCCGCTCTCCGTGCGCGATCCGCAGGATCAGACGTTCGGCGGTCGCTGGATCACCGATGTCAGCGCCACCTATCAGGTGGACAAGAAGCTGAGCCTGACGCTCGGCGCCGACAATCTGTTCGATGTGTATCCCGATCGGCTGAGCGTCAACAACCCTGAGAACTTTGGCGGGACGCGACTCTTTGGCCCGTTCATTCCCTTCGGCGCGAACGGTCGATTCATGTTCATGAGGGCCGCGTTCACGCCGTGACGGCGGGAGACGCCGTCGATCGCTACGCGGGTGTCACGCCTCGGGTCTTGACCGATGCGTGACACCCGCGCTCGTCGGGTTGCGGCCTGGGGCGCGTCAGGGTCCGCGCCCCAGGCCGCGCGTGCCACCGCGCGTGCCACCGCGCGCACCGCGCCGCAACAACCCGCGACCACGCATCCACTCCGACAACTTCGGCAGCCACTCCCGCGCCACCGGCCCACCGCTGGCCAGCATGCCGAAACCGTGGCCGCCCTTCTCCCAGATGTGCAGTTCCCCCGGCACCTGCCGCGCCGTCATGGCTGCGTAGAACGCCATCGCGTTCTGCACCGGCACCGCATCGTCGTCCTGTGTCGCGACGAGGAACGTTGGTGGTGTTCCTGCCGTGACGCGCAGCTCGGTGGAGTACCGACGCCGTTCGTCCTGGGTCGCTGACTGGCCGAGCAGGTTATTGCTCGAGCCACGGTGCCCCCACGCCTCGTGCATGCTGATCACGGGATACACCAACACACCAAAGTCGGGCGCGTGACGCATCCCTGCCATCGATGCGGTGTCGTCGCCTGGCAGCGTGTCGGCTGCCATCGTCAGTGTCATACTCGCCAGATGGCCGCCAGCCGAGAAGCCAAGCACGCCGACGCGGCGTGGATCGATATCCCATTCCGATGCGTGATCGCGCGTCAGCCGAACCGCCTGTCGCGCGTCGAGCAGCGGGACAGGATACTGGTACGATGCTCCCTCGATCGTGGACACGCGATACTTGCACACGATCGCCGCCACACCGATGGTGTTCAGCCACTGTGCGACCTGCCATCCCTCGTGGTCGATGGCCAGAATGCTATAGCCACCGCCTGGGAAAATCACGATGGCCGCGCCGGTGGCACTCGCCGGCGGCGGCAGAAAGACGCGTACATCCGGCGTTTGCACATGCGTGACGCGTGCAATGGGGTCGTTCGGAGACTGCACGAAGACCTCGGCGACAGCCGAGATTGGCGTGCCGGGCGAGGCACCCGCATACAACGGCACGTCGAATGGCGGGGTTGGCGATGTCGTGCGCTGCGCGGTGAGGCAGGGTGCTGCGCTGAACGCAATCAGAACGAGCAGGCGCATCATAGCTCGGGTCCCGGTGAGCGGAGTCGTCACTCGCCGCGAACGCGGCGCGCGCGAGGGGGATGATCAGGATCCGGCAGGGAACTGTGTACTGCGCAGTACGCGGCGCAGATCGTCAATCACCGGGATCAGCGACAGGACAACGAGAATCAGCGCGAGGGGGATGGTCGCCAGAAAACCGACCGCCTTGAATCCCAAGGCTCCGAGCGACCCGCCGGTAACGAAGGCCAGAAGCAGCAGCACAAGCGTTGTGAGGCGAACCCGATCGGCAAGCACAGGTTCTGCGGCGCGGTGCACGCGATTCCAGTACAGCAACTTTCCGAGTTCGATACCGAGATCGGTGATCACACCGGTCATATGGGTGGTCCGGATCTCGGCTTGGGAAATCTTGGTGATCACAGCATTCTGCAGCCCCATCGTAAAGCAGAGCAGCATCACGGTGGCAGGAATGAAGAGGGCGTGTATCGATGTGAGGCGAGCTCCAAGGACGCCAAAAATGAGCAGCAGCGCAGCTTCCAGCAACAGCGGCAGCGAGTAGGTACTGAGCAGTGACCGGCGACGTGCGAAGTTGATCATCATTGCCGACGTCATCGCGCCGAGGATGAAGGAAAGCAGTGCGCCTGCGCTGGCGAGGGCGACAGGTGTATCACCCAGAGCGAGACTGTCGGCCATGGTCGAGACGATCCCCGTCATGTGCGACGTATACTGCCGCACGGCGAGGAACGCACCGGCGTTGGCCCCGCCGGCGACGAACGCCAGTGAAACGCCGAGATGGCGGTTGGCTACGGTGGAGCGGTCGGGGCTGGTCAGGTCCCGTGCGTACTGAATCCTCATGTCACGAATCGTAGTGCGACACCGCACCGGACGCTTCCGCCCTCGGTCGCGTCAGGCTGCCGGGATATCTTCCGTCCCATGCACACGCAGCAGCGGTTCTTCACATGACCGGCCCAGCGACGCCCGCCCTCGCACTCGAGGTCTCTGGGCTGCGGAAGTCCTACGGTGACGTCCATGCCGTGAGAGGGCTCGATCTCAGCGTTCCCGTCGGCCAGTGCTTCGGCCTGCTAGGCCCCAACGGCGCCGGCAAGACGACCACGATCGAAATCTGCGAAGGGCTGAACGCTCGGGACGCCGGCATCCTCCGTGTCCTTGGGCGTACCTGGGAGAGCGACTCCGCCTGGCTCCGCACCCAGCTCGGCATTCAGCTCCAGGAAACGCAGCTGGCCGAGAAGCTCACCGTCATCGAGACGCTCACACTGTTCCGCAGCTTCTATACGCAGGGTCGCACGATCGACGACGTGATCGACCTCGTGCAGCTCGGTGAGAAGCGGACGTCACGCGTGATGGGGTTGTCCGGTGGGCAGAAGCAACGCCTGGCACTCGCCTGCGCCCTGGTGGGTGATCCGCAACTGCTGTTTCTCGATGAACCGACCACGGGGCTCGATCCGCAGTCACGCCGGCAGCTCTGGACGCTGGTGGAAGGACTGAAACGGGACGGGCGTACGATCGTGCTCACGACGCATTACATGGACGAAGCCGAGCGACTGTGCGACAACATCGCGATCGTCGATCATGGCACCGTGATCGCGCTCGGGTCGCCGCGCCAGTTGATCGCCTCTCTTGGCGCCGAACATGTGATCCGGCTTGGTGCAGGCGACTCGGCAGAGACGAGGCATCCGATCGCACTGGCTGAGCTGCTCGCGTTGCCCGACGTCAGCGGCGGGCGTGAAACACCGTCCGGCTATGAGCTGCGTGCCGCGTCGGTGCAGGCCGTGCTGCCCTCGCTGCTGGCGCTGGGGGCATCCCGGAATGTGCAGTGGAACGAATTGAGCACGCACAGCGCAACGCTGGAAGATGTGTTCGTGTCGTTGACAGGCCGCGAACTGCGGGACGGCTGACGCATGCGCATCGCATCGTTGAAGCAGCTCACGCTGGCGCGATTCCGTGAGTTCATCCGGGAGCCTGAAGCGGTGTTCTGGACCTTCGTCTTTCCGCTGCTGCTGGCGGGTGGGCTGGCAATCGCGTTCCGCGACAAGGCACCGGAGCAGGCCATCATTGCCGTCGTTGCGCCGGCCGAGGGCGACAGCGGTGCGGCGCGCGTCGCGAGCACGCTGCGCGCGGCGGCCGAGGGTGACAGTGCGCCCCTGCGCGCGCGCCTGATTCCCGCCGACAGTGCCGAAGAGGTGCTCCGGACCGGAACGGCGGCGCTGGTGGTCGTGACGCAACCGGGTGGTGGCGTCGACTACCGCTTCGATCCGGCGCGTCCCGAAGCACGCGCGGCGCGACAGGTGACGGATGACATCCTGCAGCGCGCCAGTGGTCGCCGCGATCCGATGCCGGTGCGCGAGGTGACGATTCGCGAACGCGGCTCGCGGTACATCGATTTCTTTCTGCCCGGCCTGCTGGCCATGAACATCATGGGCAGCAGCATCTGGAGCCTGGCCTTCGCGATCGTCACGCAGCGCAACAAGAAGCTGCTCAAGCGCCTGGCGGCGACGCCGATGTCGCGGCTCGAATACCTCTTGTCGTTCGTGCTCTCGCGGCTGGTGTTCCTTGGGCTCGAGATGGCGGTGCTGCTTGGCTTTGGTGTGTTCGTGCTGGATGTCCCGATCCGGGGTGCGCTGCCATCCTTGGTGCTCGTCGCGTTCATCGGTGCAGCGGCGTTCAGCGCCATCGGCCTGCTGGTCTCGTCGCGCTCGAAGACGATCGAGGGTGTGTCGGGGCTGACGAATTTCGTCATGCTCCCGATGTGGATCTTCTCCGGCGTGTTCTTCTCGGCCAGCAACTTTCCCAGTGTGATTCAGCCGGTGGTGCAGGCGCTGCCGTTGACGGCGCTGGTGAACGGGCTGCGCGCGATCATGCTGCAGGGCGCAAGTCTTGCGGGAGTCTGGCCACAGCTGGCGGTGCTGGCCGGTTTCTTCGTGGCTTGCCTGACGATCGCCCTGCGAATCTTCCGCTGGCAGTGAACAGTACCGCAGAGATCGGTGTCAGATGACCGTGGAAGTATTGCGCGGCCGCATGCGCGCATGAAACCGTTTTTATGTAAACTTTCCGCTCCGGCGGCTTTCGGAATTCTGAGGCGCACTCATGTCGACTCGATCGCAAACGCTCCCGCGTCCACCCCTATTCGTATGGCGCATGGCGATGCTGTCGGGATCGCTAGCATTTTTCGGCGCCTGCGCCACCAACCCCGCGACGGGCCGCCGCGAACTCTCCTTGGTCAGTCAGGGCCAGGAGATCGCACTGGGCCAGGAAGGGGCGAAGGCGGCGGCGGCGCAGATGGGCATCTACCCGGATTCGGGGCTCCAACGATACGTGGCGAGCCTTGGGCGGCCGATCGCGAAGCACTCGGAGCGCCCTGAGCTGCCGTGGAGTTTCACGGTGGTGGACGATCCGATCGTGAACGCCTTCGCACTGCCCGGTGGTCCCATCTTCGTGTCGCGCGGAATCCTGGCGCACATGAATTCCGAGGCACAGCTGGTGTCGGTGCTGGGTCACGAGATCGGGCATGTGACGGCCAAGCACTCGGTCAGCCAGATGTCGAAGCAGCAGATCTTTCAGATCGGATTGATCGGTGCGATGGTGCTGCGGCCGGAGTTGCAGGAGTTCGGTGGTGCGGCGTCTCAGGGGCTCGGTGTGCTCTTCCTGAAATTCGGTCGCGATGACGAGACGCAGGCGGATGAACTCGGTTTCCGGTACATGACCGCCGCCAACTACGCGCCGAGTGAGATGGCGGAGATGTTCAAGATCCTGCAGCGTGTGTCGGGCGGTGAAGGGGCGCGTGGGACGCCGGAATGGCTCTCGACGCACCCTGATCCGGGCAATCGTGTCGAGAAGACGAATCAGCGGATTGCGGCGGCCGGAAAGAGCTTTGCCGGAGCACGGATCGAACGCGCGGCATTTCTGCGCCGGATCGACGGGATGGTCTTTGGCGAGGATCCGCGGAACGGATATTTCCAGCAGACGACGTTCATCCAGCCGACGATGCAGTTCCGTTTTGACTTCCCGACGGGATGGCGCATGCAGAACGGCGCCGAGCAGGTGATCGGCGCGAGCGCCAAGGGTGATGCGCAGATTGCACTGTCGCTGGCGGGGAACAAGCCACCGCAGCAGGCCCTTGCCGCCTTCCTGCAGCAGCAGGGGGTGCAGGCCGGCCGCACCTTCACCACGCCGATCAACGGCAACACGGCGGCGGTTGGTCAATTCGTTGCGCAGACACAGAACGGCAATCAGCTCGCTGGCTACGTCGGTTTCATCCAGCAGGATGGCGTGACGTTTCAGCTGGTGGGCATCACCGCGCGCGCCAACATCGAGGCGTACGACGCCGCGTTCCGCGGAACGATTGCCTCCTTCCAGCGCGTGACGGACCCCCGGTTGCTGAATGTGAAGCCGCAGCGTGTGCGCGTCGTCACGCTGCGAAGCACCATGACGCTGACGCAGTTCAACCAGCAGAACCCGTCGGTGATTCCGATCGAGCAACTGGCACTGATCAACGCGGTCACGCCGACGGAGATGCTGGCGGCTGGCACGCAGGTGAAGCGGGTGGTGGCCGAGTAGCAGTTCGAAAGGGCGACGGCTCGCTGCCGGGATGGCTGCGTCAGCGTCGACTGTCGGCAAGGCCAGCACCACCAGTCTCTGCAGGAGAGGTCCGGCGGACTCGCCGCCGCCGGCACGTCAAAAGATAAAACAGTCATCTTTCGCTGTCGCGCGTTGCGACACCAGCGCGGCCAGCCTTGCGCCACGCAAATGTGTGTCACGTTCCGAGCAGTTTCGTTGCGCTGTCGACACATGCGTGCTCAGCTATTGTCGTCTCCACTCCGGCTCGCTCCGCGCGAGACTGCTGCCTGCATGCGCATGGTGGCATTGCGTTTACACGCTCTCTGCGTTGCACGCGTGCTCTCGAATCAGCCGTTCTGGGCGGTGGTACGCCTTGTGCCCCATTGAATCGTGTCCACGCACCTTTCTCAGTTCTCCCTTTGACGAGGTGTGTAAAAATGTTCGTGAAATACATGTCGGTCGCGTTCGCTGTTGGAATGGCGGCCTCGACGCTCGAAGCGCAAACCTGGCAGGCGATCGGTGTGCCCAGCAACGCAAATTCTGGCGCGTACTGGAACAATCAGTCGTTCGGATCTCCTGCCGGTGTCGTGTGTAACGTAGGCGCTGTGCTGACCAACACACCGGGCTCGCCTGCGTCCTGTCCGAATCAGAATCCGCAGTTTCTTCCACTCACCCCAACGCCGCTGACCAGCCAGAATGTGTTCCTTGGCGGGGCAGGCGGCTCCGAGCCAGGCGTCGGCGGTTTCAGGTTTGCCGGTGGTACGTACAACATTTCACTGATCGGGCGTATCGAAGGCGCGCCAGGCAACCCGGTGTGGGGTGTGATCCTCGACAACGGTACGGTGTTCACGGCCGCACAGTTGAGCGCGGGTAACACGGTGCTCTCCGGTCCCTTTGCTGTCTGGATTGCTCAGGCGTTGCCGGCCGCTGGCTTTGGTACGGTGTACACATCCGATCGTCGTACCGGTGCGCTTGCCATCGGTGCGCGCGGCGCCACGATCAATCAGCAGCATGCGGTGTTCACGAATGGCACCGGTGTCGGAGATCTTGGTAGCCTGTCGAGTGATGCGTTTGGAACGATCATCAACTCGACCGGAACAGGTGCTCGCTACTACGTGGGCATGGAAGACATCACGAACGGCGGTCGCGGATTCGGCGTGGCTGGACCAGGCGAAATTTCCGATCGTGATTACCAGGATGTCTTGATCTCCATCCAGGCAGTACCGGAGCCGGCGACGTTCGCGTTGATGGGCGTTGGCTTGCTGGTGCTCGCCACCGTTGCAAAGCGCCGCAAGGCGTAAGCAATCGGCTTGATTCGATGGAGAAGTGGGGCCGCTGTCTTCGGACGGTTGCCCCACTTTTCTTTTTCTGCAACTCCACTCCTCCGCTGCCGCTGTCGAGCGCGGCAGTGGTGAATTGAGCCATCGCCGTGCCGTCGTGCCACGCTGGTGATTGCCCGCGACTGGTTGCCGTGTGGCCGCCGACCGGTATGTTCTGCACGATGTCACACCTCCCTCGGTTGTTGCCCGCGGTCCTGGCGCTGGCTGGCGCCGTCCTTTTGTCTGGCGTTCGCGCCGCAGCGCAATCCACGCCCGCTGACCCGACGGCTGCGCTGCTGGCCGAGGTCATCCGGATCAACACCAGCAATCCGCCGGGCCGCACACAGGCGCTGGCCGACCTGCTGGCGCCCCGCTTCCGTGCGGCTGGCTTCACGGTGGAGATCTTCCAGACACCGGACTCGGCCAAGGTGCACTTCATCGCCCGTCTCAAAGGCGATGGCAGCAAGCGACCGGTGCTGCTGGCGGCGCACGCCGACGTGGTTGGCGTGGAACGTGAGAAGTGGACGCTCGACCCGTTCGCCGGCATCATTCGCGATGGGCACGTCTACGGGCGCGGCGCGATCGACTTCAAGGGCGGTCTGGCGGTGTTCGCGATCGCCGCGCTGCGCCTCGCCGAGCGGAAAGTGCCGCTGGCGCGCGATGTGATCTTTATGGCGGAAGCCGATGAAGAAGGTGCACCGATGAACACCGGCTGGCTGGCGAAGGATCACTGGGCCTCGATGGATGCGGAGTTCGCACTCAACGAGGGCGGTTGGATCATCAAGGGTGATGATCAGCGCGTGCGCTACGTGAGTATCTCGACCGCCGACAAGTCCGTTGTCGGAATCATCCTGACTGCGAAGGGCACCTCCACGCATTCGTCGATGCCACTGCCCGACAATCCGATCGCCTCACTGGGCGCCGCCATTGCGCGGATCTCGGCACATGAGACGCCGGTACAGTTGACGGCAGAATCGCGACAGTTCTTCCGGACGCTGGGCACCACCAGCACGGGTGATACCAGCCGCTGGTTTCGTGAGCTGGTGGATGGCACGCCGGCACAGGTGCGCAGTGCCGACAGCCTGATCTCGCGCGATCCGTTGCTGCACGCGATCATGCGCAACACGATTGCACCGGTGCTGATCAGTGGCGGATTTCGCTCGAACGTGATTCCTGGATCGGCCGAGGCGACGCTGAATCTGCGCCTCATACCTGGAACCGATCCGCAGGAGATGGTGAGGTTGATCGAACAGCTGGTGAACGATCCACGCGTCACGGTGAAACTGGCGACGACGGTCGCGGTGCCGACAGTGGCGCCGTCAGCGCTGGACACGGAACTGTATCAGACGCTGGCGCGCGAAGCCAAGGTGCAGTGGCCTTCGGCCGAGGTCACGCCGTACCTGTTCCAGGCTGGCACCGATGCGTTCGCCTGGCGGTCGCGCGGGGTGCCGGTCTATGGGATCTATCCCTATCCCATCACGAACGACGAGCTGCGCCGGATGCATGGCAATGACGAACGCGTCAGCGTCGAGTCGTTGCGCGAGGGGACGGAGATGATCTACCGGACGCTGGTGAGCGTCGCCGGCAAGAAGGCCGGGCGCGCGGCCGGGCGTCGGTAATCGGTCTGGCGGCTGGCTATCGCGTCAGTATCGCGATCGTACCACACTGCGGGTCACCGCGGAAGGATCGCAGTTGTGGCGGAAGGATCGCAAAACTGTTGAACGCCAGCAGCAGCTTGATCGAACGTGGTCGCACTTCGTTGAGGTTGAAACGCGGCAGCTGTTCCTGTCCATCGAGAAATACGTTGGGCCGGCAGTTACGGCCATTGACCACCGCCACGGCCGTCATGCCGCCGCCGAGCACACGAAAGCCGACTGGTCCACGAAAGAGATCGGTGGTCACCGCTGGTGCCAGCTGCACGATGTCGCGATCGGTGAGCGTGAACGCGGTGCGAGCAGCGCTGGCCGCCGCGGCGTAGCGCTCGAGGTCCCGGGCAAACCCCTTCTCCGCCTTGAGGACGTAGGCAACGGAATCGTCGCCTTCCCGAACACGTTCGAGCACGAATTCGAGTGTGTCGGCTGATGTGATGCGCAACAGCTCCACCGCTGGGATCACGCCAGGCGCGCGCGCCGCAACCCAGGTCAGGCCCGCCGGCACGCCGGTGATGCGGAACACGCCGTCGGCGTCAGTGACGGCGCGTGCCTGGTCGCCGCGAATCAGAATCTGTGCGCCAGGCACGGGCGCGCCGCGATCATCCCGCACCGAGCCCACTAGTGAGGTGCCCTGTGCGGCCAGCGATTGCGCTGCGAGGCAGCAGGCCACTGCCGCACGCAAGAAGGGTCCGAGCCCGGCGTTACGATCGAACGGGATGTGTCGCATGAGACTCTCCCCTGTGTGTTGGGCGACGCCGGATTCTCCGACGCTTGCGGTGCTGCTGATAGTGTACACCCTGATTCAACACGCGACCAATGCGAAGGGTCCGCCGTGCTGGATGGGCGCCGGGTGCCTCTCCGGAGCCGACGCGGCTTGATTTACAACCAGGGCGCTGGCGGCGATCGACGTACGCCAGGGTGTCCTTTGTGCGTCGCTCACCGTGCCTCCTTCCCATGGCCCATCTCCAGCTCGTCGCACTCGTCGTTCGCGACTACGATCGCGCCATCGACTTCTTCGTCACGGTGCTCGGATTCGAGCTGGCCGAAGACCTGCCGTCGCTGACCAACGATGGTCGCCCCAAGCGCTGGGTCGTGGTGCGGCCGCGTGGCGCGCAGACCGGGATGCTGCTGGCACAGGCCGATGGCGAACGGCAGGTGGGTGTGATCGGCGAACAGCACGCGGGCCGCGTCGGCTTCTTCCTGCAGGTGGATGAGTATCAGGCGACGTATGCGCGGATGGTCGCCGCTGGCGTCGTGTTCGTGAGCCAACCGCGAACGGAGGCGTACGGCACCGTGGCCGTCTTTCTCGATTGTGAAGGCAACAAATGGGATCTGCTCAGCGCGAGGCCGTAGCGGAGGGGTTCATCCAGTGCAGCAGCCGATCAGCGCGTGTTCCTGATCCAACCCAGTCCACGGTGATTCAGTGTTTGCAGGTAGAGCCGGTCGCGCGTCTCCGTGATGCTGGTGACTTTCGGAAACGCGCCGCTGGGATCCTGCAGATCATCCACCACTCGGCCGTCCTCGGTGAACGCGATCGCGTGACCGTAGGGTGTGCCCTTTGGTCGGAGCGCCTCTGGCAGCCGGAGCGCGATCTTCCGCACTGTCGGCCAAGCCGCGAATGTATCGAGAAATGAAGAACGCGGTTCCGGCAGGCCGACCCAGATGCGGCCATCGAGACCGCGCATCAGGTTGTCGGGCATGCCGGGCAGGCGGTCGAGCAGCACACGCGCAAGTGGAGACGGCGTGGCGACATCGAGATTGCTTGCAGTGACGGCGATCTTCCAGATCCGTGAGGCACCGGTTTCTGCGACCAGCAGTGATTGTTGATCAGTGGTCATGGCGACGCCATTGGCGAAGCAGAGTCCGCGTGCGACGACGCGAACGCGTCGCGTGGCAGGGTCGTACTCGAGAATCCGGCCGGTCGCCGAATGTTCGACGATGTCGAGTATGGCAGCGGCTTCGGTATCGAAGGCCGGGCCGAGGCTGGCGGTCGTAAAGCGGGTACTCGCGTCGCTGAAGTAGATCTTCCCGTTGCGCGCGATGATGACGGCGTCGGCGAAGCCGATGAGGGTACCTTCAACGCTGTCAGCGAGCACGGTGACAGTGCCCTGTGGCGTGATGGACAGCAGCCCACGGAACACATCGGCGGCGATCAGATTGCCCGCCGAATCGAAATCGAATCCAAGCACGCGACCGCCGGTGGCGGCGAAGAGCTGCGGTGCTGATCCATCGGGTTGCATCCGTAGAATCCGCCCGCCGGCGACCGAGGCGTAGAGTTGGCCATCCTTGCCGAGCGCGAGGTGTTCCGGGGCGACGTCGGCGCCGAGCGAGATCAGGGTGAGGCCGACAAGCCGGTTGTTTGGGGCGTGCGCTCTCGTATAGCCCGAGGACGGTGATGACACCCAGGCGATGGGCTGAAGCGCCGAAGGGCTGAGGGCCAGATAGGCGGTCGCGGTAACGGCGGCAACCACGAGGGTGATGACGAGGCGCTTCATGGTCGTCGGGGGTGTCGTTGTTCAGATGCTGGTCGAGAGCTGTCTCAGCAGCATAGCCTCCGGGCACTGTCGCGGCGACCGCCGCGCGACGGCGCCAGGGCCGGCGAAAGGAGGCGGCGAAAGGAGGCGGCCGACGGGGGGTGCATCCAGGACGTCCGGTCCAGCGAACTCCTGCAGAGGAACCGATTTCACGCACCAACGTTCTGCTCTCATCGGGTCTCCGCCTGTTCGGCGGCGGAATCGTGCTTTTCTATCTCATACTCTTGCAGAGATTCTCATGATGCATCGCACCATTGGCGTGATCACGCTTGCCGCACTTGCCGCCTGCTCAGGCGCGAAGAAGGACGACGCTGCTCCGGCCATGGATTCCACGGCCCCTGTTGCTGCACCGACGATGGAAGCGCCAGCAACGAAGGATATCATCGAGACGGCCGTCGCCGCCGGGACGTTCAACACGCTGGCGAAGGCGCTGACGGCTGCCGGCCTGATCGAGACGCTGAAGGGCGCGGGTCCGTTCACGGTTCTGGCACCGACGGATGAAGCGTTCGCGAAGATTCCGGCGAAGGATCTCGAGGCGCTGCTGGCCGACAAGGCCGCCCTGACGAAGGTGTTGACGTATCACGTGATTGCCGGAAATGTGCCGGCCGCCACGGTGACCACGCTGACGGAAGCCGCGTCACTGGAAGGCAGCAAGATCGCGATTGCTGTCGTCGATGGCAAAGTGGTGCTGAATGGAACGAGCACGGTGACGGCGACGGACATCGCGGCGTCGAATGGCGTGATTCACGTCATCAACACGGTGCTGATGCCGCCGAAGAAGTAATCGACAGCGACTACGCAGTGCGAAAGCGCTCGCGACCACGGGACACCGTCGGTCGCGAGCGCTTTTTTCTTCGCCCATATTGCGGGGCACTTTTTCTCCGTGTCAGTCATTCAGTCATCACATCGATGGACCGCTGGCGCGTCTTGCGCGGTGCTTTCATCGGATGCGCTGGTCCGTGCAGGTACTCGGGCCTCGCTGCGCACTGTCGCCAGTGCGTCCTGCCATTCCTGATGAATGGTGTACGGGCATGTTGCCGTTTCGCGCAACTCACGCTTTCCCAGGCTGACCAATGCATGACATTATCGATACGGCTGTTGCCGCAGGCACGTTCTCGACGCTCGCCACCGCGCTGACCGCGGCAGGGCTGATCGAGACGCTGAAGGGTCCGGGTCCGTTCACGGTCCTGGCACCGACCGATGACGCGTTCGCCAAGATTCCGGCGGCGGATCTGACGGCGCTGCTGGCGGACACGGCCAAGTTGACGGCAGTGCTGACCTACCACGTGATTGCTGGCAACGTGCCGGCCGCCGCCGTCGTGACGCTGACCGAGGCCGCGACGGTCGAGGGCAGCAAGGTGACGATCGCCGTGGTTGACGGGAAGGTGGTGCTGAATGGCGCGAGCCATGTGACGGCGACGGACATCGCCGCCACGAACGGCGTGATCCACGTGATCGACACCGTCCTGATGCCGCCCGCCAAGGCGTAAGGCAGGGTGGGTTGGTCTGCCGCGCACGCGAGGGCTCGTTCGTGGCAGGCCAGTCCCGCTTGCTGGGGGAGTCGGGAGCGGGTAGGCTTCAGGGACGCGGGAGTAGCTCAGTTGGTAGAGCGCTAGCCTTCCAAGCTTGATGTCGCGGGTTCGAGTCCCGTCTCCCGCTCTCAAAAAACGTTGTGATACAACGAGTTGCGCCCCGGTCATCACATGACACGGGGCGCTTCTCTTTCCAGTCGCTCAAGGGTCACCCAACGGGTCACCCACTTGTGAATGGCTCGCGCTCCTCGACGGAGTCTAGCTCCCGGACGCAGCGCAGCGGGTCACGCGCTGACGAGCTCGTACTGACGTCCCGCACCTGACCTGTCGCACTTTCAGCTATGTGCTTGACGGGGAAGCGTACGGCGCCACATCTAGTGAATCTGACGCCGCTGGTCTGTCCAGCTCGAGACCACCCTGCGAGCACCGTCAGCACGTGGACCACACAGGAGATCGGCGATGCAGTACCTCGGCACCAACGAGATCGGCTTTGACCCGAAGTCCCTGGGTTTTCCCAGCGTCAAGACCTGTATGGCCATCGTCTACGGCAGCAATGCCGGGCTCTTCGGATTGCACGACGCCTTCGGCAATCTCACCCAACTCACAGCGAAAGCCGGCCTATTGGCGACGTTCGTGCAGTCCAAGGCGTTCAACCACGCCGCGCTCAAGAACTTCTTGATCAGCGTCATCGTCAAGAATGAACGATGGGACCCGGACGATGACAACCGATGGCGGGACGAGTTGGTGGCGGTTGCCGCAAGGCTTCACTACGACGGTCCCATCTGGGGCGCACGTATCACGGGGCACATGGAAGCTGACCAGGGCCATGCCGCCTATATCCGCGTCGACGTCGGTGGCGCCTTCGAGCCGCGCTGCAAAGTGCGTTACAAGCGCCAGAGCAAGATGGAAGTCCACGGAGATGTCATCCCCGCCAGCGCCGAACGCCGCTACATCGCAAAGGACCCGGCAACCCAACAATACGAGACCAGAGATCCGGAAGAAGACATCAAGAAGCTGCGGCGTATAGGCAAGCTGGACGAGGGCCACCTGGTTTCGCTGCCCTTGCACAAACTGCGGTGAGCGCTTGTGACGTCCCCCCAGAAAAGTCGGGCAGGTTCCAAGTTCGATGCCGAGGCGAAGGGTGACGAGCGCATGGAACAGCCGGCGCCGCGGTTTCACCGGACGGTCTGAGTCCACCGATGTCCGCACACCATCCGTCGGCTCACGGTCGGCTGAGCTACACGGGGAGCTTCCGCTCATACCCTTCGCCGCTGAGCACGAGCGTGTCAGCGAGTGATCCGAGAAAGTTGGCAGCGCGAAGCATTCCGGTCACTGCTGACCTGCGACCGGCGCGTGGTGGGCAAGGGTACGATTTGTGTGGTCGCATCAGCGCAGAACCTGGACTTGTTGGGAAGCAGCTGACACCGCTGAACGCTGGAGGGTGATGCGTTGATGCGTGCGTGAAATTGGTGACGCATTTGGAGTGAGGTGGTGGCATCATGTGGCGGGTTCACATGGTGCCACTGTTCCGTTCAGGGAGGCCGCATGACACCGTCGTCACTGATGTCTGCTGCAGAGTTGTTCGAGCTACAGCCGCCCGACGCGGACACGGAGCTGGTGCGTGGACGGATGATCGTGCGGGAGCCGCCGAGACCATGGCACGGGTTGTATGCGGCCAATCTCTGTTGGCTCGTGACCCATCATGTTCGGGGGGCGCGACTGGGCGCCGTTTTTGGACAGGACACGGGTTTCCACATCGCGAGCGATCCGGACACCGTGCTTGCACCCGACCTCGCGTTCGTCCGGATGGATCGGCTCCCGAGCCCAACCGAGGATGGCTATTGGCGACTGGCGCCGGACCTGGTGGCGGAAATACTGTCACCGAGCGATCGGCGAAAGGCTGCGGTGCGAAAAATCCGCGAGTGGCTGGATGCCGGGGTAGTGGTCGCCTGGCTGATCGATCCGAAGCAACGGCGGGCGACGATCCACTTCCGCGATGGCCGCGAACTCGAGGTGCAGGCCGACGGCATGCTGACGGCGGGGGACGCACTGCCGGGGTTCACGTGTGCGCTGCGGGAGGTGTTCGAGTAGGGAGCGCGACGGTGCCCTTCGCGTTGCAACACGGCGCCGTACCGCAGCGAACCGACGGGTGCCTTGGCAGAGCATGCAGTGCGCCTGGAGATCACAAGAGCAACATCCACCTCGCGGGCGCCGGTGCCATCGCACTGTTCGCGGCCAGCAGAACCACTGGTCCCAAATCGAATCAGTCACCTGTTCCCGGCGACTCGACCGTCGCCACGCGCACCGACTCACGCGGATGCGATTCGCTCGGCGGACGCATCACAGAGGACTCGGCGTCCGCTGCCGTGCGCCATGCGCGCGACGCGAGCCTCGACGCCAGACGCCGTACCACCCACACCGTGACCATCCTCCTCAGCGCGACGGCTGACTCCGCAGGAGCGGGCGCTCGTTCCACGTTGGACTCGGTCGGTGGCAACATGCGCACGACGATAGTGATGAAGTCGACCGACGGTCGCGATCTCGGCTCGCTGAACCTCATGGAAGCGGCACAGGCGCTCTCGATCTCGGGTACGCTGCGCAGCCTGCCGCCGGGCGCGCCGTGCAGGCGATTGCCCCCAGCCTTCTCGACCGCGACTTCACGGTGACCGCGCCGAATCAGAAATGGGTGGCGGACTTTACGTACCTGTCGACGCTCGAGGGCTGGTTGTACGTCGCCGTTGTGCTGGAGCTCTTCTCGCGTCGCGTCGTGGGCTGGTCGATGCAGGCCACGATGACGGCGCAGCTCGTGACCGACGCCCTGCTGATGGCTGTGTGGCGCCGCGAGACGCCGCCCAGTGCGCTCGCGCATTCCGGCCAGGGTAGTCAGTACACGAGCGAGCAGTTCCAACGCGCGCTCGATGCGCTCGGCATCGGATGCAGTATGAGTCGGTCCGTCAACGTGTGGGACAACGCCGTGATGGAAGGCTTCTTCTCGACGCTCAAAACGGAACGCACGGAGCGGAATCCGTATGCGACTCGGAATGCCGCACGCGGCGATGTCTTCGATTTCATGGAGCACTTCTACAATCCGATCCGAAGGCATTCTACATCGGGCTACGTGAGCCCGATGGCGTTTGACGATGCAGTAGCGTAGCCGCGCGTCCACGGAACCGGAGACAGCCCAAATGTCGAACAGGTCGTAGACACCGTAGCCGACATCTTCGGCACCCGAAAGCCCCTTGTAGGCAGGCGGGAGCCAAAGCAAGGTGATGCCAAGGTTCGCCAGTTGTCGTGCGTTGTGGGCTACTTCGCGCCAGAGGCGACGGTCATTGGGGATGTACCAATGGAAGTACTGCATCATGACGCCGTTGAGTTCCGACCTGTGTGCAGGGCCTCGGATGGAGTGGCGATCAGACGATGATGTGACGCCTCAACATGTTCCGCAGGGCCTCACGATCCCGGCATGGTGAGACGTTGCGGGCGGGGCAGGAATCGTCAAGTTCGTTTGTGGCTGATACAACACGCGACGCTGTGCGTCATTCGTGTGCCGTATCACGACGCCAAGCGCCGCCAATGCGCCGAGGGCAACGGTTCAGGTTTGTCCCCGACTGTACGACACTCTCCCGTATGCTTCCCATCCTGCACTCCGAGACGCCGCAGGCGGTTGCGCGGGAACGCCGCAGCTGCATGCGCTGTGAAGTGCTCCCGGCGCCGCTCGACGGCGGTGGGGATCTGCATTGCTGGTTTCCAACGTCGCACGTCACGAACAAGATGCGTGCGATGTTCTCGAGCCTTGGGCTGCGCACCACGCCAACGTCGGCCGATGGGATAGTGTGCTCGATTACAGCCGATGCGCTGGATCGCTTGATCGTGGCGTTTCGTGAGCAGCTGTCCGAGATCGAGCGGGACGATACCCGTTCGCTGCTGACACCGATTGGTTCGCCACCCGTCGCTGACGACCTGCCGCGCGTCGAACCGCTCTCACGCCTCATGGCACGCGTCAGCAGCAACTGGTTGGTCGCGCTGCTCGGTGAAGCGCGTCTGACGTCGTACTTTCAGCCGATCATGCTGGCCGCGTCGCCCACGTCACTCTATGGGCACGAGGCCCTGTTGCGCGGAATATCGACGGAAGGAGATGTGATCTCGCCACGCCTGCTCTTCGAATCGGCGCACGATGCCGGCTTGCTCTTCCAGCTGGACCTCGCCGCGCGCTTGTCTGCGATCCGCTCTGCGCACGCGCACGGCCTGCACGGTAAACTTTTCGTGAATTTCGCCCCGACCGCCATTTACGATCCGGCGTCCTGTCTGCGGAGCACCGTGGCGGCCATCGATCAGACGTCGATCCAGCGCAGCGATGTGGTGTTCGAGATCGTCGAAACCGAGCGTGCACACGATCCAAAGCATCTGCGCAACATCCTCGATTACTACCGCGGTGCCGGCTTCCGCGTCGCGCTGGACGATGTGGGCGCTGGCTACTCGTCGCTCAACCTGATCCACGAGCTACGTCCCGACCTGCTCAAGCTCGACATGGAACTGATCCGCAATGTGGACCAGGATCCGTACAAGGGACGCCTCGTCGCGAACCTGCTCGACGTCGCGCAGGCGCTCGGTATCGATACGTTGGCCGAGGGTGTCGAGACGGAGGGGGAGCTCGCGTGGGTGGTGGAGCACGGTGCGACGTACGTGCAGGGCTTCCTCCTCGCGCGGCCCGCTCCGGCGCCACTGCCGATGCTTCCCGTGCGCGCGCCGGTCGCGGCGGCGCAGGCGGCTCCAGCGCGGTAAGCATGCGACGTGCCGGCGGACGGGTCAGGAATTTCAATCGGGGTGAGGTGAGTGTAGGCGCCGGCCCCCTGTCTCGCGAGCCCCCGTGGACAGGCGACGGCGCGCCCGCCACCGCGCCGGCGGGCATCGCGGGTCGTTCGGCCTGGGGACGGGGCCGGCGACCCGGGGCCCGCGGGGACGCCGCGGTGCGGCGGCGGCGCGCGACACGCGGGACGCTTCCACGCCTGATGTCGCGGGTTCGAATCCCGTCTCCCGCTCTGGCCGAGTGCCGACGCAACCGAGTGTGGCGTTGAAGAGCCCGGCCAGCGATGGTTGGGCTTTTTGCACTGAGGCAATCGCCACCCAACGTTTTACGCATCCGCGGCGCTGCGGAATCCGGAATCCGGCATCCGGCAGGCTCGTCGTCGTCCTTCTGTCCACCCTCCCGAACAGCGCTCTCGGCCTCTGACCCGTAGAGCCACTGTTCGCCAATACCGCACTCTCCAGCCCGCGCCGCTTGCCCGCTTGCCTGTTTCTCCGCGCCCAGCGCAGCCTCGCGCTGACGCTCTCGATCGCCACCGCCTTCGCCGCGCCGTTCGCCGCTCACGCGCAGCGCCCGGCCGTGCCAGCGCCCCGCCTCGACGCCGCGCTCGCGGACTCCTTCGCCCGTGCCGCCCGCGCCCGACCGCTGCCGCAGACCGGCGCCACCCGCGTCACCACCCCGCCCACCATTGACGGCCGACTCGACGAAGCGGTCTGGCAGCAGGGTTCACCCGTCGCCGACTTCCTCCAGCGCGAGCTGAACGAGGGGGTGCCGGCCACGGAGCGCACCGAGGTCCGCTTCGCCACCGATGGCATCAATCTCTACATCGGCGCGCGGATGTTCGATCGCGAACCGAATCTGATCGTGCCCGGCGAAAAGATCCGCGACGTCACGCTCTCCAACAGCGATCACATCGCATTCATCTTCGATACCTATCACGATCGACAGAATGGCTTCGTGTTTGGCACGACGCCCGCCGGCGTGGAGTACGACGGCCAGGTGATTCGCGAAGGCGAGGGCGGTGGCGCGGCAGTGCAGGGACAGAACCGTGCGCTCGCCGGGGCACTGGGTGGATTCAACGTCAATTGGGACGCCAGCTGGACCGTCGCGACGCACATCGACTCGCTTGGCTGGACGGCCGAGTTCCGGATTCCGTTCTCGACCCTCCGGTACCAAGCCGGTCGCGGCGAGCAAACGTGGGGGATGAACATCACCCGGTCGATCCGACGCAAGAACGAAGAACTCTACTGGGCCTACATCCCGCGACAGTTCAATCTCTATCGCCTGTCGCTGGCCGGAACGCTCGAGAAACTCACGGTGCCGACGCGCCGCATCCAGACGTTCACGCCCTACGTTCTCAGCTCGGCGCAGACGCAATATCCGACGGGTGCGCGATCACGCACCACGACGCCAAGCGAGTTCGGTGGTGAGATCAAGTACGGCGTCACACCGGCGCTCACCCTCGACCTCACCTACAACACCGACTTCGCCCAGGTGGAAGTTGACGATCAGCGCGTGAACCTGACGCGTTTCCCGATCTTCTTCCCCGAGAAACGCCCGTTCTTCCTCGAGAATGCCGGCATCTTCTCCGCCGGCACACCACAGGCCATCGATCCCTTCTTCACGCGCCGTATCGGCATCTCGGCGAATGGCACGCCGCAACCGATCATCGGTGGTGGGCGACTGACGGGCCGCCTGGGACAGAACACCATCGGCCTGCTGCAGATGGTCACCGATGCGCCGGACAGCAGCACCGATGGACAGTCGTACACTGTAATTCGCGGGATCCGCGAGATCTCTCGCCGCTCGCGCATTGGTGCGATGGCAGTGCAGCGGCTTTCGATGAGCGACTCGCGCGATGTGAACCGCACCTTCGTGGCCGATGGTCGTCTCGGCCTCGGTCAGCGCTGGACGGGTGACGCATGGGCGGCACTCACCACCACGCCGGGCCGCACGGGTGACGCTGCGGCCTACAGCGCGCGCATGGCGTATCAGACGAATGTGTGGAACCACAGCCTGCGCGTGGCACAGGTGGGCGAGGCGTTCAACCCGGAAGTGGGATTCCTGAGCCGCCCCGCCGGATTCCGGCAGGTGGATCTGTCGCTGCTGCGATTGGTGCGGAAGCCGGAGTGGGACTGGTTCCGGCAGTGGAATCCGCACGTGAACTATCGGGCGACGTATGGCACCGATGGGTTCTATCAGTCAGGCTTCTATCACATCGACCTGACCGAGATCGAGTTCGCGAACAGCTCCCGCTTTGGCCCCGAGTACAACATCTCGCACGAGGGGCTGCAAGCGCCGTTCGAGATTGCGCCAGGTGTGGTCCTGCCGGCGGGCTCCTACGACTGGGGCACGGTGGGGTTCGACTATCAGACGGACCCCAGCGAGAACCTCTGGGTCACCGGGCGCTTCGACGTTGGCGAGTTCTGGACCGGCACGCGCCGTGGCGGCAGTGCCGCGATCACGCTCCGGCGAGGCGCAACGTTCTCCGGCTCGATCACGGGCGAATACAACGATGTGCGACTGCCGCAGGGCAACTTCATCCGGACGTTGCAGGCGCTGCGGCTCAATTACTTCTTCACGCCGCGCATCTTCGTGCAGACGCTCACGCAGTACAACAATCAGCAGCGTATCTGGTCGGCCAATGCGCGGCTCGGCTGGCTGAATACGGCGGGGACTGGGTTGTTCATCGTGGTGAACGACGGGCGCGAGGCGAATGGCTTCTTCGACTGGGTGCGGCCGCAGCAACGCTCGGTGTTCCTCAAGTTCACGCGGCAGTTCGGGACGGGCGGGTAGGCATTCGCGACAGCGTGCCGCACGGCGAACGCGTCAGCGTCCCCCGTGCGGGCACCGTCACCGCTACCCGCGTGCCGCTACTTGCTCCACGGCGGCACCACGTTGTTGCTCCGCGCATACGCAATCGACTGCCCGAGATGCTCATGCAGATGGTTCACGGTCATCAGCGCGACCTTCTGCCGGCTCATGTCCTGCCCGAAAAACTTGATCATCTCGGTCAGGTTCTGGTCCGTCGTGGTGCGCAACGCCCCATGCAGATGACCGAACGACGCAGTCAGTTCGGCGATCACCTGCGCCTTCGTCATCGGACGCTTCTCATACGCCTCGACGGTCTTCATGTCCGTCGCGATGATGCCGGTGGATGCAGGAGCCGGTGTGCCCGTCATGATCGGAATCAGATAATTGTCCGTCGCCACATGCTTGAACACTTCGGCGACCGTGCGAACGCCGGCACTCGGCCGCCAGCCGTACGCACTTTCTGGGATGGCAGTCGCAAGATCGATGAGCTTCTTCTGCACCGCGCTCACTTCGCTGTGCATGTCGGCCATCAGGCCCTGCGCGGCGAGGGGTGACGGAGCCGCGGCAACGGCTGCGATGACGGCGAACGTGATCGGAAGAGCAAGGGTGGAAATGAATCGACGCATGGTGGTGTCCTTGTCGCAGGCAGGGTGAGGGCGAAGCCGGAAATATGGGGACGGAGCACGGGTCGGACACCGGAGGCCGCCCGCACATCCGGCACGCGGACGCCCGTGCCCATCCCCCTTTCGCGCCTGTGAGGGGGTTTGAGGCAGCGACGGTGTCCGTACTGATGAGTGGGCGTGCCAAGTCACTTCCCCGACAGCGAGTGGCTCAGCTCGCCTGCCGCCGGCCTCCGCCGCGGCGCATCCGAAATCGCTCGTGACGGTGTAGCACCCCTCGTCTGACTGTGTGCGGCTCTCCCCGGCAGCACGTTAACCTGCCCCTGGAGCGGTGCACCGGCGTCACCGCCGGCTGCGCCGACACGTCTCGCGCATGGCACTGCCCAAAGCCACGCCGGTTGCCAGCTCCGACACTGATCGGGACCTCGTCGCACGGCTGCGCGCGGGAGAAGGGACTGCATTCGATGCGATCTTCGCCGCGTGGTACGCGCCGCTGGTTCGCTTCGCCACGCGAATCGTCGGCGACAGTGCGCGAGCGGAGGAAGCCGTGCAGGACACGATGCTGGCACTGTGGCGAGGGCGCGCGACCCTCGCCCCACAGGTCTCGCCGCAAGCATGGCTGTTCCACGCCACACGGAACCGTGCGTTGAATCTGGCGCGACACGATGGCATTGCGTCGCGCGCGGAACCCAAGCTGACGATCGCGCTTTACCTATCCGCCACTGATCACAGCACCAACGCCGATCAGGCACTCGCGGAGGCAGAACTCCACTCCGCGATCGATGCTGCAGTCGCGGCGCTGCCACCACGCTGCCGCGAAGTCTTCATGCTCAGTCGAATGCACGGTGTCCGTCAGACGCAGATTGCAACCCGACTCGGCATCAGCACGAAGACGGTGGAAGCGCATATGACACATGCGCTCCGCGTGCTGCGTGAGGCGTTGTCGACATGGCTCCCACCGGACGCGCGATCCTCGCGCTGAATCGCGCGCCAGTGCACCACCTGCCCGCATTCATGGTTGGCGCGCACCGCCGAAGGCCACGGTGAAGGTTCGCCCGCGGCGCAGGACGACCAGTGTGACCGGTTGTTGCGCCGAGAGCGCATCGCGCAATCGCATCAGATCCGGTGTACCGCCATCGACCTTCAGTACCACGTCCCCCGCGCGCAGCGGTTCCCATACGTCGCTGGCGCTCTGCACGAGCAACGCGGCGTCGGCCTGCGGGCCGAGGAAGACCGCGAGATCGCCAGTGACGCGCGCCAGCTCGAGGCCGGCGAGCGATACGTTCGGTGCACTGGCCACAGAAACGGGCACGGCCGGTGCAGTGGGGGCAACGCTCGGCGCCACATTCGCGGCCGTCGGCGTTGCAGGAGCAGTCGGCGGCGTCACCGCAGCGATGCTTGCACTGCCGCCCGTGATGCCCGCCGCTGTGGGCGCGCCCTGAACTCGGCGCAGACGGGCGCGAAGCAGCGCGACATCGTGTTCGAGATCGGTGAGACTGTCGCTCAGCGCGCGCGGCTGCGCGTCTCGCGCCAGGCGTCGCAGATCCAGTTGAACCGAGAGCAATGCGTCGATCAGGACGCTGAGTGTGGCAGGCGCCGGTGGTGTTGCCTCCGTTGGCAGCGCGGTGGGCACCGCAGTCGCTGCCTGCACTGCGGCAGTTGCCAGCGTCGCCGAGGGCGCCGAATCCGTCCGGCGCAGCGAATCCGGCGCCGGTGCGGCTGCAGGCGCCGACATCACCGTCGCAGCTGTCGGCGACGCGCTGATGGTCGGCGCACCGGAGGTCGGCGCAGCGGAGGTTGGCGCACCGGAACCTGGCTCGGCCGATGCTTCACGTTTCGCGCTGCGCCGATCAGCCGTGGCCAGTGACACGTTGCGCGTCCGACCACCGCCAACGATGCGGAGTGTGACATCGGCGCTGGACGATGTCGACCGAATCACTTCATCGAATCGCTGCAGCACACTGTCGGCAGCTCGTGGTCGACCGATGTCATTCGGCGAGAGTCGCACCGCGAGACCGTTCACGGCCAGCACTCTGCTGCCGGTCGTGATCCCCGCCTGATCGGCTGGCCCATCGCGCACCACGGTCGCGACGAGGAGGCCGAGCGTGTCGCGTGGTCCGCCGGATGCGGCGACACTCAGGCCGAGTAACCGCAGCGGTTCGCTGGCACCAGCCGTGGCCGATGATTGGGCGACTGCGACCGACACGGCCGAAGGGAGTAGCGCCAGAGTCACCACGACGCGTCGCGATGCCCGCATGATCATCGTGCCGGTTGAACAGTCGTCTGCCTTCATGGTGCCCCCGTCGGCTTCGGTGCGTTGTCCGGTCGACTCGACGGCGCACGAGCCGGCGTCCGGTATGGCATTGCTGACGGTGATACCGTGGTCCTGGCTCCGATGATCCGACGTACACTCTGCAGGTGCGCAGCAAACCAGGTGCCTCGTGCTTCCTCGCCCAGCACATCGTACCTCACGCTGCCGCCACTGGCCGTCGCGTGGACGAAGCGATCACGACCCGTATAGATGGCGACATGATCCACGCCATCACCATCGTTGCTGAAGAACAGGAGGTCGCCGGGGCGCAGATTGCCTGCGCGTGCCGAGACGATGACGCCCGCGGTCGACAGGTCACGCACCAGCCGCGGCACGCGGATGTTCTCCTGCGCAAAGACGTATTGCACGAAACCGCCGGCATCGAATCCAGCGCCCGGTGTGGTCCCGCCTTCGCGCCAGGGTGTGTCGAGCAGCGCTTCGGCGGCATCGATGAGACGGGGCACGAGCACGTCGGGATCGAGCGTGTCGAACCGATTGCGCGGCGCGGCGGGCATGGATGGTGCGAACGTCGGCGCGGCGGTCTCGGGATCGAGCGCCGGCAAGCGCCCGCGCGAGACCACCACCACCTCGGGTGCGCTCCGCTTCGACCGGCGCGCTCCACCGCCTACGCCAACGCTGAGGCCAACGCGGTATTGCACCGCATCGCGAAAGGTGTTGCCGATGAAAGCGTTATCCTCGAGGCGCCGGCGCACGCGGGCTTCCGCCGTGAGGCCGACACGACTGACCAGATCATGATGCACACCCGCGCCGTAGCTCCACACGGCGCGCGAGGTGTCAGGGCCGATTGCTGCTGTCGCATTGTTCGTGAGGCGGCCGATTCCGGTAAACACGTAGGGAGAGAAGCCGAGCAGCAGCTGGCGCATCACTGGCAACTGACGAAAGGGCTCGGCAATCAGGTCGGCGTCCGCGCTCCACGCGTCGGCGCCGAAGAAGGATCCCGATTCCGCCTGTCGACGGATCAGCGTTCGGCAGCCCGTGCTTGGAGAACAAACGCGCACCGGCGTTTCTGTGACGCGCTGGCGTCCGCCGGGTTCGAAGCCGGCAACGGCGCCGTTGAGTCGGAGCCCCAGGATTCCCGAGTAGCCGGAGAGAGAGATTCCGCCGAAGAGATTCGAGACGGATGCTTCGTTGCGCGCGGCAAAACTCTCGAGCCGAAACGGTGAGCTGGTGGATGTCTGGGCCGAAGCTGGAGATGCCGGAAGCAGCGCCATGGCGACGAGCGCGGGAACGAGGCCAGTGCTCTGGCCCCGCTGGAACGCAGGGGTTGGGTGGGTGCGTCGTGTCAGTTGGTGCGGCATGCGTCGTGTTCCCGGTGAAGGGCTCTCGGTTTCCCGGCCAATCCGGGACCGTCATACCCTTGGAAACACACCACACCTGATGACCCCTATGCGCGGTCAGGTGCCGCCTGCAAACCTTTCGCTCAGCCGCCGCCGAGCAGGCGCCGATACCACCGTGGGCGCATAGGTACGTCGCTGGGCTGTGCCCGCGCTGATGACCGATCGCCCGGCACTCTGCAGATCGGGCAGTTGGCCATCGTCGGCTCCGTCCCGAGGCGCACCGAGGAGGGGCCGAATGCGACATCCTTCTTCTCGATCGTGTCTCGCACCGCCACGCTGATCGTGAGTGTCTGACCGGACACGCGGCCCGTGAACGTCGCTGGCATCGCGGGTCCCACCTGGACCGGATAGGCGCGCAGCACATAGCTGCCGGTGCGAGTGAATCGGCCGTCGGCGTCGAGTGTGACCCGCCCGCGCAGGTCGCCGAACGTGCACCCGATGTGCACATGCGTCAGCGTGTCGCCCACGAGCACGCCGGCTTCGTTGCCACCCCACGTTCCGATCGCGAGCAGGCCGTCGGCCGGGGGATCGCCGACCGAGCCCTCGCCGCAGGCCAGCAGGGGCAACAGGATGAGAGTGCCGAGAAAACCGCGCGGAGAGTCCATCGCAATGAACCTGGAACAGAGAGGGGCGGTGCAGGAACGGGCGGTGCAGGAAAGGGCGATGCAGAAAAGGGCGGTGCAGAAAAGGGCAGTGCAGCTCGCGGTCGTGACGCATACTCGGCGCGTCGGGCGCGCGTCACCGACGATGTGCCGCTTGCCGGACGGCGCGCCGCCGTCGCATCGCGGCACGCCCGTCGATCCGAATGAACGCCGAAGCACGGAGCGCCCGCTGACCCATGGGCACTCGGAGCGAAAGGCCGTGTGCAAGAAGTTTGGAATCAGACATCCCTGTTCCTGTAGCCCGATCGACGACCGCCATCCGTGGTCCTCGACAGGTTCAACCGGAGGCTCCGATGATTCTCCTCAGTGTGGTGCTGACAACGCTGCTGATGCCCGCCGTCACACCCCCGCCAGCCGTGGCCCGCGATTCGTTCGTCGTCAGCGGGACGATCACCGATGGCAATTCCCAGCGGCCTCTGGTCGGCGCGACGATCATGGCGAGCGGCCACGGCGGTGGCACACGGACTGGCAACGCCGGTCGCTATCGACTGGCGCTCGCGGTCGGATCGACGACACGCTCGCTTGACCTGATCGTTCGCATGATCGGATACTTGCCGGTGACACGTCGCGTCGCCCTTACGGGCAGTGGGACGACGGTTGACATCGCGTTGCTGCCTTCGCCGGCGCAACTTGACCATGTCGTCGTCAACGGTGCGCCGACCAGGGGAGTGCGTTCCGAAACTGTGGCAGCGGCGGTGACGCCTATGAACGTGTCGGTGGCACAGGCCGGAGGAGTCGGCTACGCAGTGAAGGCCACTCCGTCGCTCGAGCGGCGTCGAAGTATGCGCGACGACAGGAACGGAAGCGTAGGGACATCGCAGCAGGATTCGTCCAACCGCGAGCAGTACTCGGTGATCGCGGAGAATCCATTCCTGAACGCGCGCCGCACTCCACTCTCCACCTTCGCGATCGATGTCGATCGTGCATCGTACTCCGATGTGCGCCGCTACCTCGATCAGTCGCAACGTCCACCACGCGACGCGGTTCGGATCGAAGAGCTGGTGAACTACTTCCACTACGACTATCGCGCACCGGCTCGCGGCACCGCGCCGCTCGATGTCACGATCGAGACACACGCCGCACCATGGCAACCGTCACACCGGCTGATCCGCATCGGGATGCAGGCGCAGCGGTTGCCGATCGCAGACCTTCCTCCGGCCAATCTGGTCTTTCTGGTCGATGTTTCCGGCTCGATGGGCGAAGAAAACAAGCTCCCGCTTGTGATCAAGTCGCTCCGGTTGCTGACCCAGGAGCTGCGGCCGCAGGATCGTGTGGCCATCGCGGTCTATGCCGGGGCCGCCGGACTGGTGCTGCCATCCACCCTTGGCAGCGAGAAGTCGCGCATCTTCGAGGCGCTCGATCGGCTGCAGTCAGGGGGCTCGACGAACGGTGGCGCCGGCATCCGGCTGGCCTACAACACGGCCCGCCAACACTTCATCTCGGAAGGGGCGAATCGCGTCATTCTCGCAACTGACGGCGACTTCAATGTCGGTACCACCAGCGACAGCGATCTGATTCAGCTGATCGAAACGGAGCGGAAGAGCGGTGTCTTCCTGACGGTGCTTGGTTTTGGCATGGGCAATACCCAGCACGCCAAGATGGAGCAGCTGGCGGACAGGGGGAACGGCCAGTTTGCCTACATCGACAATCTTGCCGAGGCGCAGAAGGCACTGGTGCGCGAGATGGGCGGCACGCTCTTCACGCTGGCTCGTGACGTGAAGATCCAGGTCGAGTTCAATCCATCGCGGGTCCGGTCATATCGCCTGATCGGGTATGAGAACCGACTCCTGCGCGACGAGGACTTCAACGATGATACGAAGGACGCCGGTGAGCTGGGTGCAGGGCACAGCGTGACGGCGCTGTATGACGTCGAGCTGGTGGACGGAGCGTCAACGGTGTCGACGGGCACGGTTGATCCGCTTCGGTACAGCGCGCCACGACGCAGGGTGACGCAGCACGACAGCGAGGAACTGGCATTCGTGAAGGTCCGATATCAGCAGCCACAAGGCGGCAAGAGTGCGCTGCTCTCGTGGGCGGTACACGAGTCGGCGGGAGCTCCCACTGCAGACTACTCCTTTGCGAGTGCCGTGGCTGGTTTCGGCATGTTGCTCCGCGACAGTGAGCACAAGGGCAACCTCACCTGGGCCGACGTGCGTCGTCTGGCGGAGCGCGGGCAGAACGACGACCGTGATGGTGATCGCGCGGGCTTTCTCCGGCTCGTTGGTGCGGCGGAGCGGGTGGTGACGGCGACGGCCGCGGCGCGGGAACGGTAGCTCGCTGGCCGTGGTGCAGGGAGGCGCGCACTGGCCCCCCTGCGCCACGGCCAGTAACGTTGCGGTCGTGACAGAAATCGCCGACCGTCTCTCCCGCGCCCTCGACGGCCGCTACCGCATTGTACGCGAGGTCGGCGCCGGCGGCATGGCCACGGTGTTCCTCGCGGACGACCTGCGCCACAACCGCCAGGTCGCGCTCAAGGTGCTCCGCCCCGAGCTCGCTGTCACCATGGGGCCCGAGCGCTTCTTTCGTGAGATTCAGGTCGCGGCCCGGCTGCAGCATCCGCACATCCTCCCGCTCCATGACTCGGGTGAGGCCGACGGCTTTCTGTTCTTCGTCATGCCGTTCGTTGCCGGCGAATCGTTGCGCGCGCGACTCGACCGGATTGGCGAACTGCCGGTCACCGATGCGGTCCGCATTCTGATTGAAGTCGCCGACGCACTCGCCTATTCGCACGCACAGGGGGTGGTGCACCGCGACATCAAGCCCGACAACGTGATGCTCTCGGGACGCCATGCGCTCGTCACCGACTTCGGTGTCGCCAAGGCGGTGACGGAGGCGGCCGGCGAGAGCACGTTGACCACCGCCGGCGTCGCGCTTGGCACCCCCGCCTACATGGCACCCGAGCAAGCGGTGGCCGATCCGCAAATCGATCACCGCGTCGACATCTACGCACTCGGCGTGCTGGCGTACGAGCTGCTCACGGGGCGCACGCCATTTCAGGGGCTGCCGCCGCAGCAGATGCTCGTCGCGCATGTGACCGAGGCGCCTGCCCCGGTGCGCAAGTACCGCGAGTCATGCCCCGCCGAGCTCGAGGCGATCGTGATGCGCTGCCTCGCCAAACGCGCCGCTGATCGGTTCCAGAGTGCGGACGAGGTGTTGCGCCTGCTCGAGCCACTGGTCGTCTCGAGCGGCGGCATCACGCCAACACAGACACGGCCAGCGTCCACTGCGAACGTGCCCGCGGAGTCGGTGAAGAAGAAGGTGCCGGCGTATGCGCTGCTTGGGTCGGGTGTCGCCATTTTCGCCTCGCTGTTCGCGATTCTCCTGAACGGCGGCAAGAACAAGGACGTGCCCGTCTTCGAACGGGTGCGACTCACGTCGTCGGGCAACGCGAATGCACCGTCACTCTCGCCCGACGGCACGCGGCTCGCCGTGGCAGAGCGCCGGTGCAATGAGAACAGCGAATGCCTGGTCGACATCCGGATCCAGGATATGGGTGGCGCCGGCTCGACCACGATCGTCGAGGGGCTGATCGGCGTGCGGAACATCGAGTGGTCCGACGACGGCAGGTGGCTCGCATACACCGCAGCGTCCACGGAGCGATATGGAGCCTTCTCCGTCCTCGCGCTGGGCGGCGTGCCGCGCTACCTCGGCTGCTGTCTGGTGTCGATCGGCAGCGGCGATACGCTCCTGGTCAGTGATCCAGGTGCAGGCGGAGTTCACGCGCTGCGCTTCCGTCGCTTTACGATCGCGGACGGCCGCCAGGTCGACTCGTTGCAACTCCGCGACTGGAACGGCCTGGTGGACGGCGCATGGGACATCCCGGGCACGCCGCTGACCCTCGTCGCATCGGACGTTGGCGAAGGCAAGTCGGTTGTGAAGTTGATCGATCGCACCGGACGTGTGACTGATTCGCTGGCACTGAACGTCAAGCGGGGTCGAGGACATCAGGTGCGCGCACACGACCACGGGTTCACCGTCGGTGAGGAGAACCGTGCATCCGGTACGGTCGATTTCCGCCGCTTCCGGATCGACGGCAACGGCGGGATGGTGCTGGAGCGTGCGCCCATCGCCACGGGCGTTGGCGCACAGTTCGGGTCCCAGATCTCGCGCGATGGTCGGATGCTGGTGGTCGACGGCCCGATCGAGTTCGCCGTTGCGGTGCTCGAGCGGAGCTCGATCGCCGCGACGACCTTCACGCGGCGCGTCATCGGCCGCTCGACCACCCGGCTGACCGGTGCGATCGCCCCGGCGGGCGACCGGCTTTTCCTCCTTCGCGAGCGTCCGAGCGACCCGAGGACCACGGAGCTTTCCGTCGTCCCATTTGGGGGCGGCGCGGCGATTGCACTCGGGACAGAGCGCGACCTCTTCGACTGGGATTGGCAGCAGGATGGCCGCAGCGTGATCGTCGCAAGCCGGCTTGGTCGAGACAGTATCACGGTCGTCGACATCGACGCCACGACCGGCGCACGACGCCCGGTCGCGACGCTCTCGAGCGGCCGAGGCCAGTTCGAGACCGTCCCCGGTGGCGGCTTCGTCCATCTGGTCGGGATCGACCGGCTGGAGTTGCGCGGCCTGCGCCTGCGCGCCGACACCGTGATCGCCGTGCCATCCGCGCTTGCCACGGTCGATTTTGCGGAGCCGTCACCGGACGGCAAGGAGCTGGCGATCATCGGCTGGAACGTGGCGGGCGAATCGATCGAGTTGCACCGAGTCTCCCTTCTGGACGGCCGATCGGTGAAGCTCGCGAGCTTCGACGGCGAAGGCACGCGCTCGCCGTCGTGGATGTCCGACGGATCACTGTTGGTGTCGATCTACCAGCAGACAGGTGCGGATCAGTGGTTCCGGGTCCCGGCCGCAGGAGGTACGCCGATCCGGCTGTCGATAAGTCTCTCCGCTGACGCGAGTTATCGGTTCTCGCGCGATGGGTTGCGTGGCATCGCGCGCGAAACAACCGACCGCTCCGACATTTTCCTGCTGCGGGCCGTCAAGGACTCCGTCAGGTAGCGGCAGTCGTCGGCCAGCGCGCGTTCCGCGTGACGTGGTCGACGACGCCCAATGCGTTGCAGCGAGTGAATCTCTCGTCGGAATTCGGCGTAGGATCACTCACGCCCGCCCGCTGCCCTTCCACCGCTTCACCACGACAGGTGACCGACATGACACTGCTCCTGAATCTCCTCTGGTTCGTGATCGGCGGTGGCTTCTTTGCCGGTCTCGGCTGGTTGGCGCTCGGGTGTGTGCTGGCGCTGACGGTCGTCGGGCTTCCGTTCGCTGTCGCGGCGTTCCGCATCGCCGGCTTTGCGGCGTGGCCATTCGGCCGCACGTTGGTCGATGCGCGTGATGTCGGCGAACGGCCGATCATCGGCACCGACCTGGCCAACGTGCTCTGGGTCATCTTCGCCGGCGTCTGGCTCTGGATCTCGCATGTGTTGGCCGGCATCGCGTACTGCGTGACGATCTTCGGCATTCCGTTCGGGTTCGCCCATTTCCGTCTGGCCGCCGTGTCGTTCGCGCCGCTGGGGAAGCGGGTCGTCCGGGTGGGCTGAGCGTGCCTCGCTGAGAGCAGCGGAGCCAAGGCACCCCTCGACGCCACGGCGCGCGCGGTGTAAGTCAGCGATATGCAGATTCGTCTCGTCGTCGCCGTTGCCGCGCTGCTCACTGCCACCGCGGCGCCCGCTCAGCGGCCCGCGCGCACTCGTGCCGCCGATCTGGTGGTGCTCCACGCCGCGATCTGGACCGTCGATCCCGCCCACCCGCGGGCACAAGCGCTGGCCGTCGCGGGTGACACGATCGTGGCACTGGGCACGGACGCAGAGATGCGACGCTTCATCGGGCCTCGCACACGAGTGATCGATGCAAAGGGCCGCACACTGCTGCCGGGATTCACCGACACGCACGTGCACTTCCTGATGGGTTCGCGCGCGCTGGCACAGGTGGCGCTCGGTGATGCGACTGACATGGCATCGCTGCGCACCATTCTCCGCACCTGGGCGGCGCGCAATCCCGGCACTGCGTGGGTCGCGGGGCGCGGCTGGACCTACGGGATGATCGGCGGCGACGGACTGCCGAACAGGCGTGATCTCGACGACATCTTCCCCGACCGCCCGGTGCAGCTCAGCGCGTACGACGGTCATACCAGTTGGGTGAACAGCAAGGCGCTCGCACTCGCGGGAATCACGCGCGACACGCCGGATCCGCCAAACGGTGCCATCGTGCGTGATGCATCCGGCGAGCCGACCGGCGCACTCAAGGAGCGCGCGTCCGCGCTGGTTGCGAAGCTCATTCCGCCGCCGACTGCGGCAGAGAACCTCCACGCACTCCAGATCGGGTTGCGGTATGCCAGCAGCGTTGGCGTCACCCGTGTCCACAGCGCGCATGGCGACTACGAACTGCTTCCGATCCTCGATTCGCTGCGCGCCGTCGGTGCACTGCCGGTGCGATTCGATGTCGGTATCTTCGCCGATCCACCGACACTCCTGCCGGCGTTCATCGCGAAACTCGACAGCGAACGCGAACGCTATCGCGGCGAGTGGGTCTCCGCTGGTCTGGTGAAGCTGATGATCGACGGCGTGATCGAGTCGCACACCGCCGCGATGCTGGCGCCATACACCACCGATACCTCCACCAGCGGCTCGCTGTTCTGGTCCGTCGACGCGTTCAACGATGCCGTACGCATACTCGATGCGAAGGAGTATCGACTGATGACGCACGCCATCGGTGATCGTGGCGTGCGCACCGTGCTCGATGCGTACGCCCTGGCACGCGCGGCCAATGGGGCGCGTGATCGTATCAACCGGATCGAGCACATCGAGACCATCGACACGGCTGACGTGCCGCGATTCGGACGTGATGGCGTGATCGCCAGCATGCAGCCGTTGCACGCCTATCCGGAGAATGATGGAGAAGGCGTCTGGACACGTGCGATTGGCACTGCGCGTGCAGGGCACGCGTGGTTGTGGAAACAGATCGGCGATCGCGGCGGTCGTGTTGCGTTCGGCAGCGACTGGCCGGTGGTCACGCTCAATCCGTGGCGCGGTCTGCAAGTCGCGGTCACGCGGCAGACGCTGCGTGGTGAACCGGCCAACGGCTTCGTCGGGTCCGAGCGATTGGATGTCGCGACGGCGATCGCGACCTACACGATGGGCGGTGCGATCGCTGGCGGCCGCGCGGCGCGCGAGGGCTCCATCACACCGGGCAAGTTGGCGGACTTCATCCTGCTGGCGCGCGATCCGTTCCGGGCGTCGCCGGTGCAGCTGGACTCGATGCGTGTGGATCTGACGGTGGTTGGTGGGCGCGTGGTCTTCCGGAGGCGTTAGCCGGACGCCGCCGCTCGCCCACCGCCGCCGCTCGCCCACCGCCGCCGGCGCCAGCGAGCCGGGCCACGCCTGGCGCGACCGCACACTATGCTCCATCACGCGTGCGGATTGTGCTTCCAGCTCTGAGCCTCGATTCCGGCGCACCCCCTGAGCATCGGATGGCTCGATGAGCACCTCCCGTGTCCTCGTCTCGCTTCTTGCGCTTTTCGGCTGCGGCGGCGGATCCGCTCCATCGGAACCGCCGCCTCCTGTCGTCCCTGTCGCCTCGCTTCCGGTCCTCACGACCCTGTCGGTGCTCCTCTCTTCCACCGAGGTCCCGGCGGGACAGAAAATCACGGCGGGCGTTGCGGCCGCAGATGAGCGAGGCCGACCGATTCAAGTCGGCCTCGTCTCGTGGTCATCGAGCGATACCGCGATCGCACGCGTTGGCAGCGACGGGGTCATCCTCGGCCTGCGCGAGGGTGTGGTGCTGATCGGTGCGGCCGTCGGCGAGGTCGCGGCGCAGCGCGAGCTTCGAATCGGGCCGCTGCCTCCAGGCCCGATTCCAGTCGTGACGGTGGCCGTGATTCCGGTCGCGGTGTCGATGGCGGTCGGCAACGCAACTCGGCTCTCGGTCGCACTTCGCGACTTTGCCGATCGGACACTCGTCGGCCGAGTCATCACCTGGGCGACCAGCGACGACGCGATTGCGAGCGTCGCAGCCGATGGTGCAGTGACGGCGCGGGCCATCGGAGTGGTGAACATCGAGGCCATCAGCGAGGGAATTCGAGGTGCTGCCCAAATCATCGTCACGCCAGCGCTGGATGCAGGAATCATCATCTCGATGGCGGTCCCGATACCCAACTCGGCGGTGCGGGATTCGCTGACGGTCGTTGCCACCGTGCGCTCGCCCCGCCCGCTCCGCAGCGTCGCCGTCACCATCGCGGGGACGGAGTTCCCAATGACCTTCGGGCAGATTCCGAAGAGCACCAAGGGGCCCGCGTGGTCGGTGATCGCGGATCTTTCTTCGCTCCCATTTGGGCCGCTCGGAGTCGTCGTCACGGCCACAGACGAAGCGGGAGGGCTCAACGTGGTCGTCGTTCCGATCGTGCGCGATGCGAGCCTCACGCCTGGCAGTAAGGCGCCGCCCCGGAGCAAGTAGTGCCGTGCGTCAGGTCCCCGGCTGCGACCGCCTCGGGACGTGATACCCGTCGGTGCCACGCCGCACCTGCACACGCGCAAACCCCATCGCCCGCATCCGGGTAGTCCGCACTTCGAACCCCGCCACCCGACCGCGCGTATCGCGCCGGAACGTCACCAGCCATCCCTGACTTGGCACGGTGAAGGCGTCCGCATACTTCGCAACCATCACATCCGATTGCCCCGTGCGCCGGAGCACACGCAACGAATCATTTACGACGCGAACGGTCCATGAGGCGTCGGCGTCCGCGCTCGAGTACACTCCGGCAAATACAGCCAGCCCGGGTGTCCTGGGCGCCCACGCGTCCGCGCGTTCATACTCGATGAAGTCACCGGCGCCGTACGCAATCCGGAAGCGGGACGGACGCCCTGCGCCCACGGCCGGAACCGTCAACGTCCGCGCGCCATCAAGGCTCACGAATTCCGTGGCACTTCGAGCGCGAAAGCCAACCCACGTGTTCAGCGTCAGGCCGTCACGAAAGGGACGTACCTGCACCGTCTGACCGGTGCGCGTGTTGCGGAACTGGCCAGTGAGCTTCGCGAACGGACCCTCAAGTGCAGCCGGCCCGAGCTCCGGCGCTGACTCCTCGGCGGCCGTCGTCGTATCGCCATTTGCCATGGCGAGCAGCTGCGGGCCCAGCAGATCGCTCCGGATCCCACCATTGTTGCACAGCAGCGCAACCATCGCGCCCGTCGCGGGCACTTCTCCCAGATAGGCGCGATAGCCGGCCGTCGATCCGCCATGGCTGACGACCTCCACACCATACTCCTTGCCGATCTCGAGACCGAGGGCGTAGCCCGTCACACGTCCGTCGCGCAGCACACCCGGTCGACGCATGTCGGCCGTGAAGCGCGCGCCGCCGAGGGTACCGGTGGAGAAACTCTCCTGCCATCGCAGCAGGTCGCCCGCCGTCGTGAGCAGTGCACTGGGGCCAACCACGTTCTCGAACGGCATGTCCTGATGCCATGCACCAGCATCGTCGGGCGTCCAGGCCACGGTACGACGCGGCACGCGACGGGTGTAGTCATCGCGCCAGGAGGTGTGCGTCATGCCGAGCGGTACGAAGATGCGGCGCGTGGTGAATGCGGCGAACGATTCGCCCGAGGCCCGTGCAACGATCGCGGCAGCGATGATGTAGTTCGAGTTGCTGTACAGGTACTCCGAGCCGGGTGTGAAATTCAACGCGCTCTGATGTGCGATCAGCGTCGTGATTTCGTCCATCTGATACGCGCGTGTTCCGCGGGGCCAGCCGGAGAGCTCGACGATGTCGCCCCACTCCCGCAGGCCGGCTTGATGCTGCAGCAGCTGGCGGACCGTGATCGGACCGGCCGACGCACGGAACTCCGGAATCCAGCGGCGCACGTCGTCGTCGAGCGAGAGTTTGCCGTCGTACGACAGCAGCAGCACCGCCGCCGCCGTGAACTGTTTCGACACCGACCCCGCCTCGAAGATCGATGCCGAGTCGATTCTCACGGGGGCCTCGAGATCGGTCATGCCGTAGACACGTGAGAGCAGAGGCATTCCGCGCCGCCGAACGCCGACGGCACACCCCGGCGTCGTCGCTGAGTCGATCGACGCAAATGTGCGATCGAGTCTGGCAGCGAGTGGATCGCTCGGCCGTGCGCTCTGCTGAGCACTCAGCAGGCTGGCGCTCACGGCGGCGAGGAGGCCAGAGCGGAGGAACGTACGGAGAGGCATGGTGATCAGGACCGGAATTACATCAAGCAAGGCAACTCAGCGAACGACAACGTCGATGTCGGTGATCAGGCCTTCGCTGGTGAGGTGGATCAGGATGCACCGCGGCTTGCTGCCGATCGTCGCCGTGACGTAGACGATTCGCGCCACCGTCCCCTGATGGCGTTCGATCCCACGACCGCTGACACTTTCCTCACCAAGAAAGCGCACGTTGCTGATCCCGACCAGATCGCCCACCGGACCGTCGGAGTAGTTGCGCAGTGCACCGGGTGCCAGCAGCGCGCTCTGAGTGCTGACGGTGCCGGTCGCCATGGCGCGCAGCGCGGCTTCGATCCGCGCGGTACGCTTGGCGTCGGGATCACGCCGCGGAGTGAACGCCGTCGAGAATGGGCCGACGCGTGGAACCGTTCGGCGCCCGCCCATGTCGCGACTCTCGTAGCTGATGGGTGCCCCTTGGCTGTCGCGCAGAAACCGGATCGTCACGCTGCCATCCGCAATCGTGAACTCATCCTGCCCCACCGGCACGAACTCCTCATCTTCGCGGCCGTCGGAGATCGTCAGCAGGCGGTCGCCGCGACGCTCGAACGCCAGCATCTGATTGTTGCTCACTTCATACCGGCCCGCAACCCCATCGATCTGCGCGGCAGACACCGCAACCGCGCGCGGCGCCGTTGGGTCAGCGCGCTCGTTCGGCCAGCCGTACAGGTGCGCAACGACGCTGCGGATTCGCTCGACGGCCCCGGAGTTGTCATTCGCATTGATCATGATCACGGCGCCCTGTTGCGTTCGCGCCGTCGCGGAAAGCGACGCATCGAACCCCTCA
>JANPFJ010000251.1:0-8244 GCA_031423355.1 Gemmatimonadaceae bacterium | reverse complement strand
TCCTCGAAGTGCGCGCCGGGTACCAGTTGTGGGTCCAGGCGGGTCGACCGGTGGAGCGGCCGAGTAATACGTGGCACTATACCAATCATTCACCCACTCCCACACGTTGCCGATCGTGTCATACAGCCCGAACGCATTGGGCAGTTTCTGGGCGACACGCCAGGTCCGGCCCTGTGAATTCGTGGAAATCCACGCGAGGGCCTCGACGGATTGCCCGGCAACATTCAGATCACCCGTCGTCCCAGCGCGAGCGGCCCACTCCCACTCAGCCTCCGTCGGCAAGCGGTAACCCTTCCCCGGATCCTGCTGATTCAGACGGGTAATGAACTGCTGCACATCGTCCCAGGAGACAAGCTCGACCGGGCATGTGTCCCCGCAGGTCGAGAATCCGCTTGGATTCGCCAGCGCAGTTCCCGCCATGACTTGTCGCCATTGCCCCTGCGTGACTTCGGTTCGCTGCATCGCGAACGCCGACACAAAGATCGTCCTGACCGGCTGCTCGTCCGCATTGCCGTTGGTGGACCCACGCAATCCCGAGCCGGCCGGGATGTTGGCAAACTGTTCGGCTCCAAACCCAACACCCAACGAGTTGACAACACCGACTGAGACTGGCGCCGTCAACACTGCAGGGGTGAAGCCCCCACCAGACGCAGTTGCTGTCACGGTGATGGTGACCGTGCCTAGCGCTACTCCGGTGACAAGCCCGGTACTGGAAACAACGGTCGCTCGAGTGGCGTCGCTCGTCGCGAACGTGTAAGTCACGCCGACGCCCGGCCCAGCGACTGTCACCGTCGGTACAAGCGTCAACTGTTCACCCACCCGCACACTGGGGAGAGCCGGCGTCACCAGCAGGTTTGTCGCTGCTGGCGGTGCCTGAGCGATGGTCACCGTCGCGGACGCCGGTGTGCCCACGACATAGCCCGAGCCGGCGGCGACCGTCAGCACGGCGGTCTCATCGGGTTCCACCAGCGCATCGGCCAACGGCGTCAGCACCACATCGGCGAACGCCGCGCCCGCAGGAATCGTCTGCGTCAGCGCGATGGTTTGATAGTCGGTGCCGTTCAGGGCACTCCCGGTCAGCGTCACCCCAACGGCCAGCGAGGCCGTCGTCGCGCCAGTCCGTGCGATGCGGTATGTGCCCGTGTTCGATCCCACCTCTGAAGCGTCGGGGTCGAACGCCGTCACCGTGACAACCGGCAGTATGGCATCGGCAATGTTCACCGTTGCGGACGCGGGCGTGCCCACGGCGTAGCCCGTACCGGCGACCACCGTCAGCACGGCGGTCTCGCTCGTTTCCACGACCGCGTCGGCGAGCGGCGTCAGCACGACGTCCACAAAGGCCGCGCCCGCGGGAATCGTTTGGGGTGTTGCGATGGTTTGATAGTCGGTGCCATTGACGGCACTTCCGCTCAGCGTCACGCCGACAGCCAGTGCCGCCGTCGTCGCGCCGGTTCGGGCGATCCGGTACGTGCCGGTATTGGGGCCGACCTCCGATGCGTCTGCGTCGAACGCGGTCACCGTCACACTTGGCAATGGTGAATCCGCGATCGTCACCGTCGCGGACGACGGCGTGCCCACGGCGTAGCCCGTTCCCGACGCGAGGGCCACGACGACCGTCTCGGCGCTCTCCTGTACGGCATCAGGGACCGGTACGACGCTGACGACAACTGTGCGCTGGCCAGCCGCAATCGTGGTGGTCGGCGCAATGATCTGGTAGTCAGTTGCTGGAGTGGCCGTCCCGCCGATCGTGAGGTTCACCGGTAGCGGCGAGGAAATCGGCCCCGATCGGGAGATCGTAACGCTGCCTGTGTCCGGTCCGACCTCGGATGCGGCTGTGTCGGCGGCACTGACCGTGAGCGTCGGCAGCACCGCGGCGAGCGAGACAGTCGCAGTGGCCGTGCTGCCCGCCTGCACCGTGACAGTGGTCTGGCCGCGGGAGGCGATGTCGGCGCCCTCGAATCCTTCCAGCAGGACGCTGTAGCTGCCCGGCTGGAGTTCAGTGAACTGGATGCTCGTCCCGGGGCTCCCCGTGCGTGTCTGTGCTCCACCAGGGCCGCTGATGGTCACGCGCCACGAGTCAATCGCCGCGCTCGAGGCCGCGCCCGTCACATTCAACGTGACGCCCCCCATCTGCACCGTCAGCACATCCCGACTGCACGCCCCGAGGAGCATGAGTGCGACGGCAGCGATGGCGGAACGCAGTACGCGCGCGAGAGTCATGAGTGGCGTGTGTCGGCGCAAGGCGCCCGGTGAGCGACGAGACAGGACCAGCGACACGGGAGAGCGCATCACGGCAACACGATGACGATGCCGCCCGTCGTGGCAGGCGGAGGCGGAGGCGGCTCCGGCTTTGGCATCACCAGAACAGTTGCGAGACCGGCGACGACCACCCCACCTATGATCGGCAACAGTCGCGAGCGCCGCTTCTTTGCCGGCGGCGAACCGTCAACGCCGGGTGGCCGTGTAAACGGGGGAGTGACCTCACTCGGGCCCGAGGCGACGGTGGTGCGCGCCGCCGCGACGAGTACGGCCATGTTTCCGATGATACGCGCACTTCGTGGACCTGTCAGAAGCCCCGCTACGGCTCCATCAGCATTGACGACAACGCCCAGTTGGTCGGCGCCTCGCACATCCTCCGCGAAAACGATCGCATCGGCAGTGACCGACGTCACCGACACCCGCGCAAGCGAGGGCGTCTCGCCGCACGCCGGAAAGTGCGCGGCCCACAGCGGCGCACCGACGCGAGCGTCCGCCGCAACCGACAACGAATCGACACCAGTTGCGGACGTGGCGAGCACCATCAACTCCGCCGTCGTGTCCGACGCGGCGATACCCGTCACAGTATCCGCGGCAACGCGGCCAATCGATGGCTTCACGATGATCGGGCCAGTTCCGCCCGATGCGGTGTAGCGGGCGACCAGCAACCCAGGACGTCCCGCGAAAAAGCCCACCCTGCAGTCGGCCGGTGACGCCTGCGGGAGACTCACACGAGCGAGCCTGGCAAGTACCATCCCCTCCGTGGCTTGCGACAACACTCGTTCCGTCGACACGAAATTGAGTGTCACGGTCGTCGTGACCCCTGGGAGGACTTCCGTGGTGAACTCGGCGTCCGCCTGACCAGCGGCCCGGGCCGCGATGCGATAGCTCCCCGGCGAGAGTCGCCGTGCCTGCCTTTCGGCGAGGAACTCGCCGTTCACGGAGAGTTGCAACGGTGCAGCAGCACCGGCCTCCCCTCGTGCGACGATCAAGTCACCGAATCCGCCTGCCGTCGTGGATGTTGTCCATTGGAAACGCACGGAAGCCCTCGGCTCCGTCCGGCTCGCCGCCACGAATGCACGTGCCTCGTAGAACGCACTGACGAGTGCTGGTGTGAAATTCACGCTGTCGACCTGCAGCGACGGTGACTGTCGCAAAGCCCAACGGAACCATGAGAGCGCTTCCTCTCGCTGGTTCGTCTGCAACAGGGTCTGCCCCAACAGCTGAACGGCACGCGCCCACGACGCGTCGGGCGCGCCAAGCGCGGGATCGAGTGCCCGTCTCAGCAGACCGATCGATTGCCGTTCGTTGAAGTCGTCAATCAGCGCGCGCGCCGAGTCGACCATGGCCGACCGGCTCCGCTGCGCGCTCACCGACGGCGCCGACAACGTGACCGCGATCGCCACGCCGAGGAGCAGGCGACAGCCCGATTTGCTCACGAGACTCATGGTGATTCAGGCTGAATTGTGAACGACTTCTTGAGCGTATCACCAGCCGTAACGGTCACCGTGGCTTCGAGTGTGACGTATCCGGGCTTCTCGAAGCGGAGCACATGGCGCCCCTCGCGCACGGAAATCACCAGCAACTCGTCCTCGGACTTGAACGCCCCATCGACAAACACCCTGGCATAGGGCCTCACGCGGAGCATGAGTACTCCATTCGACACGGGAGGAGGCCCCGGTGGAGGCGTCGCGATGCGACTCGACGCGAAGACGAGCGTACTCGTCGCGTCAGTGCTGACTCGCACAACCGACACGACCGGGACGAATCCGGACGCCTGAAGCCGGATGGTGTGGCGTCCCGTATCGAGCTCCACGCGCGAGCCGGATATCGCACGACCATCGACAAGTGCGCGTCCGCCGGGAGGTAACCCGGTAATGACCAGCGTGCCCTTGCGCCGCTCCTGCACTGGTCCGCCGGGACCTTTCCCTCCGGGCGAATCCGGTGCCAGTTCGACGATTCTGCGGGCGGCGAAAACAAGCGTCGATGTGTCATTCTTCACGACATCGATCGTGGTATCCAGCACGACAAAACCCGGAGCGTCAACTCGTACCCGATGTGCACCAGTGCTAAGCGCGAAGCGCGCCCCCTGAACGCGGGCACCATCCACGAATACTTCACCGCCGGGCGGGAGCTTTTCAACCTGCAGCGTTCCCCGAGTGACGACCGGCGGCGTCAGCGACTTCGGCCTCTCCCGCAGAAGCAGCCAAATCGTCACCAACACAGCCACGGCGGCGGGAGAGAACAACACCCAGCGTGAATTGCGGAGCGTCGATGCGCTTCGTGGTCTTGGAACGTCTTGAATGGGCGTTTGGGGTGCCCTGACCACCAACGTTGGAGCGACGGGTGTTGGAGGAGCAGCCACTTCAGCGGGTGCCGACGCAGACGGCAGCGAACCAATGAGGGGTGAGAGCGGTGTGTCGGCCAAGCTGCGCGCATGGACTGGGTGTTCTGCCCACTTCCGAATTTGCAGTCGCGCCGGGTCGCTCGGGAGCACTGGAACGGCACCCGCGGCGGTCAGGGCCTCATCGATCGTTGCAAAGCGCTCTGAAGGATTCTTGACCAGCATTCGCATTACCGAGCGCGCCAGATCCACTGGGCAATCCGGCCGAAAGTCCAACAATTGTGGCGCCGGCTCCATCAAGTGCTGGGCCATCAATCCGCCCGCCGCGGGACTGACGAAGGGTAGCCGTCCAGCCAGCAACTCGAAGGCCATGACCCCCAATGAATACTGATCCGATGCGAAGGAGATGTCCATGCCACGGCATTGCTCGGGACTCATGTACGCCGGCGTACCGAGGAGTTGCCCCGTCATCGTCAGCGCGTGTCCTTCCGTCTGCTTGGCGATGCCAAAATCCGTCACCACTACCGAGCCGTCACGGCCAAGCAACACGTTACCCGGCTTCATGTCGCGATGAAGCACGCCATGCGCGTGCGCACACGAGAGCGCGCCACCGATGTCCCAGAGCAACGCGCGCACGGTGGCGATGGGAAACTGCCGTATCTCTTTCGCGACCGCTGAGAGCGAGGCACCTTCCACATAACGCATCGTGAAGAAGGCGAAATCGGCCGTCTCCCGGTACGCGTAGATCGGAATGATGTTGGGATGTTCCATTCCCGCTGCGGTTTGCGCCTCGCGCAAGAAACGCGTCGCCATCCCGGGCAACATCTGCAAGTGCGGAGAAAGCACCTTGACGGCGACCTTCTTCTTCAGCCGAATGTCATGCGCGAGAAACACGGTCGCCATGCCGCCACGCCCGAGCTCCTCGCGGATCTCGTACTCACCGATCGTTGCGCGTCGCAAAGACTCGACGAGCAGGCGATCAGCTGATCCTTCGGCGGCCAAGTCGCTCTCGGGAGGCCGGATGTCAGCGCCACAGTTTGCGCAGAAGCGACCCTCCCCGACCACCACTCGGGCACATTTCGGGCAAGAAGCGATCTCAACCATTGCCGGAGCGGAGTAGGTAGGCGCAATCTCTCAGGAGCAAGTATTGCGCAACGAGCGGAACCGTACAAGGGCCCGAACCCTGCATTCGAGATCGCGGCATCCTCATCCGATTGTCTGGCAAAAGCTCGCGACCAGCGCGCCGAAAGAACATCGCCTTTCGCCCTCGCAAAGCCGCTTCGGGTGCCCTCCCGTACACGGATACGGCGACCGCGGTCTCCCGCCGCCCATGCCGCCGTGGCCACCTGCGGCCGGCGCCGGTGAATTTTCCTTGTTTCTCGACGATCAGTGCTTCGGTCGTGGGGAGGAGGTCCGAGATCGACGCGGCGTTCTGCAGCGCGGTCCGGGCGACCTTCGTCGGTCGATGACACCGGCCTGCACGAGCACTTCGTAGGTGTCGGCGAGGGCGTTGGAGCCGCAGGTGTTCGACTCGACCACCTTCACCTTAGTTCACGCGTCGGACACGCGTCGGACACGCACATCAGTGCCGCCAGCGCCGCGCGCGCTGAGCGGTCGCGCAGCAGGTATCTTCGACGAACGAGTGCACCACCGGCACCGCCGGCGACGCTCAGTCCCGGCGGTCTCGACGCCGGGAACACCGCGAATTCCATGTGAGTGACGTGACCACCGTTCCGATGACCTCTGAAATCCACACGCGGCGCGACAGCCTTCGCGTCCATCAGAATCTGGCAGCCTTCCTCGAGCGCGAGGTGCTGCCGCAGTCCGGCGTCGACGCCGACGCGTTCTGGAAGGGCTTTGCCGCACTCGTCGCGACGATGGCGCCGCGGAATCGCGCCCTCCTCGCGAAACGAGATGCCTTGCAGACGCTTGTCGACGCCTGGCATCGGGACCGGGCCGGTCACCCGATCGATCGCCGTGAGTACACCGCGTTCCTGCGCGAGATCGGCTACCTGACCCCTGAAGGGCCTGACTTCACGATTTCCACCACCGACGTCGATCCAGAGCTCGCCTCGATCGCAGGACCGCAGCTGGTGGTGCCGGTGATGAACGCGCGCTACGCACTGAATGCCGCCAACGCGCGCTGGGGATCGCTGTACGATGCGCTCTATGGCACCGACGTTCTTGGTGATGCGCCGCCCTCCGGGCCCTACGATGCCAGCCGTGGTGCGCGCGTGGTCGCGTGGGCCCGCGCCTTTCTCGACGACGTGGTGCCGTTGAACGGGGTGACGCACGGGGCGGTCGACCGCTATCACGTGCAGGATGGCGAGCTCGTGGCCGTTTCCGCCGGCGATCTGTTCATGTTGCGCGACAGGATGCAGTTCGCAGGCTATGCCGGGGGAGCACTGACGCCGTCGGCCGTGCTGCTGCATCACAATGGATTGCACATCGAACTGGTCATCGATCGCGCCAGCGCGATTGGAGCGCTCGATCGGGCTGGCGTCACCGATGTGCTGCTGGAGTCAGCGGTGAGCACCATCGTCGACTTCGAAGACTCCATCGCGGCGGTGGATGCGGACGACAAGGTGCTGGCGTATCGCAACTGGCTCGGACTGATGAACGGCCAGCTCGAAGAGGTGGTCGAGAAGGGTGGGACGCGCTTCGTCCGCCGCCTCGCCCCGAATCGCAGCTATCGCGCCGCAGACGGTTCTCCGCTGCTGTTGCGCGGACGTGCAGTGCTGCTGGCGCGGAACGTGGGCCATCTGATGACGACACCAGCCGTGCACGATGCCGAGGGGCTCGAGGTGCCGGAGGGGCTCATGGATGCAATCGTCACGACGCTGATTGCCATGCACGACCTGCAGCGCGCACCTGCCGACCGGAACTCCGGCACAGGTGCGATCTACATCGTGAAGCCGAAGATGCATGGGCCTGAAGAGGTGGCGTTTGCCGGCGACGTCTTCTCCATGGTGGAAGACATCCTCGGCCTGCCGCGCAACACGGTCAAGCTCGGCATCATGGACGAGGAACGGCGTACCACGGTGAACCTGCTGGAATGCATCCGGGCGGTGCAGTCGCGTGTGGTCTTCATCAACACCGGTTTTCTCGACCGTACCGGCGACGAAATTCACACGTCGATGGAAGCGGGGCCGATGGTGCCCAAGGCTCAGATGAAGAGTGAAGCATGGATCTCTGCCTACGAGAACCGGAACGTCGACGTCGGGCTGGCCTGCGGATTCCCGGGGCGCGCGCAGATCGGAAAGGGAATGTGGGCAGCGCCGGATCTGATGGCCGAGATGCTTCGCGTGAAGATCGGTCATCCGATGTCGGGAGCGACCTGCGCCTGGGTGCCATCGCCGACGGCGGCGACGTTGCACGCCACGCACTATCACCGCGTGAGTGTCCGTCACCGGCAGCGCGAACTCGCGTCGCGGCCGCGTGCCGCACTGGATGACATTCTCACCATCCCCCTCGGTGATCCGACCGGCTGGTCGGAGGCACAGCGTCTCCGCGAAATCGAGAACAACATTCAGAGCATTCTCGGATACGTGGTGCGCTGGGTGGATCAGGGCGTGGGGTGCAGCAAGGTGCCCGATATCGACGACGTGGCGCTGATGGAGGACCGGGCGACCTGCCGTATCTCG
>JANPFJ010000250.1:0-2623 GCA_031423355.1 Gemmatimonadaceae bacterium | reverse complement strand
GGTGACGGCCGGTTTCGGTGTGGTCGTGACCGACGTTCGTGGCACCGGTGCGTCGGGCGGCACGTGGCCCTGGCCCTGGTCAGCGGGCGAAGTACGTGACATAGGACCGGTAATTGACTGGATAGTGGCGCAACGCTGGTCGAATGGAGCTGTTGGTGCGACCGGAGTTTCGTATGAAGGAACGACGGCACTTCTGACGGCAGCGGCCGGTCGGCCGGCCCTGCGCGCCGTGCTGGCCCGGGAGCTGGAGTGGAATCTGGTCGATGAAATCGTCGCACCGGGCGGGGTGCGCAACATCGGCTTCGTGAGTTCCTGGAGCCGGAGTGTTGATGCCCTCGACCACGGCAAACTGCCGGAGATCTTCCCCCGCCTCGCCAGGTTCGGCATCCGCGGAGTGCAGCCGTCTGACGGCGACGACAAGGGTGCGGCGTTGCAAACACTGCAGCGGCAGCGGCCGCCGACCGACGTCGCAGGACGTGTCTCGGCGGTGCGGAGCGGGAGCGATCGGTTTGGCCGTGATGGCCCGCCGTCTGATTCACTCTCGCCGTCGGGGCATGTCGCGGCGCTGGCAACCACGACCGCCGTGGTCGGCATGTGGGGTAGCTGGTGGGATGGCGCGACCGCCGACGCGGTGTTGCGTGCGCAGCAGCAGATGCCGGTGCGTGAAGCGGTGATCGGCCCGTGGGCGCATGAAGGGACGAGCAATGCGAGCCCGTTGCGCAACGAAAACAGCGAACGGGCGACCGTTGATCTCGACGCGGTGGCGGCGTTCTTCCGGCGACATCTGGTCGAGCGGAGTGCCGCGCCCGCACCGCGCGTGTCGTGGTACGTGGCCGGGGCCGAGCAATGGAAGACGGCGGAGGAGTGGCCGACGACCGCGCCGCGCACGCTGCACCTGGTGGGCGAGACGCTGGCGAATTCGCCTGGCACGAGTGCGCCGCGTTCGCTCACCGTGGACTTCGCCGCATCTACCGGAACGAACACACGCTGGACCACAGGGCTCGCCCGTCCGGTCGACGCCCCTGATCGCGCCGATACGCGCGGTGTGATCTCGTGGCAGTCCGCCGCACTGGACACGCCGTTGTCCGTCTTCGGTGCGTCGGAATTCGTCTGTCGGGTCGCGCTCGACGCACCGGAAGCGGCGCTGCACGTCTACGTCGAGTCGGTTGACCGGTCGCAGCGCGTGCGGCTGCTGACGGAAGGGGTGCAGCGTATCAGCGCCGGCGTGGCGACGGTGCGGATCAGGCCGGTGGCGTTCGAGCTGCCGCCGGGGTGGTCGTTGCGGCTGTCGATCGCGGGTGCGGATGCGCCGAGCTTCGAGCGGGTGCCGGCGACCGGGGGGCAGCGGATGTCGTTCGCGGGCGAGGGGTGCACGCTGACGCTGCCGGTGGTGCGGTGATCGTGCCAATCGTGCCCGGCGGCATGCGCCGACGCTGCGAGGTTCACCGCTGCGCGGTCATGCTGGCTGCCCGCCACTCCAGAACGCCAAGACCGCCCACGAGAATTGACTCACCGCCCAGCTGCGCCATCCCGAACACACTCGCCTCGCCGAACCACACTGCGGCCATCCCTGCACAGGCGACGCCCCAACCGATGTTGGCCGCCGCGATGACTCGCAGAAACGGAACCCGGTCGCCAGAACTGCGCATGGCTAACGTGAACGAGACGCAGGCGTACGCGAGGTTCGCAATCCCGATCACCAACAACAGATCGACTGGCAACGCGTAGAGACCGCTGAGCCAGCGGTGCAAAATGAGCATCAACACGCCGGCACATGCGCCAGCGATCCAGTCGATGCGGATGAGTTGTTGTGGTCGGATGAGTGTGCGCCCCGGCGCGTGGCGAGTGTGTAAGGTGCAGTGCGCCCGAAGGTACGGAGTGTGCTGCCGCGCTTACTCTACGCAGTCCGGTTTTGGGGCGGAAGTCCGGAGTGATCAACTGGAGTGCGAGGGCGGATGAAATGGTGGCTGGAAGAGACGGAGGTCAGCGCTCTCGCCAACGCCGCACACGCATAAGCTCTACCGATACTCTGGCGATCCGTGAGCGGCGAGCGCGACGGTCGGCTGCAGAAGGACGTTTCCCCATGAAAATCAGCCGTCCGCTGTCGCAATTTCATGGCGGCGGATGAAGCCATGCACCGATGGCCCGGTGACCACGGGATCCTAGACATCCTCGGATGACGTCGACACGCGGCCATTATCGTTCAGCGTGAACTCGAGGTGCCTCCCAACATGACTCGAGACCACCGAGCCGCTGATGCCAGCCTGCGCGTCCGCCGCGTCGAAGCGCTGGAAGTCATACGCAGCGGACAGCTCTGCCGACTCGTCGATGATCAGGGTGGCGCGGGTCAGGAGGTGCGCGAGGATCTGGTCGACCACCGACGCCTGAGTGATGAACGCGACGACCTGCTCCCCGAGACGATGCCCAACGATTACTGCAGTGGGTACTGGAATTTGTCGCTGTAAGCGTCCAGCACCTTGGCGACCTTGAGCAAGCGCCGGTCACAGTACCGTTTGCCCGCCACCTGGATGTTCACAGGAAGGCCGGACTGGCCCAAGCCGATGGGCATGGAGACCACGGGGCTGTTGGTGGTCGAGAAGATGGTCGTGTACGACTGGGTGGC
>JANPFJ010000249.1:0-3308 GCA_031423355.1 Gemmatimonadaceae bacterium | reverse complement strand
GAATTGCGTGACAGGTGCGCTGCTGCTGGACTCGCTCGGTCGGTACCGTCGCAGCAATCAGACCGCAGACATGGGCGCCACGCTGGCTGCCCGTCGCGCAATCAGCGGTGGGACGTGCAACGACTCGTTGAACGCCGTCATCGGTGACCCGAATCCATCGTGGCTTGGCTCGCTGTTGAACGAATTCACGATCGGCAAGAAGCTCCGCATTCGCGGTTTGCTCGACGGCAGCTTCGGCAACGATATTCTGAACCTGTCGACGCGGGCGCAGAACGCCGGTATCGCCAGCAACTCGAAGGAGTACGAACGTGAGCTCCTGCCGTACGGCGACCCGCGCAAGCTGGCACCGAACTTCAACGGTCGCACGCAGGGCATCTTCGAATACTGGATCGAGGACGGCAGCTTCGTGAAACTCCGCGAACTCTCCGCCAGCTATACCGTGGACTGGGCACCGGTGAAGAAAGTCTTCCGTGATGGGGTGGACCTCACGGTGTCTGGCCGCAACCTCTGGGTCTGGACGAAGTACACCGGCTACGACCCCGAGGTGAGCGCGTTCGGCACCAACGCCGGCGGCCTTGGGTCAGCGCAGACCACGGCGGCCGACCGCGGCATCGATTTCGGCGCCTATCCGATTCCACGGGTGTGGTCGGTCAGTGCCCGGTTCACCTACTAATCAGCGGAGACGCTCACCCATGCGCATGATCAAGCGATGCGTGGTGGCTCTCGCCACCGCCGCACTCGGCGCCTGCAGCCTCGATCTGCAGAGCCCCAATCAACCGACCGAAAGTCAGGTCACTTCGTCACCCGACGGCGTGATCGCCCTGGCAACCGGCCTGCAGTCGCGGTTCGCCGCGTCGTACTTCAATTACGCCTACATGGCCGGCGTTGTCACTGATGAATTTGCGGCGACAGCTGCCGCCCTGATTTCGATCTCCGATGCGGAGCAGGGCAGCGTTCCGCCGGGCACCGGTATCGCCGACAACGTTTTCAATTCGATCTACCGCACCGTCCGGACGGCGGACGAACTGCTTGTCGGCGCCGACCGGTTCTCTGGTGCGTTCGACGCCGGAACCCGCAGTGGACTGAAGGCGCTGGCCTTTGCATTGAAGGCCGAGGCACTTGGAGAAGCCATTCAGTCGTATCAGCTGGTGCCGCTCGAAACGTTCAATGTCACCGCGCCGACGTACGTGTCGCGGACGGTGGCGCTGCCGGCTATACGTGCACTGCTCGACTCGGCAGCGGCACAGATTGCCATCACGCCAGCGAGCGCGTTTTTCACGTCGCAGATCCTGACGCCAGGCGTGAACCTGTCGAACATGATCCAGATCTTCCGCGCGCGGTATGCACGGATGGCCGGTGACAATGCGACCGCACTGGTGGCCGCGAATCTCGTGGCTCGCAGTGGCATCGCTGCCATCTCGGCCTTCACTTATCCGGCGCCCGGGGTGAATCCGTATTCCAACGTCACGGGTGGCACCAACGGCATCGCCGTTCGACGGCAATACCGGACGTCGATGAATCCACTCGATCGGCGCTTTCTGTACTTCACGATTCCGTCCACAACGCTCACCGGCCGCATTGCATCCACACCGCTCGATACCTTCAGCACACGCTATGCGGTGGCGGCGGCAACACTGCCGGTGTACTTCCCCGATGAGGCGCTGTTGATCAAGGCTGAAGCACTGGCCAATCAGGGTGATCTTGCTGGCGCCCAGGCTGCATTGGATTCTGTGCGGACCGATTGCACCGGCGGGCGCGGTCTGGATGATCCGAAGGCATGCCTGACAGCACTGGCCGCCGGACAGACGCAGGCGCAGCTTCTGGCTGAGATCTACGTGCAGCGCCGATACGAGCTGCTTGGCACCGGGCTTCGCTGGGAGGATGTGCGACGCCGGAACGCGATTCGTGGTCCTGTAGCGGCACCGGCGCTGCCGGTGGACGGACAGCGCTGCTGGCTGCCATACGCGATTGGCGATCGCAACGCCAACCCGAACGTTCCGGCGGATCCCACTGAGCCGGCGGCATTCCCCGCTGGCTGCACGCTCTGAGGACCACCGACATGACCCTTCTCTCAGCCGGAGTTCTGCGCGTGGTGCACCGTTCCAGTTTTGCCCTCCTCGGGCTCGCCGCGCTGCTGGTGGGCTGCGGCACCACGGATGCGACGGATCCGCTCATTCCAGGCGCAACTGGACGTGTGCGCTTCGTCAACCTGATCACCGATACCACCCGGGGACGTGTCAACGCGATTCTCGAGGCGGTGCCGTTTGGCGTGAACCTTGTCTACGGTGGCACCACGCCGTCGTCGCTGCCCGCGCCGGCGACTGCGGTCTACTCGCCTGTTGTTACCGGTTCGCGCTCGCTGGTGCTGAAGCGGACCGCGGACACCAGCGCCACCGTGGCGACGTTCCCGCTCACCGTGGCGACCGCGGTGGATTACACGGTGTACGCCACCGGTGGCACCGGCGCCTCGGCGATCACCTCGTTCATCACCACCGACACCAACACCGCACCGGCGATCGGTTCGGTGCGGGTGCGCGTGGTGCATCTGGCGCCGAGCGCAGGCAATGTGGACGTGTTCGTCACTGCCGTCGGCGCCGATCTCGCATTGGCCACACCGACGCTTTCCAACGTCCCGCTGCGTGCGTCAGCGTACCTGTCGGTCGTTGCGGGTACGTATCAGGTCCGGGTGGTGCCGGCTGGGACAGCCGCCGCCGCCCGCGCCGCCAACGTGGCGATCAACCTGGCGTCGGTTGCGCTGCCGGCGAACGGTGCACGAACCATCATTGCGGCCGACAACAACGTCGGTGGCGCACCATTCCGTTTCATCGCCCTCGTCGATCGCTGATCTGAGGGTACGGGTGTATGACGACGGGCCGTCCGCAGTCACGGGCGGCCCGTTCCGCATCGGCCCCCTAGATTTCCCACATGCTCAGGTTGAAAACAACACGCTCCCTGCTGGTCACGACTGTCGTCATCTTCAGTATCGCCCGTCCGTGCTTGCTCTCGGCACAGGCAGTGGCCGATTCGACGATCATCAGCGGTACACTCATCGGCTTCGACGGCCGGCGGCCGGCGCGCGCCGATGTCGAGCTGGTGCCGATCCGCGCTGAGGCGCGAGCCGTGCGCGCCGGTGTCGACCCCAGCGGTGCATTTCGCGTCGCGATCGTGGGGGGCGGTCCGTTTCGTCTGCGCGCTGGCGGGGTTGGCTACGTCGGGTTCGAGCGTGCGATTCCTGTGACCGCGCCAACGTCAGTGACCGTCGCCATCACGCTGGCAGGGCTCCCGACCGGACTGGGCAAAGGTCCACT
>JANPFJ010000248.1:0-54769 GCA_031423355.1 Gemmatimonadaceae bacterium | reverse complement strand
GGGGGCGACTTGGCTTCGACGGGGATGTAGCAGTTACGGTAGCGTGTCGAGGTTCTCGGACTCCTCGTAAATCCATTCGGGAAAACACAATCGCCAACAACAACTTGGCCCTGGCTGCCTAACTTTTAGTTAGACCAGCAGTGCGTAGATGGAAGCCCGCCCGGGGCGGCTGCCTACGTATCGCAAATCCGGGATAGTGCGCTGATGTGTTGCCGGTCAGTGTGCGAAACTCAAGGTGACTTGTCTCGACGTGGGCGGCCCACTGGCCAGCGGCGGGAGACCTCAATCGGTGGGACACACACGTAGAAGCCGTAGCGGAAGCATTTTCGGACCCGGGTTCGATTCCCGGCGCCTCCATGAAGGATGAAAGCCCAGCCGATTATACGGTTGGGCTTTCGTCGTTCTGGACCTCGCGGCGCGTCAGCGACGAGCGAGGGCCGAGCGTAGGAGCTCTGTAGCTTCCGTCACACGAGCCCGCTCGCCGCGCACTGGCGGGTGGTGGTGCCCGCACTCCCGAGACCCAATCATCCACAGTGCTCACTTCAGACGACCAGGGCAATCGATGCGTGAAATCCCTCCGTGCAATGGTGGCAGTCTGTTCGCTCGCCTTGGCATGTCCGGACTGCGCTGCGTTCGCCCAGGAACCGCCCGCGCCGCGCGTACTGCGAACGACGACGGCGATCACGCTCGATGGGAAGTTTCTGGAGTCTGAGTGGAGCCGCGCGGACTCGATCAGCGACCTGACCCAACGGGACCCCGCCGAGGGAACGCCCGCGAGTGAACGCACCGTGGTGCGTTTTCTGGCGACACCGCAGGGGCTCGCCATCGGCGTCTGGGCGTATGATAGGGAGGCGGCAGGCATTCGAGGCACCCAGCTGCGACGCGATGCGGATCTCGGTGCCGACGATCAGTTCTCGATCATCATCGACGCGCAACAGGACAAGAGATCTGGTTTCATTTTCTCGATCAATCCCAATGGGGCGCTCACCGACTCGGAACTGCTCACCTTCGAAAGCGAAAATCTCAGTTGGGATGGCATCTGGGATGCGCGCACGCAGATCACCAGTGAAGGCTGGTTCGCGGAGCTGCTGATTCCATGGAGCACGCTGCGATACCGGCGCACTGACGACACATTCGGCGTAAACCTTCGTCGGTTCATCCGGCGCAAGAATGAGGAGTCCCTTTGGCGAGGGTATCGACGCACGGAAGGAATCCGGTTTCTTGAGCGAGAAGGCCAGATCACGGGACTGACCGACCTGCCGGCGAGGGCACGCGTCGAGATGCGACCATTCGTACTCACGGAAGGCCGCCTGGCGACACGATCATCGGCAGAGCCAGCGAACGACTCCGTGGTGGCGCCGGCGGCGACTGACGCGCGCGCTGGACTGGATGCGAAGTTCGGCATCACTCCAACGCTGACCCTCGACCTGACGACAAATACCGATTTTGCGCAAGCCGAGGTCGATCGGCAGATCGTGAATCTCACGCGCTTCCCATTGTTCTTCCCGGAGCAGCGCACCTTCTTCACCGAAGGTGCCGGTATCTTCGATTTTGGCCGTGTGCGTCAGACGCAGTTGTTTTACTCGCGGCGAATAGGTCTGGCACGAGATGGTTCGACGATTCCGTTGCTCGCCGGGGCTCGCCTGCAGGGCCGCGTCGGCGCGCAGCAGGTGGGTGTGCTGGCCGTGCGGACTGGCGGCGACGAAAACGCATTCGACCTGATCGGCCGCGTCAAGCGAGACGTCCTCGGCCGCGGTTACGTTGGCGCGATGGGTCAGACGCGATCGCAGCCGGGCGATCCGATGTCGGCATCGGGCGGACTGGATTTCAACTTCCCGTTTGTCGTCCGGGGACAGAATCTGGTGTTCCTCGGCACGACCGCGTGGCATCAGGACTCTGCGGGCGCGCCGATCGGGAACTACTCGCGTTTCATCGTCGACTTTCCAAACGACATTGCTGACATCACGGCCCGCGTCGACCGAGTCGAGGATGCCTTCAATCCGCCGCTGGGCTTTGTGCAGCAGCGGGGAATCTGGCGCTATGGTGGATCGGTGGATTTCACTCCGCGCCCGCACCGGTGGGGCATCCGACGCTTTGATTTTTCCCTTCTCAACTACAACGTGGTGACGCGGTTGGATGGCGCGCTCGACAACGCGAGTTTCGAGGTTCGCCCGTTTGGAGCCCAATTCGAACGGGGTGACCGCTTCGAGTTCAACCTGCAATACAACCTCGATCAGCCCAGAGAGTCGTTCGAACTCTTTCCTGGCACCGAGATCGCTGCGGGGAAATTCGATTGGAAGCGCGTGGAGCTGGTGTATACCGGCACCTCAGCGTGGACGTTCATTCCCGCCGTGACGTTTACCGCGGGGGAATTCTACGATGGCTCGGGAACTGACGTCACAGTGGCGATCCGGTACGGGCGCGCCCCCCATCTCCTGATGGCGCTGGAGGCGGTCGCGCAGGACTGGTCCCGAGACGGCGGGGGGTTCAGTGCGAGGACCGCCCGCCTCCGTATCGACTACGCCTTCAGCCCGAGACTCAACCTGACCTGGTTTGGGCAATACGACAACGAATCTCGCCGAGCCGCAGTCAACACGCGCGTGCGATGGACGCGACGTCCAGGGAGCGACCTCTATGTAGTCTACAACAGCGCCTGGCCGACCGGCTACGATCGCGGAATACCGTGGTCACGGCCGCTGAACGGGGGCATCGTCGTCAAGTACGTTCAGTATGTCCGTCGCTGAGAGGTGCGCAGTATTCACCCTCAGTATCCACGCGCAGTATTGGCGCTGAATACCTCCCTGACGTCCCCCGAAACTGAACGCCCAATCATCCCATTGAAGGCAATCTGATGCTGATCGATTTCACCGCCATTGACCGTCGTGCTGCATACTTCTGGATGGCCTCGACGATCGCACCGCGACCGGTGGCGTGGGTGTCAACGATGTCAGCTTCAGGAATCGCCAACCTGGCGCCGTTCAGTTTCTTCCAGATGATTGCGCCGCGGCCACCAACACTGATGATCTGCCCGCAGCACAACGGCGACGGGTCAATGAAGGACACCGCGCGCAACATTCAAGAGACCGGTGAGTTCGTCGTGAATCTCGTCTCGTATCCGTTGGTTGAACAGATGAATGCCACGTCATTCGCCTTCGATCAGGGGACAAGTGAGTTCGAGCAGGCAGGTGTTGTAGCGGCGCCGTCTCACGCCGTGGCGCCCCCACGGGTCCTGGCGTCACCGATGGCCTTTGAGTGTCGTCTTGCCTCGTTCCAGCTGTATCCGCAACCGGACCCGACCTGCGTGGTCATCCTTGGCGAGGTTCTGGCGGCCCACGTCGATCCCTCGATCGTCGGCGCGGATGGCATCGTCGATCCCGCCCGGCTTGATCTCGTGTCGCGCATGGGCGCAGATTGGTACGGGCGGACGGCGAGCGACACGAACTTCACATTGCCGAGGCCAACCGGATGGGCGCGATGAAGCAGGTGGGAAGTTCCCGGAAGACGACGGTCGTCGACGCGGAGTTCACGGGGTTTCCGACCGCCGCCTTCACCTTCCTGAAGGGCCTCGGCGAGAACAACGACCGCGAGTGGTTCGAAGCGCGACGCGATGTCTACGGGGGGTCACTCCGCGTACCGATGAAGGCGTTGATCGAGGAAATGGATTCCCGCCTCGCCACGTTCGCACCGGAGATCACCGGTACGGCGAAGGGCAGCATGTTCCGTATTCACCGCGACATCCGCTTCAGCAAGAACAAGGCACCGTACAAGACGAATGCGGCCTGCTGGTTCTTTCACCGCGATTCGAAGGGCAACGTCGGGCAGGATGCCGTGCACGGCGGCGCAGGGATGTATTTTCATCTGGAACCGCGGGCCTGCTTCACCGGCGGCGGTATCTGGATGCCACCGTCACCGGTGTTGAAACGGATTCGAGGTGCGCTGGACGTCGGGCACGAGGAGTTCAATGACATCGTGCTGGCGCGTCCCTTCCGCAAGATGTTCGGTGCCATGTCGACCGAAGCAGTGTTGAAGCGGATACCGCGCGGATTCGATGCCGATCATCCGGCGGCCGATTGGCTCAGATATCAGAGCTTCACCGCCGGCTGCCCGCTCAAGCAGAGCGAGGTGACGACGGCGGCGCTTGCGGATCGTCTCGAGGAAGTATTTCGCACGATCACGCCGCTCGTTCGATGGTTGAACCGGGCCATCGGATTCCGGGCGCACTCATCGCGCTGAGTGACACTTCAGGTGACCGGCGTGCACCGGCAAGAGTACAGTTGCATCGTCATTCGACGAGCGTGAAACGGCCGAGGTGACTCGCAACGCCATTGATCTGCAACTCGACGCGGTGCACGCCTGGATAGTGACGCCGAGTACTGAGCTCGGCCAGCGATACTGTTTTCCGAAGCTCCGCTCGTTCCGATGGTGCGACGTCAACGACCGCGAGCTTGAAGACCTTCGGATTCGCTCCCCCATTTGCTTTCACGAAGTGCACGACAAGGTCGACCACCGCCCGTTGGCGGCGCCGGGACGGGTTCACAAGGACGACTGTGATGGTGACGCGAGATCCCAAACGGGGACGTCGGGGCTCGATCGATTTCGCGACCATTTCCAGTCTTGCTGGCCCAGCGTATCCAAGAACTGCGAGCGCGGCAGGGTCACCACGCTTGACTGAAGACCTGAGCGCATGCGCAACGATCCAGCGCCGCTCGTCGGATGCGTGTTCCATCCAGGCGCGGGCGGTGGTTGTGAGCAGCGCGGGATGATCTTTCCCGATGTCGTTGAGGCTGTTGGCCACGGACCGCCTGACGTAGAGCGCAGGGTCGTCACGGAGCCGTTCGAGCAGTTGCAGGACCGCTGACGGATCGTTCTGGAACGCGCGCAGTCTGGGAGCCCATGGGAGTCGCGGTCGCGTCCCCTCCGAGACGAGCCGGCGCACATGTTCGCTCGGATCCGCGACCCAGTGCTCCAGTTGCCGCAGCGTCTCGGCTTGGCGCAGTTCGAGAAAGGGTCGAATGGCGAATTCGGCCGTGAAGTGCTGCGTCAGTGCGTGGAGGGCGCGCATCGCATGCCCGAAATGCGGGAGTCCGTGCGCGCGTATGAACGCTGTGTGCGGCAGATAGAAGAACGACGCCATGCCTCCGGCCGGATCGCGCTCCGGTGGCAGCGTGGCCAGCAGCACGTCGACTGCCGTACCAAAGTCCGCCGGCAGATGCCGCTGCAGCACGTCGCCAAGATGCCGGCCACGATCCATCAGTTCGAGTGCTTCGAATCCCTGTGCCGCATCGCGCTCAAAGGCACGCCGATCGAACGTGGCGTCTACGGCGGCAATCTCGGACGCGAGTCGCGTGATGATCCCGATGCCGAATTGTGCCTTGAGCGCGTCCGCCATGCATCAAGCCTGCGGGCCTACGGATGAGTCAACGCGGCCTGACCCGCTGCGAGACGTGCGATTGGCACACGGAACGGTGAGCAGCTGACATAGTCCAGGCCAGTGCGGTGCACGAATGCAATGCTCTTCGGATCGCCACCGTGCTCACCACAGATGCCGGCCTTCATGCCAGGGCGTGTCTTCCGTCCGGATTCCATCGCGATCCGGATCAGTTTGCCGACGCCCTCTTCATCGATGGTCTGGAACGGGTCATCCGCCAGCATGCCGTTCTCCACGTACAGCGGGAGAAAGCGCCCGGCATCATCGCGGCTCAGGCCGAGCGTCGTCTGCGTGAGGTCGTTGGTCCCGAAGGAGAAGTACTCCGCCACCTTCGCAATCTCGCTTGCCGTCAAAGCGGCGCGCGGCAGCTCAATCATCGTACCGATCTGGTACTCGACCGGCTCACCCATGGCCCCAAGGACCTGACGTGCAACGTCTTCGATGATCGCTCGCTGGTGCGACAGTTCCTTCGCGCTCATGATCAGTGGCACCATGATCTCGACCTTGACGACAATCCCGCGACGCTTCGCCTTCACGGCGGCCTCGAAGATCGCGCGCGCCTGCATCTCCGTGATCTCGGGATACGTCACCAGCAGCCGGGCGCCGCGATGTCCGAGCATCGGGTTCGTCTCGCGCAGATTGTCGACCACCCGGAGCAGTTCCTCTCGCGAAACGCCAAGTTGGCGCGCCAGCATCTTCGTTTCCTCACCACCATGCGGCAGGAACTCGTGCAATGGCGGATCGAGCAAGCGAATATTGACAGGGAAGCCGTTCATCGCCTCGAAAATGGCTTCGAAGTCGCTTCGCTGCATTGGCAGCAGTTTCGCCAGCGCTCGGCGTCTCCCCGATTCGTCGTGCGCAAGAATCATCTCGCGCACGGAGTTGATGCGATCACCCTCGAAGAACATGTGCTCGGTGCGACACAGCCCGATGCCCTCAGCGCCAAAGGCCCGCGCGATCCGTGCGTCCTTTGGTGTGTCGGCGTTGGCGCGGACACGGAGTCGCCGCGAGCCATCCGCCCACTCGAGGACCTGTCGGAATGCGAGATACGTCGGAGCCGAGTCTGGCCGCAGTGTCCCGTTGACGACGCGCATGACTTCGCTGGGCACCGTCTGCAGTTCGCCGAGGTAGACGTTGCCGGTGGCTCCGTCGACGGTAATCCAGTCGCCCTCGCGCACAATCGTGTCGCCCACCTTGAAGAACCGCGCCTCAGGGTCGACCGTCATCCGCTGCACGCCGACGACGGCGCACTTCCCCATGCCGCGGCATACGACGGCGGCGTGACTCGTCATGCCGCCCCGGGCAGTCAGGACCGCGCGCGCCACCACCATGCCATGAAAGTCTTCCGGGGTGGTTTCGTCGCGCACGAGGATGACGCTGTCACCCCGTCCGGCCCGTTGCTCGGCGGTGTCGGCGTCAAAGACGGCGATGCCGCTGGCCGCGCCAGGTGACGCCGGCAAGCCCTTGCAGATCACCGGCGCGCGCTGCCCGGCGTCGATGACGGGGTGCAACAGTTGATCGAGCTGATGCGCGGGTACACGCTGCACTGCCTCCTCGCTCGTGATCAGTCCTTCGTTGACCATGTCACGTGCAATCCGCAGCGCAGCGGCCGCCGTGCGCTTGCCGTTGCGCGTCTGCAGCAGATAGAGCTTACCGCGCTCCACGGTGAATTCGAGGTCCTGCATGTCGCGGAAGTGCGTCTCGAGCGCCAGCTGCGTCTGCATCAGCTCCGTGTACGCGGCGGGCAGCATCTCCGCCATGTGCTCGATACGCAGCGGCGTGCGAATGCCAGCCACCACGTCTTCACCCTGGGCATTCACGAGGAACTCACCGTAGAATTCCCGCGCGCCGGTCGACGGATCACGCGTGAATGCGACGCCGGTGCCGGAGTCGCTGCCCATGTTGCCGAAGACCATGGCCACAACGTTGACGGCGGTTCCGATATCGTCGGGGATGCCGTTGACCCGTCGATAGTCGACGGCCTTCTTCAACATCCAGCTGCGCCAGACCGCCTCGGTCGCGCCCCACAGTTGCTCGACAGGATCCATCGGAAAATCGAGGCCGGCGGCGTGTCGGACGAGCAGTTTGTATTCGTCGACGAGCGTACGGAGTGAGGCCTCGCTGAGGTCCGAGTCGACCTCCACACCCTGCGTCAGGCGTTTCGCTTCGAGCAGATGCTCGAACTTCTGAATCGGGACATTCAGCACCACGTCCCCGTACATCTGCAGAAAGCGGCGATAGCTGTCGAAGGCAAAGCGCGCGTTCCCACTGTTGCGTGCCAGCCCTTCGACGGTCTCGTCGTTCAGCCCGAGGTTGAGAATCGTCTCCATCATTCCAGGCATCGAGACTGCGCCCCCCGAACGCACCGAGACCAGCAGGGGATTCTCCTTGTCGCCGAAGCGCTTGCCGGAGACCTGCTCGAGACGGGTCAGGTTCGCAGCGACTTCCGTGCGAAGCTCCTGCGGGTAGGTCTGATCGCGCAAGTAGATCGCACAGAGCTCACACGTCATCGTGAAGCCTGGAGGTACCGGCACCCCGATGTTCGTCATCTCGGCGAGGTTGGCGCCCTTGCCGCCGAGGATCGCCTTCATCTCCCGCGTGCCATCGGCGTGTCCATTGCCGAAGAAGTAGACGTAGCGGCGATCAGTCATCGGTGCGGGAGTAGACACGTGGGGCATGGAGAAAGTGATCGGGTCAGCAGGCGTACGCGCGGCCCGTGACGAGGTCTGCGGGCGGTTCGGTGGGATAGTTGCCGCTGAAGCATGCGTCGCAGAATCCGGTCGGGCCACCCGGGACCGCGCCAAGCATCCCCTCGAGGGAGAGATAGCCGAGCGAATCGACTCCCAATGCGTTCCCGATCTCGGTGACATTGCGGGCCGATGCGATCAATTCCTCCTTCCGGGGCGTATCGATGCCGTACCAGCATGGCCCAGTCACGGGGGCGGAACTGACGCGCATGTGCACTTCGCGCGCGCCGGCGTCCCGAATCATCTTGACCAGACCGCGTGTCGTCGTGCCGCGTACGATCGAATCATCGATCATGACCACGCTGCGGCCGTTCAGTACTTCGCGAACGGCATTGTACTTCACCTTGACCTTCGCAATGCGCCCGGACTGCGTCGGCTGGATGAACGTCCGTCCGATGTAGTGATTGCGGATCAGCGCCAGCTCGAGCGGCAGCCCACTCTCCTCGGCATATCCGAGTGCCGCTGCGTTGGATGAATCCGGCACCGCAAAGACGAGATCTGCATCGGGGGACGGACACTCACGGGCGAGCTGCCGGCCGAGCGCCCGGCGTGCCCGATCAACACTGTGCCCGAAGATCTGACTGTCCGGGCGCGCAAAATACACGTGCTCGAACACACATTTCTTCAGCGGCATGACCTCGAATGCCTGCACCGTCCTGATCTCACCATTCTCGATCGCGACAATCTCCCCCGGCATCACTTCACGGAGCAGCGTTGCATTGACGATGTCGAGTGCGCACGTCTCGCTGGTGGCAATGATGCTGTCGCCGAGCTTTCCAAGGACCAGCGGGCGCCAGCCGCGCGGGTCACGTGCCACAAGCAGCGTCTGATTGATCAACACCACCAGCGAGTACGCGCCCTCGACGCCCTCGAGCGCGTCGGCGAGCCGTTGCACCGGATCCTCGTGATTGGACCGCGCCAGCCGGTGCAGGAGCACCTCGGAGTCCATTGTCGAGGTGAAAATGGATCCCTGCATCTCGAGCTCCGCGCGGATCTCGGACGCATTGGTCAGGTTGCCGTTGTGTGCGAGGGCGATGACCCCACCCTTGAAGCGTGCCATGATCGGCTGCGCATTCTCGACCGTCGAACTGCCCGCCGTGCTGTAGCGGGTATGGCCAATCGCCACGTTCCCGATCAATGGGACGATGGCTGACGCTGGAATCGCTTCCGAGACCAACCCCATCGCCCGGATCGGGTGCGCGGCACCGTTGAGGTCGACGGTCACAATTCCAGCGGATTCCTGACCACGATGCTGCAAGGCGTAGAGGCCAAGATGCGTGAGAGCTGCCGCATCCGGTGTGCCAAAAATTCCGAAGATTCCACACATGACGTTTATGTCCTCAGGCTGATGCAGTGGCCGCGCGCTGCATCAATGCGGGAATCGCATCGAAGTATGCGTCGGCCAGTGGCACCAGCGGTGTATCGATCGATCGGGTGGCAGTCCGGATGGTCAAACGGGGTTCCGAAGTGACCACGCCGATCACCCGCGCCGGAATGCCATGGGCCGCTGCTGCCGCCAGTACGGCGTCCGGCACCACAGTGCTGAGGAGGACACGGCCTTGCGCCTCGCCCCAGAGCAACGCCCGCTCGGAATCGACCTCTGAATCGGTCAGATCCACACTGGCGCCATACATGACCTCCCGATCACCCATGCAGCATTCGGCGAGGGCAACCGCAATGCCCCCTTCACTCAAGTCGTGGGCGCTCCGTACGTGACCACTGGCGATGACTGCAAGCAGCAGGTCCACCAGCCGCTTTTCGTGATCGAGGTCGACAACCGGAACGGAGCCGATCGTCAGGCCGTGGACACGCGCCAGGTACTCGCTGGCCCCAAGTTCGTTCGTGTTGCTCCCCAGTTGAACGATGCTGTCTCCCGCCGTGGTGAAGCTGCTCCGCGTGACGTGCGCGATGTCATCAATCAATCCGACCATGCCAATCGTCGGGGTGGGGAATACTGCGCCCTGCGGATTCTCATTGTAGAGCGAGACGTTGCCGCCGGTGACCGGTGTGCCGAGGGCCCGGCAGGCATCGCCCATGCCGAGCACCGCTTCGCGGAACTGGAAGAAGACTTCCGGTTTCTTCGGGTTGCCGAAGTTGAGACAGTTCGTGATCGCCATCGGACGCCCGCCAGTGCACGCCACGTTGCGCGCTGCTTCGGCGACGGCAATCCGACCGCCCATGCGAGGATCGAGGTAGACGTAGCGGGAATTGCAGTCCGTCTTCAGTGCCAGCGCCTTGTTCGTACCCCTGAGACGGACGACGGCCGCATCGGCTGCGCCCGGTCCGACCACCGTGCTCGTGCGTACCTGCGAGTCATACTGCCGGTAGATCCAGCTCTTGTTCGCAACCGTCGGTGACGACAGCAATTCGCGAAGTGTCCACGACGGATCTGTCTCCTCGCTGCGCTCGACGACTGCATGCGGATCCGTGGCGCGAAGCCCGGCGATTACCGTGCTTTCACGCGCTTCAGGGTGGTACTGCGGACACTCGGTGACGAGGCGGCTGCCCGGAAACTCGGCGACGATCCGATCGCCCTCAACGACGCGATACACCGGCTCCGCGATGACCTCACCGATCACTTCCGCCTGCAGTTCCCATTTGCGCAGGATCGCCTTCGCCGCGTCCTCGTGGCCCCGCTTCGCCACGACGAGCATGCGCTCCTGGCTTTCGCTGAGGAGGATTTCGTACGGGGTCATGCCAGCTTCACGCACCGGCACCTTGGTCACGTCGATGACGACGCCGACATCGCCGCGCTCCGCCATCTCGGCACTGCTGGACGTGAGCCCGGCCGCACCCATGTCCTGAATGGCGACGATATGCCCGCTGCGAATCAGTTCCAGCGACGCTTCGAGCAGGAGCTTCTCGGTGAACGGATCGCCGACCTGGACGCGCGGGCGTTTCGCCTCGTTCTCGTCGCTGAGGTCTTCCGAGGCAAAACTGGCTCCATGAATCCCGTCGCGACCGGTGCGGGCGCCGACGGCAAGAATCGGGTTCCCGACGCCTTCAGCCTTGGCGGTAATCAGCTCCTCCTCGCGCATGATGCCGACGCACATCGCGTTCACCAGCGGGTTACCCTCGTACGCCGGATCGAACATGACGTCACCAGCAACAGTCGGCACGCCGATACAGTTGCCGTAGTCGCCAATCCCCTTGACCACCCCCGAGACCAGCCAGCGTACGCGTGGTGTTTCGAGACTGCCGAAACGAAGCGAGTTCAGCATGGCGATGGGACGTGCGCCCATCGTGAAGACGTCGCGCAGAATGCCACCGACGCCCGTCGCCGCCCCTTGATAGGGTTCGACCGCGGACGGATGATTGTGACTCTCGATCTTGAACGCGACCGCCCAGCCATCGCCGACACTGATGACGCCGGCGTTTTCACCGGGGCCCTGCAGAACGTACGGGGCGGTGGTTGGCAGCGTCTTGAGGACGGGGCGTGAATGCTTGTACGAGCAGTGTTCGCTCCAGAGCGCGCTGACGATGCCAAGCTCAGTGAACGTGGGCTCGCGGCCGAGCAGACCAAGGAGTTTCTCGTACTCGAACGGTGTGATGCCATGCTCGGCGACGAGCGCTGGCGTGATGGCTGGATCCCCTGGACGTGGCTGCACCTTCGAGGTCGTCGTGCTCATGCGCCAACCCTCGCCAGCAGTGACTCGAAGAGTGCCAACCCATCGGTCGAGCCAAGGAGCGACTCCACGGCTCGCTCGGGGTGTGGCATCATGCCGAGCACGTTGCCGGTGGAATTCGTGATTCCGGCGATCCCGCGGAGCGCACCATTCGGATTGCTCTCGTCCGTGATCCGACCGACGGCATCGCAATAGCGGAAGACCACCTGCCCGTTGCCTTCCAGGGCATCGAGCGTTGCGTCGTCAGCGACGAATCGACCTTCACCATGGGCGACGGGCATGCGCAGCACCTGGCCGGACGCGTAGGCATTGAGGAACGTCGGGGCGTGTCCTTCGACGCGGAGATGCACCCAGTCGCACACGAACTTGAGTCCCGCATTTCGCATCAGGGCGCCTGGCAGCAAATGGGATTCGCACAGGATCTGGAACCCGTTGCAGATCCCGATCACTGGTGCACCGCGCTCGGCGTGTGCGACGACTTCCTGCATGATCGGACTGAACCGCGCGATCGCGCCGGCGCGCAACGCATCGCCGTAACTGAACCCACCGGGCAGGATGAGCACGTCGCACCCCTGCGTGTCGTGATCGCGATGCCAGAGCGAGACCGCGGTCTGGCCAAGCTGATCGGTGACCGCGTGCATCGCATCGACATCGCAGTTTGAACCCGGGAACGTGACGATACCGAACTTCATCGTCAGGCCGTCACCGTCGATACGATCTCGAAGTCTTCCGTGATGGGATTCGCGAGGAGTTTGTTGCACATTGCCGTGACCGACCCCTCAGCTGCCGCCGCGCTGTCTGCCTTGACGTCGAGCACGAGATGCCGACCGATACGGGTATCGTCGACGTCGCTGAACCCCAGCGCATGCAACGCGTCGGTGACGGCCTTGCCCTGCGGATCAAGCAGTCCCTTGCGCGGGACGATATGTACACTGACGCGAAACCGGCTCATTCGGGAGGCTCTTGTGTCGAACGGGAGGAAGTGGAGGACGGTGACTGAGGAATCACCGGATTGTCGTCTCTTGAGCGGCGACGCTTGCGGCGGCGATTGGCGTTCACCACCGTCAGCGCGTCGGACGCGGCGACGGCACGATCATCGGCAATGTCATCGGCGATGTCATCAGATGCCAATGGGTCCGGACGGTCGCTGAGCGACTGCAGGATCGTGCCGAACAACCCCACCAGCACGTAGGTCAGTCCGGCGGGGAAGAAGAATTCACGGGGCAGAAAGATTGCGCCTGCGAAGCAGGTGAGGATCGTGATCGAGCCGAGGATGCCGCGCCAGTCGCGAAATCCGGTTCGTGGAAATGCGGGATAGCGGACGTTGCTGATCATCAGCAGGGACAAGCCGATCATCAGGTACTTCACGAGCTCGTGCCACGGGAGATCACCAATCACGGTCTGCTGGTACAGCGGCGTCTGCGCGAACCAGTGGTACGTCGCCAGTGTGCCACCGGCGGCGGGGCTTGGCAGTCCCACGAAGTAGCTCTTCTTCTCGCCAGCCTGCGTGATGTTGAAGCGGGCCAGGCGGAGCACTGCGCACATGCAGAAGAAGAAGACCAGGATCCAGGACCAGCGATCACGCCCGGGTTCGCTGGGTGTCAGGACGGCGAAGTAGGTGATCATGGCCGGCGCAAGCCCGAACGAGATGGCGTCGACCAGGGAATCGAGCTGTTCGCCGAATTCCGTGCCGGAGTTCGTGGCCCGCGCGACCCGGCCATCCAGCATGTCACACACGCCACCACAGACGATGAAGAGCACCGCCCGGCCGAACTCGCCGCGGCTGGCGCTGATCATCGCGAAAATGCCGAAGAACAGATTGCCAAGTGTGAGGCCGCCCGGGAACAACACCACCGCGCGGCGCATGCCCGTCGGGCGCTCTGGGTTGCCATTGGTTGGTCGCATCAGCGGAGTAGCCCCGTGGTCAGTACGGCACCGGTTGGTGCACGAAACATCCAGGCAACCCCGGCCGCCAGCACAAGCAGTGCGAACGCAAGCAGCCAGAGCGACCAGCTGCGGCGCCAGACGGACGCCGCCAGGGCACCGATCGCCAGCAGGCCGCTGGCTCCCATTGCGGGATATCCTTCGCGAAGGAAGCTCATCCGAACTGTGACAGATCGAGGGCCGAGCCGGTGATCCGCTGATACGCGTCGAGGTACCGGAGACTGGTGGCCTCAACGACGGCATCCGGCAGTTTGGGCGGCGGGGCTTCGCCATTCCAGCGACCCGCGTTCCGCTCCTGTTGCAACCAGTCCCTCAGCGGCTGCTTGTCGAAGCTCGGCTGCGTTCCCCCTGGAGCGTAGCCGTCCGCCGGCCAGAAGCGCGAGGAATCGGGAGTGAGCACTTCGTCACAGAGAATGATGCGGTTGCGCCACAGGCCGAACTCGAATTTTGTGTCGGCGATGATGATGCCGCGCTCGGCGGCCATCGCTCGTCCGCGTTCGTACACGAGTCGGGTCAGCTGCTCGAGCTCCTGCGTGTGCTGCTCTCCGACGACGGTACGCATGCGGTCGACCGTGATGTTCTCGTCATGGCCGGTGGCGGCCTTGGTCGCGGGGGAGAAGATCGCCGGTGACAGCGGAGCACTCTCCGTCAGGCCAGCCGGAAGTCGTTCGCCGGCCAGCGTCCCGTGGGCGCTGTACTCCTTCCAGGCGGAGCCGCTGATATAGCCGCGGATGACACACTCGATCGGAAAGATTTGTGCCCGCTTCACCAGCATTGCACGCCCGGCAATGGTCGAAATGTGGGGGGCGAGCTCAGGCACCTCCATGACGATCTCGTGCGCATCCGCTGAAATCATGTGGTGCGGCACGTCGACTTCGAGCTGTTGCAGCCACCAGCGGGTCAGCTGCGTCAGCACGATCCCTTTGTACGGCACGGCCTCGCGCATCACGACATCGAACGCACTGACGCGGTCAGTGGCGACCAGCAGGAGACGGTCATCATCGACCTCGTACACGTCGCGCACCTTGCCCCGCGCGGCATGGAACAGCGGCAGTCTCGTGACCGGCACGCCAATCGGAGTCGGGCGGGCCTCAAACACGGACTGCACCGGCGGCAGTTTCGTCGGTCGCAATACCAGCCAGTGCCGGCTCGACTTCCTCCGCCAGGAACTCGTCCACCTGCTCGGCGCTGCGGCCCACAAATCGCAGCGGGGCCATCACGCGTCGCAACTCGTCGAGATCCACGGGATACTCAGGGTCAGCGGTGAGGCGTTCGAGCAGATCGTTCCGGATGCCATCGTCCTTCACGGCGCGGGCAGCGGCAATGGCGTGGCCACGAATCACCTCGTGAATCACCTGCCGATCACTCCCTGCCCGTACGGCATTCACGATCAATTCCTCGGTCGCCATGAAGGGGAGCTCGTCGTCGACGCGCCGCCGAATCCGTTCAGGGTGCACCTCGAGCCCCTTGGCGATGTTGGCCACAAGAATCAGGATTGCATCACAGGCGAGGAACGCTTCCGGGATCACCAGACGTCGGTTTGCCGAGTCATCGAGCGTCCGCTCGAAGTACTGCACGGCGTGCGTCTGATTCGCGTTGGGCTCCAGTGAGAGAACGAATCGCGCCAACGATGCGATACGCTCGGCGCGCATCGGATTGCGCTTGTAGGCCATCGCAGAGCTGCCGATCTGCTCCTTCTCGAAGGGCTCTTCGATTTCCCCGAACGCCTGCAGCATCCGGATGTCGCCGCTGAACTTGGAGGCGCTCGAGGCAATTCCGCTGACGACGCCAAGGACCTGCGCATCGAGCTTGCGACTGTACGTCTGGCCGGTCACGGGCAATGGCCGCGGGAACCCCATGGCCTGCGTCACCATCCGGTCCAGCTCGCGCACCTTGCCGTGATCGCCGTTGAACAGTGTCAGGAAACTTGCCTGCGTTCCCGTGGTGCCTTTCACTCCGCGGAACGGCAATGTCGCGATCCGATGCTCGAGATCGGCCAGGTCAAGCAGCAGGTCCTGCATCCACAGCGTGCAGCGCTTGCCGACCGTCGTGAGCTGCGCGGACTGGAGGTGTGTGTACCCCAGCGTTGGCTCATTGCGCCACTCGCGGGCGAAGATGGCCATGGCGCGCAGCGATGCGGCCAGCTTGGCGCGCAGGATCTCGAGCCCACGGCGCATCAGGATCAAGTCGGCGTTGTCCGTGACGAACGCCGACGTCGCGCCGAGGTGAATGAATGGCTTTGCCGCCGGTGCCGCATCGCCGAACGCATGCACGTGGGCCATCACGTCGTGCCGGAACCGTCGCTCGTAATCAGCGACGGCTGCGAAGTTGATGTTGTCGAGCGCCGCCCGCATCTCGGCCAGCGCCGCCTCAGGAATATCGACGCCGAGTCGCTGCTCGCCCTCGGCCAGGGCCAGCCAGAGGCGACGCCAGAGGCTGTAGCGGTTCTGCGCGCCCCACAGCTCGAGCATCGACGGGGACGCATATCGCTCGGCGAGCGGTGACGAATAGTTCGTGTGCGACGAAGACATTACTGGATGTAGAACTGTGACGTATACATGGAGCCGCGGCGTTCCACCACCAGCTGGATGATGCCGCGGCCCGCGAGCTGATCGAGTGCCCGTGCAACTTCTTCGGCCGAAGACACCACGGTCCGATTCACGCCGATGATGACGTCCCCTGGCAGAATGCCCAGCTGCTCACTGACGCGATCACTGGCGTTCACCACCAGCGCGCCGCGTGCCGACCGGATGCCACGTTCCTGCCGGATCGCCGGGGTGAGCGTCACCAGTTGCACGTCCCGCAGCACCTCCACCTTCTTCGCACCGACTTCGGGCAGGTCCGCCGGCGTGACGGTCACCGTCTCCTCAACGCCGTCACGCTTCACCACCATCGATGCGGCTTCGCCCACGCGGAGTTCCAGCATTTCGCCTTCCCAATCGAAGACGTTGCGCAACGTCCGTCCCCGGCTGCGGAGGATCTGATCGCCGGGCTTGATGCCCGCACGGGCCGCGGGTGATCCGAGCACCACGCTGCGCACCACGACTCCGGCGCGCAGCAGTTCCCGCGTTGCGTTTCCCGGGGGCTGCGCGAGGCGAATGCCGATCCATGGATGCCGGACCGCCCCATGCTTGAGGAGATCGTCCGCGACGCGCATCGCCCGGTTGATCGGAATGGCGAATCCGAGCCCGATGCTGCTCCCCGTTGGGGAAAAGATCGAGGTGTTGACGCCGATGACTTCGCCGAGCGCATTGACCAGCGGACCACCGGAGTTCCCGGGATTGATCGACGCGTCCGTCTGGAGCATATCGACGTACGCGCCGGGGCCCTCGTTCTGCGACTGTGGCACCAGATTGCGACCAGTGGCGCTGATCACGCCCGCCGTCACGCTCGGTTCGGTGTTGCCAAGGAGAAACCCGTACGGATTGCCTATCGCAATCGCCCATTCACCGATTGCGAGGTCCGACGATGATCCGATCGGCGTGACCGGCAACCGCGTGGCATTGATGCGCAGCACGGCGAGGTCATTCAATTCATCGATGCCGACCAGCTTTGCGTCATACGTCTGGCCGTCGCGCAGCGCGACGCTGATCTTGGTTGCGCCGGCGACGACGTGTGCATTGGTGACAATCACGCCATCCGGTTGCACGATGAATCCAGAGCCAATGCCATTCTGCGTCCGCTGGCCAGAACGCTGACCGAAGAACATCTCGAAGGGGTCGGCTGCGACCTGCTGCACCGTTTCAGTCTGGACCGTCACCACGGCGGGCGCGACCTTGGCGACCGCCTCGGTAATCGCATTGCGACGCGAGGCCGGAAGCGTCGATCCCGCCTGCTCGACACGCGTCGGGCGTGACGGCGGTGCCGTCGCCCCGGTCACCGGGCGCTGCGCATCGCTGGACGCCGCAGGCACGCCCTGGCAGGCGAGAGCGATCAGGGCACCGGAGAGCGTCGTGAGTCGGAGAGCCATGATCCGGAGTCGGGGGCGCGTCAGCGCAACGATAGGCCTGGAGCGGGACAGGGACATCAGCATTTCGTTCACGCCGCCGCCGCTGGCGATCGGGCGGCATACAGGTGCGAGGGATATGTGACACGTTCAAGGTACAGTCCGCAGGCCGGCGCCGGAGGCGAGACACCCGTATTGATGGAGGCGGAGAGCAGCGCGCCAACCATCCCCGGCGGGCGCCGGCCAAGGCCAACGTCCACCATGGTCCCGACGAGGAAACGCACCATGTGATGCAGAAAACGGTTCGCGGCGATCACGAGCGCGAGTCCGCCGGCGCGCTGCTCCCACCGGCAGACGCGTACATCACAACGATGGTCGTCGTCCGCCGGGGCGGTTCCCTTCACGGCGAAGGCATGAAACGCATGGTCACCGATCACCGAAGCGGCCTCGACATTCAGCGCGGCCGTGTCGAGCGGCCGATCGATCGCCCACTCGCGGTTGTATCGGAATGGCCCGGCAGCGTCTCGATCGGTGCCGATCAGATAGCGATACTGGCGCTCGGTGGCGGAGTACCGCGCGTGAAAGGCCGGGAGCATCTCGATCACGTCGGCACACCGGACATCTCGCGGGAGAACGGCGTTCAGGGCGCGCTGCAGGCGGTCCGATTCCCATTTCTCGGGGACGACGATGCTCGCGGCCTGCCCGAAGGCGTGCACTCCGGCGTCGGTTCGGCCGGCGCCAGTGACGGGCACATGCATTTGCATCAGCCGCGTCAGGCCCTCCTCGAGCACACCCTGCACAGTCCGCTGCGCGGGCTGTCGCTGCCATCCGGCAAAGGCCTCGCCATCATACTGTATGACCAGCTGGAGGGTTCGGCGCGACATTGGGAGAAAGCTAGGCCGGACGGCTAGTGACTTCAAGCAAGCGAAGTCGTGATATGCCAACGGATTGACAACCCCCCACGAGTCCGTCACCCTTGGGGCGGCAGTGCGCCGTCGGGCGGCACCGCCCGGACAGAACTTCCACCCCGCTGATGGCACCTCGCACGCTCGCGTCACTGGCGCATTCGTTAGCCGTCGCGCCCGATCTGGGTGGTGCGATTGGCGTGCTCGGCGAGGCACTGGCTGAGCTCGATCGTGGGGCATATCTGGCGTACTTCAGGTACGACGGACGTCGTGAGTTGCTCACCGATCGCCTGAGCCCGTCATCGGCTGGTTCGTCGCGGCCAACCCAGCTCGAGGTGGCGTTTGATCAGCTGCCAATCGGGGTTCGACAGGGAATTGCCGCCGGATCCACGTTCGTCGATGTCGTCGATCGAGCGGCAGACTTTGCGCGGCTCCTCGGCCTGCCGCCGGTGGAGAATGCCACGCTCTCGATCCGCGGCTTGCGCTTTGACGGCGCGTTGGGCGCGGTCCTGACCGTGGTCGAGCCGAAGAAGTTCTTCGGCGGTCGCACCATCGAGAAGTTCCTGCCGAATGCTGCGCTCTTCGATCTCGCATTCGCGCGTTTCGCGGAGCTCGAGGCGCGGCGCGAGGCGGTGACCACCCTCGAATCCGTCACGCAGCGGATCCATGGCGAGTACGACCGTCGTCTCGGTGAACTCGAGACGAAGATGTCGTCGCAGAATCAGCTGCCCAACGACGGCGCGGACCGAGCACGCGTCGTGCAGCTCGAGCGCGAGACGAGTCGCATTCAGGAAGATGCCCGCCGGTTTCAGCGTCGGGCCGAAAGCCTGCAGAAACAGCTCGAGTCGGCGCTCGGACAGACGGAACAGGCACACATCGAACTGCATCGGCGCAACGAGGAACTGCGTGACCGTGAGCGGACGGTCTACCTGATCGATCGGGTGCTGTCGATGGATGCAAGCTCACCGGATCCGCGACGCCTGGCCGATGAGCTGCTCACCCTCGTCGGCGAGGATATGCAGGCGCAACGCGTCTCGCTGATGATGCGTGCGCCGGAGCCGGGTATGCTGTATCTGGCCGCAGCGCGAGGCGTGGCGCGCGATGTCCGCGACGGCTATCGTGTCGCCATCGGCAGTGGTGTCGCAGGCAAGGTCGCCGCGAGCCGTCAGGTCATTCTGGTCACGGATGCGACGCAGGCGAGTCAGCATCCGCTGCTCAAGGACGAGTACTTCACGAGTGGAAGCTTCATCTGCTTCCCGCTGGTCTACCGCGAAGACCTCGTTGGCGTGGTGAACGTGGCGAACCGCAATCAGCAGGGTGTCTTCACCGAAGCCGACGTCGATCGGGTCCGGCTGCTCGGCCTGATCATCGCGCTCCTCGCAACGCAGGCGCAACTGGCCGAGCGCCTGCTGCCGGCGGCGTCATCATCGTGATGTTCGGGCGATCGATGTCGGCAATCTGGCTGGTGGTTGCGTGAGCGAGGATCTTCTCCGGCACGCAGTGCGTCGCCTGGCATCGGGTCAGCACCTCACGGCTGGCGAATCCGGCGGCGCATTCGACATCGTGATGGCGGGAGAGGCGACGTCGGCGCAGGTGGCCGCGCTGCTGATGGGTCTCCGCGTCAAGGGAGAGACCGCACCCGAAGTTGCAGGTGCAGCGCGTGCGTTGCGCCGAGCCATGATCGTGCTCGAATCGGAGCGGCCGTCGGAGCTCGTGGATACCTGTGGCACCGGTGGTGGTGCCGTGCCCACGTTCAACATCTCAACCGCCGCGGCCATCGTCGCGGCCGCGTGCGGTGTGCGGATTGCAAAGCATGGAAATCGCAGTTTCACCAGTCGCAGTGGAAGTGCCGACGTCCTCGAGGCGCTCGGAGTGCGCATCGATCTCACGCCGGCGCGGATGGCGGACATTCTCCGGGAGGTGGGCATCGTATTCATGTTCGCGCCCTTGATGCATCCCGCAATGCGACACGTCGGCCCAGTGCGTCGCGAGCTGGCGATTCCGACGGTGATGAACATGATCGGGCCACTCGCGAACCCCGCGGCCGCAGGACGGCAGGTCATTGGCGTGGCTGACCGCGATCGCCTCGATCTGATCGCCGGGGCGCTGCATGAACTGGGCAGTGAGCACGCGCTGGTGGTGCATGGTGAACCCGGCATGGATGAGATTTCCCCGCTCGGGCTCACGCACGTGCGCGAGTTGTGCGGCACGCTGCCGATTCGCGAGTGGACGATTGATCCGGAGGCGCATGGCTTTCGAGGTCTCACCGCGGATGGCCTCGTGGGAGGCGATCCGACTGAGAACGCCGACATCGTCCGGCGTGTGCTTGCCGGTGGGGGAAGCGATGCGGCGCAGGCCGCGGTCACGCTCAATGCGGCGGCCGCGCTCTACGTTCATCGCGGTGGTGGCGACTACGCCGCGCTGGTTGCCGAGGCCATGGTGGCGCTGACCGATGGTTCGGCCGTCCAGCGTCTCGAACGTCTGATCGCCGCGTCGGCGGTGTAGAGCGGATCGCGTCGGCGGCCGGCGACTAGGCGGCGGCTTCCACTGCGCCGTATCGCGCGCGCCACGCCCGCAGTTGTTCCTCGGTGACTCCAGCACCAAGCACGCTGGGCAGGTGCAGCACTGGAGCGACGCGGCCAGGCGGACGGGCTGAGAGACCGTCCGCGACATGTACGGCGATCGTAGCGTCAAACAGCAGCCCGGCCAGGAGCTCCGGCGAATGGTGAAATGCAACGGCTTCGACCACACTCGCTGGCAGGCCCCAAAGGCTGAGCAGGTAGGCACCAACGAGCGCGTGTGACACGCGATTCCCGCGATGCTCAGCTTCATCGAGCGGCACGCCTTCCGTCATCGCGGTTCGCTCGAGGGACTGCCACAGAGTCGGTGCAACCCCCGCCAGCACAATCTGCCCCACGTCATGCAGCAGCCCCGCCAGGAAGGCCTCATCGGCAAGCGATCGATCGTGCGGCGACACCGCGAGGACGATGTCGCGAGCCGACGTCGCGACCCGAATGGCATGGGTGTTCCACTCCTCGAGATCGAGAATGTCGGGCGACACGCTGAAGGATCGAACGGCGCCATCAGCCAGCGCGATGGCGCGAACCAGCGAGACGCCCATGAAGTTGATCGCCGCATCGACGCGCGTCACCTGACGACCGACGCCGAAGAATGAACTATTGACGACTCGCAGCAGGCGGGCGGTCAGCGCCGCATCGCGCGTGATGACCGCGGCAACGGCAATCACCCCCGCGTCGGGATCGGCGAGCACTTTTTCGAGCGCCTGCACGGTCAACGGCGGACGCGGAATTGCTTCCAGTCCGCCAATCGCCGCCAGCACCGCCGGATCAGCAACGGCAGTCCGCAGCTTGCTGCTCCGCTCGATGAGCATTGCCAGCACGTACGTGTCGATTGGCTTGTGCAGAAAGCGGTGTACGCTGCGCTCGAGCCGCAGCGCTACCGAACGCTCCGCAAACTCGGACAGTGCGATGCGTATGGTCGCGGGCCAGCGCACTTTCACGGTCTCGAAGAGCTCGACGCCCGCCGCCGGCGCTCGGCCCAACTCCGCGATGAACACATCCGTGGGCGAGTTCTCGAGCGCCTCGAGTGCCGCACTGTTGGTCGTGGCGAGGACAACATCCCACTCGGGTCGGGCAGTCCGCAGGGCGCGCCGGTGCGCGTCAGCCACGTGATGTTCGTTATCGAGCAAGACGAGTCGCATACGGCAATCGGACGGATGGGAACAGGCCGCTGCGCCCGATGAGGTCGCGCGAAACATCCCTTCCTAGTTTCGGATCTTGCGGCGGCCGACTTGAGACCGGCGTTGCTTACGCCTCAAACCGGAAATGCGGGTTTTCGACCACGCCGAGCACATTGCCAAACGGATCACGAACGGCACCGATTTTCACGCCGCCGCCCACGTCCTGGACCGGCTCGTGATCCGCGGCGCCGAGCGACACCAGCCGCGCATAGGCGACCTCGGCATCGAGTACCCCCCAGAAGGCGACGCCGGCGGCATCCCGTTCTGCCGGCGCGTCAGGCTCAGGAACCAGACCCAGCTCAAACCCGCCCACGTTGAACCCGACGTAGAACTCTTCATCGAAGTACGGCGCCCGTTCCAGCGCACCGGCATACCATGCCTTGGCCTGGGCCAGGTCAGCGACCGCGTAGATCGCGGTGCGGAGGCCGAGCAGGGAGCCCGACGACATCACGAGTACCGCCGCAGCACGCCGACCACGACACCCTGAATGAGGAGGTTGCGCTCGTCGGTGAAGATCGGATCCATTGCATCATTGGCCGGTTGCAGGCGGATGCGACCATCCTTCTCCCGATAGTAGCGCTTGACCGTCGCGGAGGTCCGCTCGAGCAGCGCGATCACCATTTCGCCGTTGTCAGCTGTCTTCCGCTCATTCACGACGACGAAGTCGCCGTCGCGAATCTGCTCATCGATCATCGAGTTGCCGCGGACCTTGAGCACGTAGTGATTCCCGGTCTTGCGCAGCATGTCTGGCGGAATGGCCATCGTCTCACCGGTGACCGCCGCCTCGATCGGCATACCGGCCGCGACCAGTCCGAGCAGCGGCAGTTCGACAAACCGTGGTGACGCCTCCGACGGGAGAATCTCGATCGCCCGACTCTCGTTGTATCCGCGACGGATGTATCCCTTCCGCTCCAGATTGCTCAGGTGCTCATGCACCGTGGCGAGGCTCGTGAAGCCGAAGTTCTCGGCGATCTCTTCGAAGCTGGGCGCGTAGCCGTTTTCGTCCGCTGAGACCGACAGGAAGGTGAGGATTTCACGCTGGCGCTTGGTGAGCGACATAGGTACCGACTCCGGCAGATACTGAGGACGAAGGGACTGCGATAGATTGAGCTTCCTGGGCAAGCGCCCCGAAGAACTGCCGAAGACTATTGCCGAAGGAATCCCGAAATGCAAGTGGCCCGCCCATGGAAACCGCCCGCAGGGCCCCTTCACCGGTTGAGTTCGGCTTCGGCGGAGCGAGCAGCGTCGGCCCGGGCCAAGGTGCCGTTTTCCCAGCAGTTCGAGACGGCGCTGCGGGTGCCGGCCGCAGCCGACATCCTGGCCGTGCTGTCGGCGCGCCGTGACGTCGCGGTCATCGCGGAACTCAAGCGCAGTTCGCCGTCCAAAGGTGCGATCAATGCGTCGATTGACGCGGCGCGGCAGGTTCAGGCCTATGCCGCGGGCGGTGCTGCGGCGTTCTCGATCCTGACGGAACCGACTGAGTTCGGCGGGTCGATCGATGACCTTCGCGTTGCAGCCTCACTCCAACTCGCGCCGTGTATACGGAAGGACTTCATCACCGACGCAGTACAATTGGTCGAAGCGCGCCAGGCTGGGGCATCGGCGGCGCTGCTCATCGCGCGCGCGATGCCCGCCGAGGTGCTGTACGAGTTGGTCTTTGCAGCACGGACGCTCGGCGTCGAGCCGCTCGTGGAAATCCGTGACGAGCGGGAGCTTGCCGATGCGCTGGCGTCCGGCGCGCTGCTGATCGGGGTCAACAACCGGGATCTGGAGACGCTCGAGGTGGATCCGCTGACCTGTGCGCGCCTCCTGCCACTGATCCCGGTGACGCACATCGCGATCTTCGAAAGCGGCGTCAACTCGCGTGCGGATGTCGAGCTGGCGGCGGCGTCCGGTGCCGATGCGGTACTGGTCGGGTCATCCGTGTCGGCGGCAACGTCGCCCGCTGCTGCCGTGGCTGCATTGACCGGTGTGGACCGTACGCGTCGTCGCGCCTGAGTCATGAGCGCAGCCGTCAAGATCTGCGGGCTCGTGAGGCCGACTGATGCAGCGGCGGCGGTGTCATCCGGCGCCCGATACGTTGGTGCGATCCTCGCTGGCGGCCCACGCGTGGTGTCGCCTGACGGCGCGCGCAGTGTGTTCGCGCAGGCCGGCACGGCAACGCGGGTCGTCGTGGTCGGGCACGAGCCGGTCGATGACATCGTTCGCCACGCGATGGCTGCTGGCGCGGACATCGTACAGTTGCACGGCGATCCATCGCCGCGCATGGTGCTGGATCTGCGAGAACGTTGGCCTGGGGGCATCTGGGCCGTGCTGCGTGTGCCGCCGGAGGCCTTTGACGCAGTGCGTGCGGAGGAACTCTTTGCGGTGGCCGACGGTGTCGTGCTCGATACATTCATGCCAGGCGCGCTCGGCGGGACGGGGGTGTCCTTTGATTGGCGAGCACTCGCGTCGCCGCTCAAGGTGGTGCGAAACGCAGCGGAATCACGCGCGTTGCTGGTGCTGGCGGGTGGACTGAATCCGGAGAACGTACAGACGGGAGTCCGGCTCTTGGCACCGGATGTGGTGGATGTGTCCTCGGGGGTCGAATCGGCACCCGGCATCAAGGATCATGCGCGCGTGCAGCGATTCATTGCGGCAGTGCGCGGCGGCGGCGGGGACGACGAACAGTTGTCGCTCGCAGGAGTTGAGTAGATGGCGACAATGCAGGAGCCTGTGACATTCCCGAGCGATCGCTTCGGTCCCTTCGGCGGACGCTATGTCCCCGAGACGCTGATCCCGGCACTCGATGAGCTGTCGGCGGCCTACGAAGCGACCAAAGTGGACGCGGCATTTCAGGCCGAGCTGACCGGACTGCTCACATCGTTTGTCGGTCGCGAGACGCCGCTGGGCTTTGCGCCACGGCTCTCAGCGCGCATCGGCGCGCCGGTCTGGCTCAAGCGCGAGGATCTGTGCCACACCGGTGCACACAAGATCAACAATGCGCTGGCGCAGGTCCTCCTTGCCATCCGGATGGGCAAGCGCCGTATCATCGCAGAAACGGGCGCTGGGCAGCATGGTGTGGCCACCGCCACCGTCTGTGCCAAGTTCGGGCTGGAGTGCGTGGTGTACATGGGCGAGGAGGATACGCACCGCCAGAGCCTGAATGTGTTCCGCATGCAGCTGCTGGGGGCGACCGTCGTTCCGGTCACGGGCGGTACGCGGACGCTCAAGGATGCCACCAGCGAGGCGATCCGCGACTGGGTCACCAATGTCGACAGCAGCCACTACATCATCGGCAGCGTCGTCGGCCCCGCTCCGTATCCGCGCATGGTCCGTGATTTTCATGCCTGTATCGGTCACGAGGCACGGGCACAGATGCTGAAGATTGCGGGTCGCCTGCCGAAGACCGTCGTGGCGTGCGTCGGAGGCGGGTCGAATGCCATGGGCGTCTTCCATGCCTTCGTCCCTGATCGAGAGGTGGAGCTGGTCGGCGTCGAGGCGGCCGGTGAAGGGGTGCACACCGGCCGGCATTCGGCGACGCTGAGTACCGGCACGCCCGGTGTGCTGCATGGTTCATTGTCGCTCCTCCTCCAGGACGCGAACGGTCAGGTGCATCCGGCGCACAGCATCAGCGCTGGGTTGGACTACCCGGGTGTGGGGCCCGAACATGCGTTCATGAAGACCACCGGGCGCGCAGAGTACGTGGCAGTGTCGGATGCGGATGCGCTGCGTGGCGTGGCGCTGCTCAGCCGCCTGGAAGGGATCATCCCCGCGCTCGAGACCGCACATGCGGTGGCATGGATCGCGGACAACGCTGGACGCTGGAGTGACACAGAACCAGTCTTGCTGTGTGTGTCCGGGCGCGGCGACAAGGATGTCGGGACGATGATGCAGCATCCGATCATGGAGGTCGAGTGACAGTCGCCGGTGCTGCGCATCTCAGTGAGCACATGAGCGCCTTGCGCACGGCCGGTCGCAAGGCGCTGGTGACGTATGTGACGGCGGGTCATCCCGATCGTGAACGCTCGGCGGCTCTGCTGCAGGGACTCGAGGCGGCGGGTGCTGATTGCATCGAACTCGGCGTGCCTTTCTCCGATCCGCTCGCGGACGGTCCGGTGATCCAGCGAAGCTCGCAGATCGCGATTGAGCAGGGCATCAACTTCGATGCCGCGCTCGAGATGGTCAGTGCGGCAGGCCTGTCAGTTCCGGTCGTCCTCTTCAGCTATCTGAACCCGGTGATGAACGCCGGAGCGGACGCGCTGCAGCGGGCGGCGGATGCCGGAGTCTCCGGGATTCTGATCACGGACCTTCCGGTGGGTGCCGATCCGGAACGCGAAGCCTGGCTGGGAACGTCGCCGCTCGCCTATGTGCGCCTCGTCGCTCCGACCACGCCGACTCCGCGGATGGCAGAGATTGCGCGTCATGGGAGCGGGTTCGTGTATCTGATCAGTCGCCTTGGGGTGACGGGGGCGAAGGACTCGCTGGCCAGCGACCTGTCCGTCACACTCGACCGCCTGCGTGGAGCGACGACACTGCCAATCTGCGTCGGCTTCGGAATCAGCACGGGCGATCAGGCCGCGCGCGTGGCACAGATGGCAGATGGGGTCGTGGTGGGCAGCGCGATCGTGACGCTGGCCGAGACGTCGGTGGACTCTGCGCTGTCGCTGGTGCGCGAGTTGCGCGCTGGCCTGGATCGCGGCAACCACTAGCTGGCGAGGCCGCAACGATACCGCCCCGGTTGCTGGACTCCCGATCTGACCGCCAAGTTTCCCTCCTACCACTGCCGCATGTCATCGAACGTCGAGATCACGTTGCGAAACATGCAGTTTCACATCTGCGTCGGTGTGCTGCCGCATGAGAGCCAACTGCCGCAGCCGTTGGCCGTGGATCTCACGGTCTGGGCGGCGGCAACCAGCGATGGGTCGATCACGGTGGACTACCGTGACTTGTACCGTGTGGCGGCAGGCGTGCTTGCGACGCCACCACTGCTCTATCTCGAGACCATCGCCGGGGCGATGCTGCGCGACGCAATGGCCCAGCCCAGCGTCGTTGGTGCCCGGGTTGCCGTGCGAAAGCCGCACGTCACGCTCCCCGGGCCGCTCGACTGCGCGGAAGTCGTCGTGCAGGATGGTGTCCGCCTGTGACTGCGCCACTGCTGCAGGTTGCCGTTGCGCTCGGGTCCAATCTGGACGATCGGTTCGAACTGCTGCTCAGCGGAGTGCGAGCCATCGGCAGCATTGACGGCGTCATAATGCTCGCCGAGTCACACGTCGAGGAGACCGAAGCGTTCGGCCCCCTGCAGCCGCCATTCCTGAATCAGATGGTGCTGGTCGGGTGTCGCATCAGTCTTGCAGCGCTGCTGACCGAGCTGCAGGCGATCGAGTCGGCGCACGGCCGACAGCGGATGTCGGCGAAGGGCCCGCGAACGCTTGACCTCGATATCGTGTCTGCAGACGGCGTCTCGATCCGGTCCAACGACCTGCTGATACCACATCCAGGGCTCGTGGATCGCGACTTCTGGCAGAGGGAGCTGGCGGAGTTGATTGGTGTGGCGGAGGCTGCGAATGCAATCGCGGCTGCGCAGGCACACGCGGGCATGGATACTGCCGGCAGCGACGCGTCGCGTGAAGGCCGTCGCTGGTCCGGTTCATGGGAAACCGTTGTCTGACGAGGGATACATGAGCGCACAGATGACGCCACCACCGGCGACACTTGGGAAGCCGGTCACGATCCGGGACCTTCAGGCAATGAAGGTGGCCGGCAGGAAGCTGGTTGCCACCACGGCGTACGATGTGCTGTTCGCCCGCTTGGTGGATGCGGCTGGAGTCGACATGGTCCTGGTGGGCGACTCACTCGGCATGGTCATCGCGGGGCACGACTCCACCAAGCTGGTCACGCTGGATCAGATGATCTGGCACTGCGCTGCCGTCCGGCGCGGACTCAGGCGAGCGATGCTCATCTTTGACATGCCGTGGATGTCGTATCAGGTCAGCAGCGTCGAAGCGGTCCGGAACGCTGGTCGCGCGATGGCTGAAACTGGCGCGACTGCCGTCAAGCTCGAAGGTGCGGGTCGCGCGGCCATCGAGGCGGTCCGCGCATGCGTCGACGCCGGCATCCCGGTCATGGGGCATATCGGCTACACACCACAGAGCGACACGGCCCTCAGCGGGGCCCGGGTGCAGGGGCGCGAGGAGTCCGCTGCAGCACAACTGCTGACAGACGCACTGGCGCTGGAGGAAGCCGGCTGTTTCGCCATCGTGCTGGAATTGATGCCGACGGCGCTGGCCGCCGGGATCACGGCATCGCTGCAGATCCCGACCGTTGGCATCGGTGCCGGGCCAGGGTGTGACGGCCAGATCCTCGTGCTGCCGGACCTGATCGGACTGAATGAAGGGTTCAAGCCGAAGTTCCTGAAGCACTACGCTGACGTGGCCGGAATCGTGAAGACAGCCGTCGGCGAGTATGCGGATGATGTGCGTGCCGGGCGATATCCTGATGACACGACGAGCTTCGCCTGACATGGAGGTGACAAGGGACGTCGCCTCGTTGCGTGCGGCAATCGCCGCTGCCCGCCGCCGTGGCGAACGGATCGGGTTTGTGCCGACCATGGGTGCACTTCATGCCGGGCATCTGTCGTTGCTCGATCGCGCCAGATCGCAGTGCGAATGCGTGGTCGTGAGCATTTTCGTCAATCCACTGCAGTTCGCGCCAACCGAGGATCTGGCGAAGTATCCTCGCACCGAAGCCGCCGATCTGGCTGCGGCGGAGGCTCATGGCACAGCGATCGCGTTCGTGCCGAGCGTCGAGGTGATGTATCCAGGTGCGCGCGCGGTGTCAGTCGTGCCGGAGGCGATCGCCGACCGATGGGAGGGGGCGATCCGACCGGGACACTTTGCTGGTGTGCTGACCGTCGTCTCAAAGCTCTTCAACCTGGTGCAGCCCGACCTGGCGGTTTTTGGACAGAAGGACTTGCAGCAGGCGACGCTCGTACGTGCGATGGTCCGCGATCTCGATATCCCGCTGACGATCGATGTCGGACCCATCGTGCGCGAACCCGACGGGCTGGCCCTGTCCAGCAGGAACAGGTATCTCAGCGATTCCGATCGACTCGCCGCGCGGGCGCTGTCCGGCGCGATTCGCGAGATGCACGCCGCCTTCACCACCGCGGGAATCGCTGACTCAACGGCGCTTCGCGACGTGGGACTCCGCCGCCTCGCGCTGGAGTCGGCGGTGACGGTCGACTACCTGGCCGTGGTCGATCCGGACCGGCTCGAACCGGTCGCTCTCTCGCGCGCATCCGACTACGTCCTCATTGCGGCTCGGGTGGGTGCGACGCGGCTGCTCGACAACCATTGCCTTGCCGATCCGTTTCCCACAGTGATTCCATGACGCCAACCCGGCTCGAACACGAACTCCCGCTGTGGGCCGTTGTATCGACGAAGCGGCGCGAACATATCGCGCGCGTCACCACGCTACTGGATGCCTGGGCGACGAGCATGGACGTCCACGATGCGGAGCGTGCCGACTGGCATGACGCCGGGCTGTGGCATGACGCGCTGCGCGACGCGGACGAGCCGCTGCTGCGCGAGTGGTCGCGCGATAGTGCGTCTCCGGTTGAAATCCTGCACGGCCCCGCCTGTGCTGCCCGCCTCGAGTCGATCGGAGAGTCGCGTCGGGACGTCATCGATGCCATCCGTTGGCATACACTGGGCAATCCCGGGTGGTCGCGCACCGGGCAGGCGCTCTTCATGGCCGATTTCCTCGAGCCCGGTCGCAAGTTCATGGTTGCTGACCGTGCCTGGCTGGCGCACATGGTGCCGGATGACTTTGCCGGCGTTTTCCGGCAGGTCGTCAAGTGGCGGCTCGAATGGTCCTTGCGTGAAGGGAAGGGACTGCATCCGGAGACGGTCGCCATGTGGAACGCAGTCCGATGACGCGAGCTCGCATCCTGGCAGCGGCAGCGATCGCACTGTCACTTGCGGTCGCGGCCTTCGTGTGGACGCGTGGAACGGCGACCGACGGACCGGCGGGCATTGGGCAGGGCGATACGACCAGCGCGCCGCAGGGCCAGCGAATCGTGATCGAGGTGCTCAATGCGAGCGGGGTGACAGGATTGGCGAAGCGTGCCACGTTTCTCCTTCGCGATCGGGGTTTCGACGTGGTTGCGTGGACAAACGACCCGAACGGTCGACGGAGCGAGACACTCATCATCGACTACACGAACAAGCCTGAGGCGGCTGAGCGAGTGTCGCGGGTACTCGGTGGCGCACGGATCGACCGCGGGAAGGATTCGCTCGATCGCGGACTGGATCTGACCGTGACGCTCGGGAGCGGCTACCGCCCGACCGGCGAAGCGTTTCATCCCTGACGATTGCGCCTACGGCGCCGTCAGTTCCCGTCGCCGGCCGATCTTCTCAACCCGTAGCTGGCCACAGGCTGCGCTGATGTCGAGGCCGCGGCTGCGTCGGATGGCAACTTCGACGCCATCGTCACGGATCCAGTTCGCGAACTGGTGAATGCTGTCTCTCGGCGTCGGATCGAAGCCGAGCCCTCCGCCTGGATGCAGCGGAATGAGATTCACGAAAGCGCGGCAGTCCCTCGCCAGCTGCGCGAGCTGATCCGCATGCACGCGTTTGTCGTTCACACCACCGAGCATGACGTACTCGAAGGTCACTCGCCGGTCGAACGCCGCCGCCGCCGCAATGACGTCGGTGAGCGGGAACTTGGTGTTCACCGGCATCAGCGTCTGGCGCAACGCGTCATTCGGCGCATGGATGGAGATCGCGAGGCGAAATTGCTCCACCCGTTCACCCAGCGCGACGATGCCGGGCAGCACCCCGACGGTACTGACCGTGATGTGACGGGCACCGATCCCGAGTCCGTCAGGAGAGTTCAGGATCGTGAGCGTCGGGCTGACCGCCGTCCAGTTCATGAGCGGCTCACCCATCCCCATGAACACGATGTTCGTCGCGCGAACTGGCGGCGTGAGCATCGCCAGCTCACGCACCTGGCCGGCGATTTCATGGACGGCCAGATTCCGCTGAAAGCCCATCATGCCGGTCGCGCAGAACTTGCAGGCCAGCGCACACCCGGCCTGGGACGAGATGCAGAAGGTCATCCGGTCACCATCAGGAATGGCCACCGTTTCGATGCTCTGCCCGTCGGCGAGGGTGAAGAGGAACTTCTCGGTGCCATCGATCGACGATTGGCGAACGGCCAGCGAGAGTCGTGGCAGGACGAATCGCTCGGCCAGTGCCAGTCGGAGCGCGATCGGGAGCTCCGTCATTGCGTCGAAATCCGGCGCCGGATTGATCCAGAGTCGGCGCACAACCTGGTCGGCCCGGTACGCCGGCTGGCCGAGCTCCGTCAGCGCGGTCAGGATCGCCTCACGGGCCTCGGCCGGTGTGAGATCGAGCAGGTTGGTCTGTGGTCTGGTCACGCCGCAAGGTAACGCAGCCGGCTCCGTTGTCGGATCTCTTGCTGCGCGGGCGCCGGCCGGTCACGCGAGGTGAGTCGGTCCAACCACTTGTCGTGCAATGTCTTGCCCGTGGACGCGCTACCCTGAATGTGCAGAATGGGCTAGTTTTGCAGCTTCCCCGAGACCACCGAGAATTGCTTCCCGATCTCCTGACACCGGAGCGCGTCAAGGTTCCGCTTGCGAGTCGTTCGATGGACGCGGCCGTGCGCGAGCTGGTGCAGCTCGCGATGCCCTCGGCCGACGCGACAGCACGCGACACTGTGGGCAAGACTGTGCTCGAGCGAGAGCTGCTGCTGAGCATCGGAAGCGGGAGCGCCATCCCGCACATGCACACGAATCCGGTGGTCTCACTCGTCCTCGCGGCGACGGAGACATTCTGAGCCGCTCCATTGCCAAGGCAGCCTCCCACTCGGCACCGCACAGCTCGTTGCGCTGGTTGGCCCCGCTGTGCGTCGCCGCTGGCATCTTCACGGCCACTTCCTGGCCGACCCCGCCGCATCTACCCGGCAACAGCGACAAGATGGTGCATTTTTCGGCCTACGCATTGCTTGGTGCGACAGTGGCGTGGGCGTCAGGCGTCCGCACTGCGCGTGGCGTTGTCCGGTGGATTCTGCTCGTCTCGGCCGTCGGTGCCGCGGACGAATGGCATCAGCAGTTCATCCCTGGTCGCCGCATGGATGCGCGCGACTGGATGGCCGACACCGCGGGTGCGGTGTGCGGCCTCTCTCTCGTGACGGCGCTGTCTCGGCGCCGGGAGTCAGTTGCGTGACCGTTCCGTCCCTGTTCGCCACCGCGCGCCGCACTCACCTGTGCGGAGAATTGCGCGATGCACATGTTGGCCAGATCGTGACACTTGGCGGTTGGGTGCATCGCACGCGCTCCCTGGGGTCGATCGTCTTCCTCGACTTGCGCGATCGCGCAGGGCTGCTTCAGGCGACCTTTGATCCGCGCTTCACACCCGCCGACATCATCGCTGCCGCGGATCGACTCGGTGCCGAGACCGTAGTCGAGGTCGACGGCGTGATTGCGGCGCGGCCGCCTGAGATGATCAATCGTGAGCTCGGCACCGGAACGATCGAACTGCAGGTGACGGGATTGCGCATCGTCGGTCCCGCCAGGACCCCTGCCATCCCGGTCGCCCGCGGCAAGGATGAGAAGCTGGCGGCGGAAGAGCTTCGCCTCAAGCATCGGATTCTCGACCTGCGCCGGCCCGAGCTGCAGGCGAACCTGATCCTTCGACACCGGTTGCTGCAGGTCGCGCGGCAGTCCTTGTCGTCGCATGGTTTCCTCGAGATCGAAACGCCGATCCTGACCAAGACGACACCCGAGGGCGCGCGCGACTACCTGGTGCCGAGCAGCGTTCACCCAGGCGAGTTCTACGCGCTGCCGCAGTCACCGCAGATCTACAAGCAGCTGTTGATGGTCGCTGGGTTCGATCGCTACTTCCAGATCGCGCGCTGCTTCCGCGACGAGGACTTGCGAGCCGATCGCCAACCGGAGTTCGCGCAGATCGATATCGAATGTGCCTTCGTCACACAAGAGGACGTGCAGGCGACAATCGAGCGCGTCCTCGTCGCACTCTGGCACGAGGCGGGACATCAGATCGTGACGCCGTTCCCGCGGCTTCGCTGGGCCGACGCGATGGAGCGCTTTGGCATCGACAAGCCGGATCTGCGATACGCACTCGAGCTGGAGAACTGGACCGCCCACGTCGCACCTGATGCCGCTGAGTTCGTGCATGCCGGGATCGCGGCCGGCGGCAAGCTGCGTGGCATTCGCGTCCCACAGGGGGCCGCCCTGTCACGGAAAGAGATCGATGCGCTGGCCGCGCTCGCCAAGACGCACGGCCTGGGTGGGTTGCTCTGGGCCAAGCGCGGGGAGGCTGGCTGGGAGGGACAGGGCGCAAAGGCGTTCGGCCTGGCGACGATGGATGCGATTGCCGGAGTGACTGGCGATCTGCTGCTCGCCGGCGTCGGTCTCGATGCGACCGCCTTGCCGGCCATGGGGCAGGTCAGGCTCGAGCTGACTCGGCGACCGGATCAGCTCGCGACTTCGGCGCATGCGTTCTGCTGGATCGTTGACTTCCCGCTCTTTGAGTTCGATCCGTCAACCGGGGAGCATACGCCGTCGCATCACCCGTTCACGTCGCCGCATCCGGAGGACAACCACAAGCTGGAATCAGCGCCGTGGGAGTGCCGCGCCATGCATTACGACGTCGTCTACAACGGGAACGAACTGGGTTCGGGTTCGATCCGGATCACGGATCCGGTGGTGCAGGAGACCATCTTCCGGCTCCTCAAGGTGCCGGCCGAGGAGATTCAACGACGTTTCGGATTTCTGCTGGACGGGCTTGCCTCCGGGGCACCGCCGCACGGTGGTTTTGCACTTGGCTTCGATCGTATTGCAATGTTGCTGGCTGGTTCCACATCGTTGCGCGATGTGATTGCCTTCCCGAAGACGACGGCGGCGCGCGCACTCTTCGAGGGTGCGCCGAGCCCCATCAGTGAGCAGGAGCTGCGTGCGTTGGGCCTCGCCATCGTGATCAAGGAGCCGTCGTGACGGGTACCACGCTCGTGACCCAGAAAGTGTCCACGGAGGGCGCTGATCTTCTCACCCTGGCCGGCGTGAACGACGCCAATCTGATCGAGCTCGGTCGGATTCACGGTGTCCGCGTCGGCATGCGGGGGGAAGCGATCACCTTGGCGGGCGATCCGCAGTCGGTGGATCGTGCCATGCATACGGCGCAGCGGATGGTCGAGGCGGCTCGGCAGCGCGCGTCATTCACTGCCGATGACGTCCTTCGGATGTCGGAAGACACCGGCACGGACGCCGGACCGATGGACCCGTCCCGGTTGGCGCTGCCGGGTGTGAAGCGTGTGGTCCAGGCCAAGACGCCAGGGCAGGCTGAATACCTGCAGAAGATCGCCGAGCACGATATCGTGGTCGGCATTGGTCCCGCCGGTACCGGCAAGACGTATCTCGCTGTCGCCGCCGCTGTTGATGCGCTGATGCGAAAGCGCGTGAAACGCATCGTGCTGGCGCGACCAGCGGTCGAGGCCGGGGAGTCGCTCGGGTTCCTCCCGGGCGACATGCAGGCCAAGGTCGACCCGTACCTGCGACCGCTCTACGACGCGCTCGATGAGATGATGCCGCCTGAGCGTGTGATCAAGGCACTCGAGACGCGTGTGATCGAGATTGCGCCGCTCGCCTTCATGCGCGGCCGCACGCTGGGTGACGCCTTCGTGATTCTCGACGAAGCCCAGAATGCCACGAATGCGCAGATGAAGATGTTTCTCACACGGCTGGGTGTGAATTCGAAGATCGTCATCACCGGTGACAAGACGCAGATTGATCTTCCGAGTCGTGAGCAGTCGGGATTGATGCAGGTGGAACGCATCCTGCCGGGCGTCGAAGGCATTGCGTTCCACTATTTCAATGAGGCCGATGTCGTTCGGCATCGCCTCGTGCGCGACATCATCCGGGCCTATGCACATGACAGCGGCAACTGAACCTCCACAGCGCCGCGTCCATGCGCCGGCGCGGCGCTGATGGCGATCGTCGTTGAGTCGAGTTGCCCTGGCGGGCACCGCGCCCCCCTCAGTGCAGCCCGGGTCGAAGCGCTGGTTCGCCTGACGCTCATCGCCGAACAGGTGCCCGATGCGCTGGTGAGCGTGACGTTTCTCTCGGCGCGTGCGATGGCGAAGATGCACAAGGAACAACTTGGCCATGCGGGTGCCACCGACATCATCACGTTCGAGCTGACGCGACCGGTCGAGAGCGCGCCGGCCACGGGTGATGTGTACATCTGTCCCGATGTCGCGCGTGTCAATGCAAAAGCCTGGGGCGTGCCGGTCCGGGAGGAAATGGCACGGCTGGTGATTCATGGCACGCTGCACACGCTTGGGCTGGAGCATCCGGAGGGCGATTCACGGGTCGATTCACCGATGTGGCGCGCGCAGGAGAAGTACCTGCGCATGGCCGTACGTCGTGGCCTCGTCTGACGGGATATGATGCTCTGGCTGCTGTTCACCGTCTTCATGTTCGCCGCGGGTGCCTCCGTGGCGGCGGACGGGTTCGTGACCAGTTTGACCGCAGGCACCAGCGACGATGTGCGTCGCGCCTGGCTCGTGCGCGACCGCGAGCGTGTGCATCGCGCACTGAGCGGCGCCCGTCTCGTCTGTTTCCTATTTGCGGGTGCCTTCGCACCGCCGCTCTGGCAGGATGATGGACCTGAGTTGATTGCGGCGCTCGTCCTGTTGCTGGCATTGGTCGGTGCGGCAGAAACATTCTCGCGGACGATCGGCGCCACACGCGCGATCGGGCCGAGCGCCTGGCTGTCCGGCTGGGCGGCCTTCGTGACGCTGATTTCGACGCCGGTCGTGGTGCTGATGGAGAAGACCGAGCGTGGCCTGACCGCTGCGTTCCCCACAGCGCGGATTGACGCCGACGCGGACGATGTCGCGACCGAGCAGTTTCTCGACATCGTCGCCGCCGAAGCCGATGTGACCGGGAAGGAGCGCACGCTGCTGCAGGGCGCGTTCTCACTTGGCGAGACGCAGGTGCAGGAGATCATGACACCGCGCGTGGAGCTGATCGCCATCGAGCGCGAGACGCCGTGGTCCGAGGTCATCGACCGCTTTCGATCCTCCTCGCACTCGCGCTTGCCCGTCTACACGGAGAAGATCGACGATGTGATCGGTGTTCTGTACGTGAAGGACCTGCTCGCGGACATCCTCGATGACGCGGAGCCCGTCGGCGGATGGCTGACGCGCATGCGGGTCGGGTACTACATCCCGCCAACCAAGCCGATTGATGCGCTCCTGCGTGAGTTCCGGTCGCAGCGCACGCACATCGCCATCGTGATGGATGAGTATGGAGGCACGGCGGGCATCGTCACCATCGAGGACATTCTCGAAGAAGTCGTCGGCGAGATTGATGATGAGCATGATGCGGAAAGTGAGCGGCAATTCGAGAGTCGGGACAATCGCGAGTTCTGGGTGACGGGCCGTGTGACGCTCGACGAGCTGTCCGAGACGTTGGGCGTCGATATCGAAAGTGAGGAAGTCGGCACGGTCGGCGGCTTGATCATGGAGCGGCTGGGCCGCGTGCCGCGCGCTGGGGAGCGCCTCGAAATTGCCGGGTTCCGTGTCGTGGTTGAGCAGGTACGTCGACGTCAGGTCCTGCGGGTGTATTTCGAGCGACTGGCCCCGGTGGCCGATTCGACCGATACGGACGCGGAGTCGTGATGGGTCCCCTGGCCATTGCGCTGATCGTGATCGGTGGCGTCGCCGCCATGACGCTGGCTGCGCATGCCGTGCGCGCCGCGAGCCGGATCTGGCTGCGGCACTGGGTTGAGCAACGGTTGCGCGGGGCGGATCTCGCCGAAGCGTATCTCGAGCAGCCTCAGCGTCTGCAGCTGGCGGCAGGGGCTGGCGCTGCCGCGATCGTCATCGGTGGCGGTGCGGCGCTCGCGCTGGCGTTGCGCCATCAGCCCGTCGTCCTGCTCGCGTGGCTGGTGGTGACTGCACTCGGTGTCCTGGTCGCAGGCGTCGCGGTGCCACGCGCGATCGGGCAGCGCTGGGCGGTGGCCCTGACACCGTTCCTGTTGCCGCTGTTGCAGCTGGTCGAACTCCTGCTCGGTGTCTTCCTGCTGCCGGCGCGGGCGCTCCAGCGACTGATGCGTCCGGAGCTGTCCTCGACGCCGGCCGACTCCGAGCGCGAAGCGCTCGAGGTGCTGCTCCGTGAGGGAGAGCGAGAAGGCGTCAGCCTGCCCGGCGAACGCGAAATCATCACGGGCCTGGTCGCCTTCGGTGACAAGACGTTGCGAGACGTCCTGACGCCGCGCGACCAGATCTTCGCGCTGGATGTGCGGCTGTCGCATGCCGAGCAAGCGCGACAGATCGCGCAGTCGGGCTATAGCCGCGTCCCCGTCTACCGCGAATCGCTCGATACGGTCATCGGTATGGTGCATGTGCGCGACGTGCTGACCAGTGAGGGTGAAGAGGCGTTGCCGCTGCGACCCGTCGGGACGGCATCACTCGACAGAAAATGCAGCGACCAGTTGTTTGCGATGTTGCAGGGACGGCAACATCTCGCCCTGGTGCGCGAGAAGGATGGCCCGGTGCTGGGCCTGGTGACGCTGGAAGATCTGCTCGAAGAAGTGGTTGGTGACATCGACGATGAACATGATGAACAGCTGCCGCCCCCCGGTTCGCCATGACCGCACGCACTGAATCGACGACCGTGCCGCCGACGATCGACAAACTGATGACCGCGTTCGATGCCGGGCATCGCGCCGCGCTGGCTCGCGCCATCTCGATCGTCGAGAACCATCGCGACGGTTTCGATGCGCTGCTCGGACTGCTCCACTCGCGACTGGGGCGTGCCCGTCGTATCGGAATCACCGGCCCGCCGGGGGCCGGCAAGAGCACCATCACGACGTCGCTGGTCGAATTGCTCCGGGCCGACGGACTGACCGTCGCCGTCGTCGCCGTTGATCCGACGTCCCCATTCACCGGCGGCGCATTGCTGGGTGACCGGATCAGGATGGAACGCGTCGCGCTCGATCCGGGCGTCTACATCCGATCGATGGCGACGCGCGGATCGTTGGGCGGCCTTGCGGCTGCCACGCGCGAGACCTGCGACGTGCTGGATGGGTTCGGGTTCGATCGCATTCTCATCGAGACGGTGGGTGTCGGGCAGAGTGAGCTGGATGTGGCGCGGACAGCCGACACCAGCGTGGTCGTGCTGGTGCCCGAAAGTGGGGACAGCATTCAGACCCTCAAGGCCGGCGTCATGGAGATCGCGGATCTGTTCGTGGTCAACAAGAGTGATCGGCCCGGCGCTGATCGGTTACGCGGCGACATCGAGCTCATGCTCGGCATGCGCATGGGCGACACGATGCGCGGGGTGCCGGCGCACCACGGCGTCGATCTGCGAAAACTCGCGCAGACGGATCAGGATGCGGCGAAGAAGGCGCTCGCGCCGGCCAGGGCCGCTCGCGAGGCGGCGGCAGATCCCCACGGGGCTGGGGGATGGGTGCCACCGGTCGTCAATACGGTCGGAGCCGACGGGCGTGGGATTCCGGAGCTGCTGGCGGCCATCGGCCGACACTTCGAGTATCTTGAAGAGTCCGGTGGCCTGGCCGATCGTCGCCGTAGCCGGATGCGTGAGCGGATCGTGGAAGTTGCCGAGGATCGTCTGCGCCGTCGCTTGTGGAGCGACCGGGCGACGCAGGCCTTCATCGACGACGCACTCCCCGGTCTCGAGCGCGGGGAGACAACACCGTTTGCGATCGCCGATGCGCTTCTGGCGCGCAGCGCAACCTTGATGGCGGGACACCCGACATGACATCCGTATCCGATCTCTCAGAGACCGTTCGTGAACAGCAGGGTGAGCTCGAACGCCTGCGGACCGAAGTTGCCCAGTGGCGCGCCCGATACGACACGGGGGCAAAGCGCGACATCGACTACATCAACTCCGCCACTACGGTCGAACCGCTGTTTACGCCACTCGACGGGCCCGATCCCGAGACGGCGCTCGAGGTGCCCGGCGTGTGGCCCTACACCCGCGGCATTCATCCGACCGGGTATCGCGGCAAGCTCTGGACGATGCGCCAGTTCGCCGGTTTTGGATCCGCGCGCGACACCAATGCGCGATTCAAGTTTCTCCTGTCGCAGGGACAGACCGGCTTGTCGGTGGCGTTCGACTTTCCCACGCTGATGGGGTACGACGCCGACCATCCCCGATCCGAGGGAGAGGTGGGCAAGACCGGTGTGTCGATCTCGTCGCTGGCCGACATGGAGACGCTGTTCGACGGGATTCCGCTCGATCAGGTCTCGACGTCGATGACCATCAATGGACCGGCGCTCATTCTGTATTGCTTCTATATCGCGGCGGCGGAGAAGCAGGGCGTACCCGCCTCGAAGATCCGCGGCACCGTGCAGAACGACATCCTGAAGGAGTACATGGCGCAGCACGCCTGGTGCTTCCCGATCGAACCGGCGCTGCGCCTGATCGTCGATGGCTTCGAGTGGAGTGCGCAGCATGCGCCGTTGTTCAACACCATCTCGATCTCCGGATATCACATCCGTGAAGCGGGATCGACAGCAGCTCAGGAATTGGCGTTTACGCTCGCGGACGGGTTCACGTATGTCGAACGCGGCATCGCGCGGGGACTCGATGTCGACGCGTTCGCGCCTCGGTTGTCGTTCTTCTTCGACATCCACAATGATTTCTTCGAGGAAATTGCCAAGCTGCGGGCAGCGCGACGGATCTGGGCGCGCGTGCTGCGAGAGAAGTACGGTGCACGCGATCCGAAGTCCTGGATGCTCCGCTTCCATTCACAGACGGCCGGCGTGACGCTGACCGCGCAGCAGCCGATGAACAACGTGGCGCGCGTGGCCTACCAGGCGCTGGCGGCGGTGCTCGGCGGCACGCAGTCATTGCACACGAACTCGATGGATGAAACACTCGCCCTCCCGACGGAAGAGGCGGTGCAAGTGGCGCTCCGCACGCAGCAGATCCTGGCGTACGAGACGGGTGTGCCCAACGTGATGGACCCGCTTGGTGGCTCGTACTACGTCGAAGCGCTGACGGATGCGCTGGAACGCGAAGCGGAATCGCTCTTCGCTCAGATCGAGGAACAGGGCGGCGTGGTGCGCGGTCTGGAAGAAGGATGGTTCCAGCGGAAGATTGCCGAGGCGGCGTCGCGGCATCAGTGGGAGATCGAGCAACGGCGACGGCTCGTCGTGGGCGTGAACGAGTTCACGAACGAGAACGAAGAAATCACGATTCCGTTGCTCAAGGTGGGCATGGACGCGGAGCGTGAACAGCGCGCGCAGATGACGGAGATGCGTGCAACCCGGGACAATGACGCGGTGCAGCGAAACCTTGACGCACTGCGCACCGGAGCGCGTGGCTCGCAGAATCTCGTGCCGCTGATTCTCGAATGTGCCCGGTGCTACGCCACGCTCTACGAAATTCGCGCTGCGCTCGAAGATGTGTTCGGTGCCTACCGCGAACCCGTCTTCTTCTGAGTCTGCTGTGCGTGCCGGCAACCCGTCTGGGTGCTGGCGGAACCTCGGTCAGGTACGGGACGTCATGAACGCATTCAGGTGGCACCTGCGCCACATCGGTGGTGTGGCCGCAGTGTTCCTGCTCGCCGGCGCCACGGCAGGAGCCCAGCAGCCATTCGCCGCGTCGGGCAGCTATGACCCGGCCGTCCCGACGCCACGGTCGGTGCTCGGTTATGAACTCGGCGACCGGTTCACGCCTCATCATCTGTTGATGCGCTACATCGAGCGTGTCGCGCTGGCCGGCAGACGGATCCGCGTCGATACGCTGGCGCGCACCTTCGAGGGCCGTGAGGTTGTGGTGGTGATTGCCGCCAGTGAGGCGAATCTTCGCCGGCTGCCCGAGATCAAGGCCGCCGCCGCGAGACTCGCAGACCCTCGAGGCGCATCTGGCGCGGACATCGACTCGCTCGTTGCGCGGACGCCCGCCATCGTCTGGCTCGGGTACACGGTCCACGGCAATGAAGCCTCCGGGACGGAAGCGGCCATCGCGGGCATCTACCAGCTCGCGGCGGGTACCGATGCCGAAACACTCATGCTGCTCGACAGCACCGTCGTGCTCATTGATCCGGTCCAGAACGCCGACGGACATGAGCGACATGCGCAGGACACCTGGCGCGCCCGCGGGTCGCAAGGGGTGAATCCCGCTCCTGCCGCGCTGGTCCACAGTGGCGCGTGGCCTGGACCCCGCACCAGTCACTATTACTTCGATCTGAATCGTGACTGGTTCATCCAGTCGCATCCGGAGACGCGCGCGCGCGTCAGCACCGTCTTTTCGTGGTGGCCGCATGTCGCGGTGGATCTGCATGAGATGGGGTTCAACTCCACGTACTATTTTGCGCCGCCGATGGAACCGGTGAACAAGAATGTCCCGCCGGTGATCCTGCAGTGGTGGGACATCATGGCGAAGGGGATCGGGGCCGCGTTCGATGCACGCGGATGGAGTTACTTCCGCCGCGAAGGGTACGACGAGTTCTATCCCGGCTATGGAATCAGCTTTCCGCTGCTCACCGGCGCCGTCGGCATGACCTTCGAGCAGGCGTCGAGCAACGGTGGTGCGGTTCGTCGACGCGACGGAACGATCATGACGCTGCGCGATGCCGCGGCGCATCACTACACGGCCGCGTGGGCCACGCTGCTGACGACCGCCCGGCGTCGGACCCAACGGCTGCGCGACTATGTCACGTTCCGCCAGACCGCTTCGACCGCCTCCACCGCACCATCGGTCGTGTTCGAGCGCGATCTCGATGGCCGGGCCGATTCACTCGCCGCGCTGCTGCTCGACAACTCGATCGAAGTACGACGGATTGATGGACCGGTGACTCTGGCCGGCGCCAGTCCGTATCTGGAAGCGGCACGGCCTGCCGTCACGCTGAACGGTGCCTATGTCGTCAACATGGCACAGCCGCAGGGACGGCTTGCGACGGCCATTCTCGAACAGGACGCGGTGCTCGATTCGTCGTTCATCGCCGGCGAAATCGAAGGCCGGCGCACCGGGCAGCCATCGAAGTTTTACGACGTCACCGGCTGGTCGCTGCCGTACGCATTCCGTGTGCGCGCCTTTGCCACGCGAGCGACGATTACCGGCGGAACGCTGACGACGCGTGCGATGCTGTCGCCGCGTGCCGGCACGATCCCGCGGGCGCAATATGCCTACGCGCTCGAGCCAGGTGGCGAAGCCGCGACCCAGTTTCTGGCGAAGATGCTGGCGGACAGTGCGAAGGTGTATTGGGCACCGAAAGCGTTCCGGATCGGTGAGGCGCGTTTCCCCCGGGGGGCATTCCTGCTCAGGGTCGCGGCGAACACCGACGCTATTCACCAACAGGTACAGACGTCTGCGCGTGCGACCGGGGCGCGGATCGTCGCCTTGCCGTCGGCCATGGTCGACGAAGGCACGGATCTGGGCAGCAACAGCGTGATTCCGATCGTGCCAACCCGGGTCGCGATGCTCGGTGGCGCGCCAATCGGCGGCACCTCCTTCGGATTTGCATGGTATCAATTCGATCAGCGGATGAAGTACCCGGTCACGTCGATCGGTGTGGATGCCGTGAGCTCAGGGGCGCTCGCCAGCTTCGATGTGCTGGTGATACCGTCAACTGGAGGAACGACGCTTGACCGGGCATTGGGTGAGGGCGGGAGGGAACGGCTGAGCGCGTGGGTCCGTGCGGGCGGAGTACTTGTGACCCTCGAAAACGCGACCGTCTGGCTGGCCGGAGAACGCCTCGGCCTCTCCCGCCTGCGAATGCGCACTGAGAAGGAGGCGAAATCCGACACGAGCGGGATGGCACCGGTACGCGTTGACGTTCCCGGCGCCATCGTCCGGGTGGTCACCGACACGCTCTCGCCCCTGCTGGCGGGGGTGCGCGAGAGCGAGGTTCCCGTGCTACTGGATGGTGACCGTTTCTTCGCGTCGCCGAAGGACACTCGGCCGGGTGAGCTGGTCCTGCGGTATGCGGCCAGGCCCCGCCTGCGACTGAGCGGCTATCTCTGGCCCGAAGCATGGGATCTCGTCGCCGGCTCACCCTATCTCTGGACGGAGCAGGTGGGCGCCGGTCGCGTGATCGGTTTCGCTGGTGACCCGAACTTTCGCGCCCAATGGCGCGGTCTGTCCGCGATCTTCGCCAACGCTGTACTCCTCGGCAAGAGCTTCTGAGACGCCGCTGATGCCCGGAAAAGCCGACCCGCCCTGGTGGCAGACGTATTTCGACGAGAGCTACCTCCTCGAGTTCGAGCCGCTCTTCGACGAAACCATCAATCGCGGGGAGGTCACGCGACTGATGGAGATTCTGGAGTTGCCTGCTGGGGCTCGGATCCTCGATTGTCCATGCGGTCAGGGGCGCCATTCGCATCTGCTGGCCGAGGCCGGTTTCGATGTGACGGGAGTCGACTATTCGTTGCCGCTGCTCCGGATCGCGAAGGCGCGTGGCACCGGCAAGCGCCTGCGGTACCGCCGCGGCGACATGCGGACCCTGCCGGCCTCGTTCAGCGGCCGATTTGATGCCGTCCTGAATCTGTTTACAAGTTTTGGGTTTTTTGACACGGCGGCCGATGACGCCCGCGTCATTCACGAGTTCGCGCGCGTGCTCGCGCCGGGGGGCAGGCTCGTCTGGTACGGCGGCAGTCGCGATGGCGTCGTGGCGCGCTGGGTGGGTCGCGACAGCTGGAAGACCAGCAACGGCAGCACGGTGAGTCACGACCGGTCGTTCGACCCGGTCAGCGGGGAGATCACCATTCAGTCCACCTGGCGGGGGCCGACCGGCGCCGGCCAGCGACTGCATCGCATCCGTTTGTACACCGCGACACGGCTGGCCGAGCTGTGCGTCGAGGCTGGCCTGATCGTCGAGGCGGTGTACGACGGGCTCGAAGATCGTCCGCTGCGACGAACCTCGGCCGAGATGCTGCTGGTGGCGTCCAAGCCGTTGCTCCCTCGTGCGCGAGCCCGCCGTTAGAATTCCGTAGCTGGTTTCCGTCCCCACCACCTCTTTTCGATGACCCGACCGATTCGCGTGCTGGTAGCGAAACCTGGGCTTGATGGCCACGACCGCGGTGCCAAGGTCGTGGCGGCCGCCCTGCGCGATGCCGGCATGGAAGTGATTTATACCGGCCTCCACCAGACGCCAGAGATGATCGCCACCGCCGCCGTTCAGGAGGACGTCGATGTCGTTGGCCTCTCGATCCTGAGTGGCGCACACATGACGCTCTTCCCGCGGGTGCTCGCCCTGCTCAAGGAACAGGGCCGTGATGATATCCTCCTCACCGGCGGCGGAATCATTCCGAAGGAAGACATGGAATCGCTGAAGGCACAGGGAGTGGGACAGCTGTTCGGACCCGGAACCAGCACCTCCGATCTGGTGGCCTTCATTCGCACCTGGTTCGCGGAGAAGGAGTCGCAGCCGTCGTGATGACGCGCCTGCGGCAACTCAGCGATGACGTACGCGAGGTCGAGGCACGAATACGTGAAGGCGGTGGAGCGGACCGTGCGGCGAAGGAGCATGCGCGCGGGAAGCTGACTGCGCGCGAACGGGTCACGGCCTTGTGTGATCCCGGTGCGCCCGTGCTCGAGCTTGGCTTGCTGGTCGCGTATGACCAGTACGACGGGCAGGCACCAGCGGCTGGCGTGATCACGGTGCTCGGCATCGTGCATGACCGCGAGGTCGTCATCGTCGCCAATGACGCGACCGTCAAGGCCGGTTCGTGGTGGCCAGAGACGATCAGGAAGATTCTGCGTGCGCAGGAACTGGCGATGCGCTGCCGGATTCCGATTGTGTATCTGGTCGACAGCGCCGGGGTGAACCTGCCGTATCAGGGAGGCGTGTTCCCCGGCCAGTATGGTGCGGCGCGCATCTTCTACTACAACTCCGTCATGCGGCGCTACCTGCGCATTCCGCAGCTGTCTGCCGTCATGGGTCCGTGCATCGCAGGCGGAGCGTACCTCCCGGCGTTGAGCGACGTCATCGTCATGGTGAAGGGCACGTCCTTCATGGGGCTTGGTGGCCCGAATCTGGTGAAGGGTGCGACGGGACAGACGATTGACGGCGAAACACTCGGCGGCGCCAGCACGCACACCGCAGTCAGCGGCGTAGCGCACTACACCGCTGATGACGATCCGCACTGCCTGCGCATGCTTCGCGACATGATACACCGGTTGCCCGGCGCCCGGCATGACGCGCGGAATGCCGATGTCGCTGCCATCGCTCCGTCGCGCGCACCGGAGACCTTGTATGACGTGCTCCCGTCCGACCATCGCATGTCCTACGACATGTTCCATGTGCTGGAAGCGGTTGTCGATGGCGGATCGTTGCTGCCGTTTCAGGCCGACCTGGCGAAAGAGGTCATCTGTGCCGATGCGCGCATCGATGGCATCGCCGTTGGCGTGATCAGTAACCAGCGTGGACTGATCAAGGGGCGCGCCGGAGAGAAGCCGCGGTTTGGCGGCATCATCTACGCAGAGAGCGCGGAGAAAGTCGCATTCTTCATCGACCGCTGCGACCGGCAGGGGATTCCGTTGCTCTTCGTGCAGGACGTTTCCGGTTTCATGGTCGGGCCGGAGGCCGAACACGATGGCATCATCCGAGCGGGCGCCCGCTGGGTGGAAGCGATGGCCACGGCGCGTGTTCCGAAGCTGGTCCTGACAGTGAACCATGCCTCAGGGGCGGGCTATTACGCGATGGCCGCCCAGGGATTCGATCCCGATCTGATCCTCAGCTGGCCGACGGGGCGCATGGCGGTGATGGAAGGCGAGAGTGCGATTTCGGCGGTGCACGGGCCAACCCTCGACGCGTTGAAGAAGGTCGGCGCGACGCCGTCCGATGAACTGCAGCAGTCGATCGCGTCGATGCGCGAGGACTATGAGCAGCAGCTGGATGCCCGGTACGCCGCCGCGCGTGGCTTTGCCGACGCCATCGTGTATCCCGAAGACACACGCTCGTTGCTCGCACTCGCACTCCGTGCCGTGCGGCGCAATCCGGGCCCTCATCTGGGAGCGTTCGTGCTCCCGCCGCAACCGCTGGAGATGGCGTGACCTGCTCACGCCTGGAGACATAGATGACACGCACTGTACGCGTTGCCAGTGGCCAGGGCTTCTGGGGCGATTCGCTCGATGCCCCGCGACAGCAGGTGGACGGCGGCCCGATCGACTATCTCATGCTCGACTATCTCGCCGAGGTCACGATGTCCATTCTGCAGAAGCAGAAGGAACGTGATCCGGCGATGGGATATGCGCGTGACTTCATTGGCGCAATCGAGAGCGTCCTGCCCGGCATCGTCGATCGCGGGGTGAAGGTCATTGCGAACGCCGGCGGGGTGAATCCTGTCGCCTGTGCACACGCACTGCTGGCCGCCATCGCCAGGGCGGGTCACGGCGGGCAAGTGAAGATCGGCGTCGTGACCGGTGACGACTTGCTCCCGCGTCTCGACGAACTGCTCGCCGCGGGACACGAGCTGAAGAACATGGACACGGGCGCTCCGCTGTCGACGGTCCGCAGCCGTGTCCTCTCCGCGAACGCCTACATCGGCTCGACACCGATCGTGCAGGCACTCCAGCAGGGTGCGCAGATTGTCGTGACCGGGCGTTCAACCGATACGGCGCTCACGATGGCCCCACTCCGGCATGAGTTCGGCTGGGCCGCCGATGCGTGGAACGAACTCGCGGCCGGTATCGTCGCCGGTCACATCCTGGAATGCGGCGCCCAATCGTCCGGCGGGAACTGCCTCCACGACTGGCGCAACATCCCGGATCTCGCGAATGTCGGTTACCCGATCGCCGAAGTCGAAGCGGACGGCACGTTCGTGATCACCAAGCATCCGAATACCGGTGGCCGCGTCAGCGTGCCGAGCGTCAGTGAGCAGCTGGTATACGAGATGGGCGATCCTCACTCGTACATCACGCCGGACGTCGTCGCCGACTTCACGTCGATTCGAGTGGCCCTGGATGGCGAGAACCGTGTGCGGGTCCACGGCATCACGGGCGGGCCATCGACCCCGTTTCTCAAGGTGTCGATTGCCTATCGCGCCGGGTACAAGGCGGTCGGCTCGCTGGTGTACTCCTGGCCGGACGCCATGGAGAAGGCGGAACTGGCCAACCGGATCCTCCGCGAACGACTCGATCGCCTGGGCCTGAAGTTCGACCACGTGTTGTCGGAGTTCGTGGGCGCCAATGCCACGCACGGTCATCTGGCTGGAGACGGACGCGATGCGCCGGAAGTGCAATTCCGCATCGGCGTACGGGGTGAAGATCGCGCCAGTGTCGAACGATTCACGCGTGAGATCGCCCCGCTCGTCCTGAATGGCCCACCGAGCGTCACTGGTTTCGCCGGGGGCCGACCAAAGGTCGAAGAAGTGATCGCGTATTGGCCTGCGCTGATCGACAAGCGCGTCGTCACCACCCAGGTCGAGGTGCTCTCATGAGTTCGCCCACCGTTGCGGTCCAGTTGCTCGACATCGCGCACACTCGCTCCGGTGACAAGGGCGACATGGCGAACTGCGGCGTGATCGCGCTCGAGCCCGCGTGGTATCCCGTGCTGGTCCGTGAGCTGACGACGGAACGCGTCCGTGCACATTACGGTGCGCTGATCTCCGGACGCGTCGAACGATTCGAGCTGCCGAACCTGCAGGCGCTCAACTTCCTGCTCCACGGCGCACTCGATGGTGGTGGCACGTTGTCACTGAAGACGGACGCACAGGGGAAGGTCGTCTCGACGGCGATGTTGCGCATGATCATTCATGTGCCTCGCGCTGAAGCGGAAGCGCTTGGATTGCCCCTCTACACCGGACGGGTCTGACCGATGTCACACGCCACGCCACCCTCGGTCTCGATCGCGCGTTCACGTATTCGCACCGTTCGCGCCGACGGACTGGGCGTGATCACGCTGGCACGCCCCGAGAAGAAGAACGCGCTCGATCGCCAGACCGCGGTGGAACTCGTGGAATCCTTGCGCGAACTCGAGGCGGCCGACGATGTGCGCGTCGTCATCGTGGAAGGTGATGGCGACGATTTCTGTGCCGGCGCTGACCTCTCGGCGATCGAGGCGACGCTGGAGGCCGGATCAGACGTCCATATCGAGGACGCCCGCGCGTTGAGTCGCGTCTTCCAGATGATGCGCGACATGGCGAAACCGATCGTGGCCATTGTACGAGGCCGGGCGATGGCAGGCGGTGCAGGCCTTGCAACCGCCTGTGATATCATCCTCGCCGAGGAGTCGGCGCAGTTTGGCTATCCCGAAGTGCGAAGCGGCTTCGTACCGGCGATGGTGATGACGATGCTGCGCCGCGCGGTTGGCGAAAAGCGCGCCGCCGACCTGGTGCTGACTGGACGAGTGATCTCTGCTGGTGAGGCGGAGCGGATTGGTCTCATCACCCGCTGCATTCCGACGGCCGCATTCCCATCAGAAGTGGCGCAGACGATCGAGGCGTTGCTGACCACGTCGCGAACGGCGATCGGGATGACGAAACGACTGCTCTACCGGATGGACGACCTCGATTTCGCGCAGAGTCTCGGTGTCGGCGTATCCGCCAACGTGGAGGCCCGGGCGACGGATGACTTCCGCGCGGGCGTCCGCCGCTTTCATGATCGGTCACGGACGCCGTGACCATCATCCGGGTGCAGATCGCTCTCACGTTGATCGGCGCGGGAATGTTCGGGTACGGTGTGCTTCGCGAGAGCGACGCATTCCGGCTGGCCTCGATTGGCACCCTGGCGGTCGCCCTGGTTCTCCGATTCGTCCGGACGCGCTCGCGCGTCTGAGAGCGTCGTCACCGGGCGGTTGGTGGCCCGGCCGGGGCCGTGGGTCGCTATCTTGCGGGCATGTCGCGATCACCAGCCGCCATCCCTGAACTCCTCGCCCCCGCCGGATCCTTCGACGCAGTGCGTGCGGCGGTCGCCAATGGCGCCAACGCCGTCTATCTGGGCGCGGAGCGCTTCAATGCCCGAGATGAGGGCGCACAGCTCACCCTCGAGGAACTCGAGGCTGCCTGCCGCCTCGCGCATCAACACCAGGTTCGGGTCTATCTGACCTTCAATGTCCTGGTCAAGCCGGCGGAGCTCTCCGATGCGTTGACCTACCTCGGTGAGTGCATCGATCGGGGCATCGATGCGGCGATCGTGCAGGACATCGGTGTCGTTCGGCTGATTCAGGCGATCTATCCCGAGCTCGAGATCCACGGTTCGACGCAGATGACCGTGCACGATGAGTCAGGGGCGTTGGTGATGCAGAAGCTTGGCGTCCAACGGGTCGTGCTGGCGCGCGAGAATACGCTCGAGGATATCCGAGCGATTCACGCTGCAGTGCCGGACCTTGGCCTCGAGACGTTCGTACATGGTGCCCTGTGCATCTCGTACAGCGGCCAGTGCTACATGTCGGGCATGATCTCTGAACGTTCGGCGAACCGGGGCTCCTGCGCCCAGAGCTGTCGCAAGGATTACGTCCTGAATGACGACCTCACCGGTGCCGAACTCGATCGGGGGTACCTGATCAGCGCGAAGGACCTGGCGGCGCATGATCATCTCGCTGAGATCGCTGACGCCGGTGTCGGCTGTCTCAAGATCGAGGGGCGGAAAAAGAAGCCCGAGTACGTCGCCACCGTGACACAGGGCTATCGGAGCTTCCTGTCGCGGCTCGCCGCTGGTGATCGTTCGGCACCATCGATCATCGAGACCGAGCCGTTGGTGCAGATCTACAGTCGAGGCAACACCGGCGGCATGTATGGTGGTCGTGCCGGTCGCGACTACATCACGCGCGACCAGCCCGACAACCACGGCATGACACTCGGCCACGTGCGGGAGAGCAGCGCGACCGAAGTCACGATCGAGGTGACGCACGCAATCGAGGCGGGTGATGGCGTTGGCTTCGAGCCTCCTGACGCTGGTGGGACGAAGGCGATTGGATTCACGGTCAGTGCGGCTCGCACCGTGTCAGAGCATGGTGGACGCGTGCGGCAAGTACTCGCAACCCGCCAGCGCATCCCGGTCGGCTGGACGGTGGTGCGTTCGTCGCACGCCGCATTGCTGACCAAGGCGCGTGAGAGCTTTGCAGCCCTTCCGGCGGTGATCCAGAAGCGCCGACATCGCCTCGACCTTCGTCTCTTCGGGAGTGCCGGCGGGCCCATGAAGCTCGTCGCACGCTGCGACGAAACCGAAGCGAGTGCGCGAAGCGAAGCGGTCCTTGCACCAGCCAGCAAACGCGCGCTGGATGACACGATGCTGCGGGAGCAGCTCGGACGTCTCGGTGAAACGCCGTTCGTGCTCGGCGCACTCGATCGGAGTGGCCTTGGCGCCGACCTCTTTCTGCCGGTGAGCGCACTCAACCGGCTGCGTCAGGACGTGGTCGATCAGTTGCTCGTTCAGCGCGACTGGTCCGAGAAGTCGAGGCTGGTGGCGCGCGAGGCAGTGATCGCGCAAGCGATCGTCGTCCCGACGCAGCCTGATGTCGCGGTCACCTCGGCGCTCACCGCAGAGGTGTACTCGCTGGCTGACGCGATCACGGCGGCCCGCGCTGGCGCCAGTGAAATCGTCCTCGATCCATTCCTTCGGCATCCCGCGCCGTCGTTGTCCAAGGTCCGCGCACTGGAGGAGGAACTGGCGCAGGCCGGTGTCACGCTCCGACTGCGTACCCCGACGATCGTCCGTCCGGAGGACCGCAGGGCCGCCAGCAAGTGGCTTGGCCTGATGCTCCCGATCCAGACGGGGCATCTTGGCCTGCTCGCCGAACTCGGTGCCGAAGGTCGGGACGTCATTGGAGACTACGCGCTGAATGTGTTCAATCAGCACGCTGCAGCGGAATACTTCGCTCTTGGGGCAAGTCGCCTGACGTTGTCGGTCGAGCACACGGTTGAGGAGATGCTCAGCGTGAGTGCGCCCTGGAACGGTGCGCGCTTCGACGCGGTCGTGTTCGGCCGGCCGGAGGGCATGACCATCGAGCACTGTGTCCTGTCGGCGGCGTTCGATCGGGTCGTGACCACGTGCCGTGACCTTTGTGTGCAGAAGCACCCGAATGTGTCGATCACGGATCCGGCCGGCTACACCTTCCCGGTGGCCACGGACAGTGCGTGCCGCAACCGGTTGCTTCACTCGAGACCGATCGAGGCAGGGGAGTACCTGCCTCGCCTCTGGCGTGGCGGCATCCGGCACTTTCGCCTGCTCTTCAATGTGCCGGGTGATCCGATCGCCGAGGTCGTGGCGGGGTACCGCGCGATGATCGATGAACTCGAGGCGGGCGATCGCGTCAGCACGGATCGCGTCCGCGGATTGCTCGGCCAGAGTTTCACGCGCGGACATTTCGCTCGCGCCGTCTGATTCATCGTTCGTCGACTGTTTCCTTTACTGCCGCCACATCATGCCAACACCGTTCGAATCCGCTCAACTCAATCTCCAGTTGTTTGACATGCGTCGCGAGCCGGTGCTCCGGAAGGCGCGTGACTGGTACCTGCTCGAGTTTCATCCGGCCACGTTCGACGAGTACATGAAAGAGCAGCTCGGCGAGAAGAACTCGTGGATGCGCATGGTGATCGGTTACTGGGACATGGCCGCATCGATGGTGGTGCATGGGGCGATTGATCAGGCCGCATTCATCGCGGCGCACGGCGAAATCATCGGAACCTTCGCCAAGGTGCAGCCGTACCTCACCGAGCTCCGGGGGAAGATGGGCCCGACCGTGTGCGCGAACATCGAAGCGGTTGTGATGGCCATGCCGGATGCCCTGGCCGAAATGGAGCGCCGTCGCGCGCGTCTCAAGGCGCGATGGGAATCCCAGCAGGCGTCGAAGGCCGGCTTCATCGCCTGAGATCACGGGTGCATTTGTACGCAGGCTGCGATGACGCAGCCCTGACGTTGGTCACGAAGCTGGACGGTACACTCTCGGCAGTTCTTTTCCCGTCCAGCCGGCGTCCGGCATGTTGATCTCCCCCACGCTCGACGATGCGCGCGCCGTCTTGCTGTCGCGCTTCGGCTACGGCGCCTTCCGGCCCGGGCAGGAGCGCGCCATCATCAGTGTGCTGGCCGGACGAGACACGCTCGTCGTCCTTCCGACCGGCGGCGGCAAGTCGCTCTGCTATCAGGTACCAGCGCTCATCACGCGCGGCCTCACGGTGGTCGTTTCACCGCTGATCTCGCTGATGAAGGATCAGGTGGACGCGCTGGAGCGCCGTGGGATAGAGGCCGCGTTCATCAACAGCACGTTGACAAGCGCAGAAGTCAGCGACCGACTGGTCCGCGCGCAGCGTGGCGAGATTCAGATGCTGTACGTCGCGCCGGAACGATTCGATGTCGGGGCCACGGCAGAGCGGCTGAAGGCGATCGGCGTGGCGCTGCTGGCGATCGACGAGGCGCACTGCATCAGCGAATGGGGGCACGATTTCCGGCCCAGCTACCGCCGTGTGGGCGAGGTACGGCAGCGGCTGGGTAATCCGCCAACGATCGCACTCACCGCCACGGCCACACCGGTCGTGCGCGAGGATATCGCGCGAATTCTCGATCTGCAGGACCCCGAGATCATCGTCACCGGGTTCGATCGGCCGAATCTGTCATACCAGGTGATCGCCGCGAAGGGCGATCGTGAAAAGGACGCCGTCGTGCTCGACCTGCTGCGGCAGCTCGAGGATGGTACGGGAATCGTTTATGCGTCGACCCGCAAGACGGTCGAACGCATGGCGCAGTTCCTCGACGACAACGGGGTGCCCGCGAGCGCCTATCACGCCGGCCTCGATGACGAACGCCGCCGACGGGTGCAGGACTACTTCATGGCCGAACGGACGCGCGTGATCGTCGCGACGAACAGCTTCGGGATGGGTGTCGACAAGTCCAACGTCCGACTCGTGATTCACTACGCCATGCCGGGCACACTCGAGGCGTACTATCAGGAGGCCGGCCGCGCCGGCCGCGACGGGCAGCCAAGCCGCTGCGTGCTCCTGCACGCGTTCCCGGATCGGTTCACCCACGAGTTTTTCATCAAGTCCGCGCTGCCGGATCGTGCCCTGATCGAGTCGGTGCATCGACGCTGTCAGCGTGAAGCGGATCGCGGGGGCGTGGTGTCGGCAACGGCTGAGGAACTGGCGGGTGCGATTGGTGGCAAGACCTCGGTGAAGGCGGTCGAGTCGGCGCTGCGCGTACTCGCAGACGCGGGCGTGCTGCGATGGGATCCGGAATCCGCGGGGCTCGTGTCGCTGCGCCTGCTCGCCACGCCCGAACGGATTCGCGACGAACTCGGAGAGGGTTCCGAGATGGAGCGTGAGCTGTTGCGGGCCTGCTGGCGTGTCGCTCGTGAACAGCTCTCGCGGGGAGCCGTGATCGATCTCGACGGGTTGCCGCCGGGCTTCGGTGGCTTCGTCGGCGCCTTCCCGATGCTGGAGGCGCTCGAGTCGCGTCAGTTTGTGGTGGTCGAACGTGTCGGCGGCGGGCTTCGCCTGATCGATGCCACCACAACGCTTGATCGCGTGGCCATCGACTGGCGCGCGCTGGATCGTCGCAGGCAGCGCGAGTTCGACAAGCTCGACGCCATGCAGCGCTACGCGTACGCCACCACCTGCCGACGGCAGGCGTTGCTGCAGTGGTTCGGCGATCCGGCGGCGAAGGCACAGTGCGGCGCGTGTGACAACTGTCTGGGTGAACGCCGCGCCGCGCCTGCCATCCGTGGGGCCTTCGGCCAAAGCGCCGGGCCGCGCGAACGGGCACCGCGCGAACGGGCACCGCGCGATCCGAACGCTCGGCGGGATACGCAACGCAAGGGCAAGGAGAAGGGCGGGGCGGTCACCGAAGCCGACACGGACCTGTTCAATGCGCTGAAGGCGTGTCGGGCGGCACTGGCGGGGAAGCAGAAGGTGCCGCACTACGTGGTCTTTCCCGATGCGACACTGGCGGCGTTTGCGTCGCGACGCCCACTGACTCCCGCGGCAATGTCGTCACTCCCAGGTGTCGGGCCAGTCAAGCTGGAGCGATACGCGGAGTCGTTTCTGGACGTCATCCGGGCCCACCGCCGCTGAGACGTCTGCAGGCCCTCGGGCGTCAGTCTCCCGGAAGGTCACCGGCAACGTATGCCTGAAACTCCGGTCCTTCGCCAGGCCTTTCATCACAGTACGTTTCGCCGTCTACGGGCGCCCGCAGGTGGCTGCCCCCCAACACCCGATATTGAGATATGGACGATTCACTGTACTTCAACGAGCAGCACCTTCTGGTTCGCGAAATGGTGCGCGCGTTCGCGAATGACCACGTCAAGCCGGTCGCGAGCCTGCACGACGCCGAGTCGTCGTGTCCGTGGGAGAACGTGGCGAAGATGGCCGACCTCGGCCTGCTCGGTATTCCCTGGTCGGAAGAGCTTGGCGGAGCCGGCTTCGATACGACGGCCTTCATCATCGCGATTCATGAACTCGCGAAGGTGTGCGCCAGCCACTC
>JANPFJ010000247.1:0-7919 GCA_031423355.1 Gemmatimonadaceae bacterium | reverse complement strand
CAGAAAAGGCGAACGACCATCCGTCACGATCAGCTTCGCATTCGGCGACTGCGCCAGCTCGCGGAAGGCCTGAATTCTCTGGAAACTGATCACCGCCGGTGTCAGGCCGGCATTGATGATCTGTTGCGCATCCCGCACGCCCTCCGCTTCCAGCCGCTTCCGCTGCGCTTCCTGCTTCTCGCGCTCGAGCACGAATCGCATCTGCTCCGCCCGCTGCTCAGCTTCGAGCTTCTGTTCCACCGCGTCAGCCAGCCCCTGGGGGAGACGGATGCTCTTCATCAGCACGTTCTCGACGACGAAGCCGCGCGCATCCAGCGTCAGCGACATCTGCTGCAGAATGGCCTTCTCGATCACGGCACGCTCACCTGAGTGCAGGTCCTTGGCCATGAAACGCGCCGACACATCGGCCGCCGCCGAGCGAAAGACGGGCAGAATGAGTACGTCCTCGTAGGCCAGGCCGGCGGTCTCGAGAATTTTCGGCGCCTGCTCCGGCTTGATGCGATAGAGAATCGACACGTCGGCCGCAACGTTCAAACCTTCCTTGGTCGGCAGATCGAGGCGTACTTCGCGATTGACCGTGCGTGCCGGCACCCGGATCACCGACGTGAAGCCCGGGAAGATGAGTTGACCGCCGGGTGGCGACGACTTCTGCGACACGCGACCCATCGTTCGCTTGACGCCCACTTCGTCCTGGCGCACGGTGGCACACGCCGAGAGTGCGACCATGACAGCCATCGCAAACAGACCTGTCGTCACATGCCGCACAACATCGGTACGTGCGTCACTCGGAATTGCGGTGACTGGAAGCAAGAGGGATCGCTGCATCGTTGAATACTCCTGGGTCAGGGAGAACCACCGTGGGTACCGGGCCCGCGGCCATAGTGACACCAGTGCAACATGCCGGCACATGTGCGCGTCAGTACCAGCGCCCGGCCGTCATGATCCACGCCGATGTGTAAATGTTTTTCGCGCTATGCTCTGAATTCCGGCGATGTGTCACGAAGCCCGAGATCAGCGCTGCGGATCGGCACTGGCCCCGCGAGCGACCACTGCAACTCTGTTCACGCGGAGACCGCGGAGGGCGCGGGAGGCGAGCAACAGCAGTGGCTGTGCGAACAGCGAGCAGTGATAGCGGTGACCACATCGCTGCACCGTCCAACTGTCCCACACTCCTCTCCGCGCTGCTCCGCGTCCCCCGCGATCCCCGCGTGAACAGTGTTGCAGTTGCCGTTGGCGTCACTGCGGCCGCTGCGCCTGCTCCCGCCGTCACCATCATCGCGCTCGATCGCGCGATGCCACCGAAGCGGCCTCAAGACCAAGCGTCATCGCTCCCAGCACCCCAGCAGCCGAAGAGCTCACACGCCGCCAAAACCGACGACTACTGCAAAACCAGTTGACAAACGAATCCTCGGCCTCCATACTACGGAAGAACCCGTAGCCAAGGTGCCACCATGGACGATCCGCTCTACTTCCCCCCCCGCGAACTGGCCGTCATGAGCATCCTCTGGCGCACCGGCGGTGCAACGGTGGCCGAGGTCAAGGATGCGCTCGAGGAACCGCTCGCCTACACCACGGTCCTCTCGGCACTCCAGACCCTCGAGGAAAAGGGCTACGTCACCCACGAAGCCGAAGGGCGCGCGTACCGCTATCGCGCACTCGTGGCCGCGGAGAAGGCGGGTGACAGCGCGCTCGCCCGGGTCCGTGAGTCGATCTTCCACGGATCGGCGGAAAGACTATTTGCACACTTCGTCGCGGACGAAAAGCTCAGCCGCACCGAGCTGGAACGGATGCGTCGCCTGCTGGCCGACCGCCTGGGTGATGCGCCATGATCGCGTGGTGGCTGGCGCAGCTGCTGCTGCTCGGTGCCCTGCTGGCGGTGGCGGCGCATGGTGCCGAAGCCGCATTCCGGATTGCACGTCGGCCGACGCGATGGGTCTGGGCGGCGGCGATGGGTCTGACGCTTGCGCTCGGCGCGATGGCTCCGATGCAGTCCGCGACGAACGGAGCGCGCAATCGTGCATGGTCCACGACCGCGGCAGCGACTGACCAGCTGCCGGCGTATCGATCAGGGGATCTGTTCACGCTGGCTCGCGAGCGCTGGTCGGCCGCAACATCACTGATGGGCGAGCAGGTGCAGTCGGCCTGGTCAGCGTGGCACCGCGTGATCCCGGACGGCGTCGAACGCGGATTGCTGGCTGTCTGGGCGATTGCGAGTCTTGCGCTGCTGATGGCATTTGTTGCGGTACACATGCGGTACCAGCGGCGCCGCACCCAGTGGCCGCTCGGCATCGTGCACGGCACCACGGTGCGCATTGCGCAGGACACCGGCCCCGCCGTGATCGGTGTCACCAGCGCAGAGATCGTCGTTCCACAGTGGCTGCTCTCGCGCGATGATCGCGAACAACAGCTCGTCCTCGATCACGAGCTGGAGCATGTGCGTCAGCACGATCCGTTGCTGCTGGCCGCGGCACACGTGGCGGTGATTCTGCTGCCCTGGCATCCGGCGGTCTGGTGGATGGCCAGTCGACTGCGCCTGGCGATTGAACTGGATTGTGATCGCCGCGTGTTGCAGCGCGGTGCGAATGCCCGCGATTACGGCACGCTCCTGATCGACCTCACCGATCATCGCACCGGGTTCGGTGCGGCACTGCCGGCCTTTTCCTGCTCCCCATCTCATCTTGAACGGAGACTCGTTGCCATGACCCCGAAGCGATTGAAGTATCCCCTCGTCCGCCTGCTCGCCACCGGCGCATTCGCATCGCTCGCCCTGCTGGCGGCATGCGAAGCGAAGCTGCCGACGTCGGAGGAGATGGACAACATGACGGCGTCGAGCGCGACGGCGGCGGCGGGGCGGGTGGCGATGATTGATACCGCCAAGGTCGAATACTTCATCGATGGCCAGGCAGCGACCAGGGCAGACGCAGAGAGGCTGGCCGCTGATCGTATCGCAAGTGTGAACGTGCTGCAGAAGGGCAGGCAGAGCGGCGGCGAAGTGCGCATCGTGACGCGCACGGGTGCACGGCCCGGCGACTCGACGGCCGCTACTCGCATTGAGTATGTCCGCACCGGATTTCCCGCGACGGCTACCTTCGTGACTCCCGGCGACACGGTGACTCTGGTCGCCGATACGATCGTGATGCGCACAGACGGGAGCAAGCCACGGGTGGCGGCCACGGGCCTGCGCATGATTGATGGATTGTTGCAATCGGGCCCGGCATCCGCGCCTGCTGGTCCGACACGCACCGGCTTCACCGGCTTGATGATCGTCGACGGAGTGATCACGGATCCAGCCATCGCCAACAGCCTTGCGCCCGATCAGATCGTGAGCGTGGACATCGTGAAGGGCGCGGCCGCGACGGCGCAGTACAGCGATCCGCGCGCGGCGAATGGGGTCATCAGGATCACGACGAAGAAGGCGCGACTGTAGTCCAGCAACGGCGCGCTACCCGCACGTCGCTGCTGCTCAAATGATACGGCTTTGGCGCGGGTGCGATCCCGGTTCATCCGGAGACTCGCACCCGCGCATCTTTCCCATCCGCCATTTTCGCACCGCTCCCGTCGCCAGTCCGAGGCTCCACACGTGCCCCATCGCATTTTTGGTCTCATCTGCAGCGTGATCGTCGCTGGGGCGCTGCCGGTTCGACTCACGGCACAGGCGACGACGACGCCCACGCTCCCTCCCGGTCGTGCCGCCGACGCTGTACGCGCCTACCTCGCCGCCATGGACGCTGCCGATTCAGCAGGCATCAAGGCGTGGCTCACCCGCTACGATCCGGAAGGTGATCTGGTGGTGCGCACCAACCGGCAACTCGGCCTCGCACGACGCACCGGCGGCTTCGCAATCGATGGCGTTGTCCGGAGCGACGAAAACGCACTCGAAGCAATGCTCCGCGAACGGAAGACCGGCGTGCAGGTGCGGCTCGAGCTGGAACTGAACGCGAATGGGATCGCCGAGACCTTTGGGCTGCAGCCGGTCGCGGTGCATGCCGATCCGGCACCAGCCGGCGCGGCGCTACCGGGAAAGGCGCTTGCTCGCAGCGAGTTGATTGCACGATTGCGCGCCCTGACCGATAGTCTCGCCAAAGCCGGCCAGTTCTCCGGCGTTGTCTCACTCTCCAAGCGCGGCGCCGCAGTCTTCGAACGCGCCTATGGCGAGGCAGAACGCACCCGGCACACGCCGAACACCCTCGAAACCGGGTTCAACATCGGTTCGATCAACAAGATCTTCACCACGATCGCGATCCAGCAACTGGCAGCCACCGGGAAGCTGCAGCTGGATTCGTCGCTGGCGAAGGCATGGCCCGACTATCCGAACGCCGACGTCGCGCGCAAGGTGACGCTGCGCCAGATCCTCGAGCACACGTCGGGCATCACCGGCAACATCTTCGCCCTGGCGGGCCTCGCCACGCCAGGCCAGATCCGCCACAACCGACAGGTTCTCGCCGCCATCGCGAACACACCGCTCGCGTTCACCCCCGGTTCACGCAATCAGTACTCGAATGCGGGATTCGTGGTCCTCGGCGGGCTCATCGAACGCGTCTCGGGTGAGGACTACTACGCCTACATCCAGACGCACATCTACGCGCCGGCCGGGATGACGCGCAGCGGGCACTTCGTCAATGACTCGCTCCCTGCACGGACGGCGATCGGCTACACACATGGCGGACCCGGTGCGACAGCCAGCGCACCACTGAGCGACAACACCGGCATCCTTCCAGGTCGTGGTACTTCCGCTGGTGGCGGATACACGACACTCGGCGACCTGAAGCGATTCCTCGCGGCACTGCGCGGCCAGAAGATTGCCGCAGGTCCGCCGCCAGGCATCGGGATCGCGGGCGGGTCGCCGGGCGTGAATGCCATCATCGAAGGCGATCTGCCCGGAGAGTACGACCTCATCATCCTCTCGAACTTCGATCCGCCATCGGCCGAACGGATCGCGAGCCGCGTACGCGAGTGGCTCGGCGTGCGCGACTGACGCGTCGCAGGCGGTTCGATCCGCAGGCACGACAGCATCCATAGCCGCCTTCGCGCGGTGTGTTACCCGCATGCTGTCCAGCGGCAACCACAGCCGCGTGGTCGAGTTGACTGCGGAGAATGCGGGCTCTCGCGTGGGTCTGGTTGTTCAGATCTTCCAGCGCACGGCGAAACATGTTACTGTCTAGTCACATGTTTCGCCGTTCCCCGCCTATGCACCCGTCCGATCCGCTCGAACGGGTGTGGCGGGCCCTCTCAGACGCGACCCGTCGCGCCATCCTCGATCTGCTGAGGGCGGCCCCCAGGACGACCGGGGAGCTCGCCGCGGCGTTTCCGCTGACGCGGTTCGCCATCATGAAGCACCTGGACGTCCTCGTCAGCGCCGAGCTGGTGATCGTCCGGCGGGATGGCCGCGAACGATGGAATCACCTCAATCCGATCCCGCTGCAGGAGATGTACGAGCGGTGGGTGCGGCCCTACGAGTCGCTCTGGGCGGCACCGCTCGTTCGACTGAAGGACCAGATCGAGTCATCACCATTTGCCTCCGGAAACCTCCACATGACTGAGCCGCGCACCTCCGCCACTCCGCACACGACCGCGGGTGTGCTCACGGTGACGATGGACATCGCGATCGACGCGTCGGTCGATCGCGTCTGGGCGGCGCTCACCGAAGATGTCGGGGCCTGGTGGCCACGCGACTTTCTCGTCGCGGTCGATCCCCAGCAGATGCAGTTCGAACCACGACTCGGCGGCCGACTTTTCGAAGAGGGCTCCCGTGGCGGTGGTGTGACCTGGTACACCGTGTATGGCATCACCCCCGGTGAATCGATCGATCTGGTCGGCCAGCTGTCACCGGCCTTCGGCGGACCGGCGCAGTCACTGCTGCGGCTGTCGCTTCGCGCTCAGGGACCGCACACAGTCCTCGAGCTCACCGACGCGGTGGTTGGCAACGTCGGGACCAGATCTGCGACGTCACTCGGCGATGGCTGGCGCGAGATCTTCGAGCGTGGCCTGAAGGTCTTTGTCGAGCGTGGGCTGACGACGTAGGCTGCCGACGCACGCGATGCCCAGCGCTGCCGAAGTGTCAGAATCCTGTGAATTCGCGCGTCGACCCTGAGACCCCGTTGGCCTCAGGCAGGGCGCGTCGACGTGGACTGCAGCAGATTCCATCGCAGCGGCCGTCACGTCGGAGTGGCGGCAAGGCTCACCCGTCTCGACTCGGACCAGGACCGCCTGTGACCAGTATCCGCGCCGCAGTGATGGTGGCACCACGCGCGCCAATCGAACTCCGCGACGTGCCGTTGCCAGCGCTCGCGCCGGGTGCTGCGATGCTGCGCACGCTGTACTCGGAAGTGTGCGGCACCGACGTCCACCTGCACGCAGGTCGGCTGTCGGGTGTTCCCTACCCGATCATTCCCGGACATGTCTCAGTCGGACATATCGAGGCCCTGCGAGGCACGGTCACCGACATCGAGGGACAGCCCTTCCGTGAAGGCGATCTGGTCACCTTCCTCGATGTGCACGAAACCTGTGGCGCATGTTACGAATGCCTCGTGACCAAGCAGACCACACGGTGCGCCCACCGCAAAGTGTATGGCATCACGTACGGCGTGGCCGACGGTCCGCTTGGTGGGTGGGCCGAGCAGATCTGGATGAAGCCTGGCGTGAAACTGCTGCGCATTCCGGAGGGTGTGGACCCGATACGCTTCATCGCCGGCGGCTGCGGCTTGGTCACCGCCGCACACGCCGTCGAGCGCGCCGGGGTGCGCCTTGGCAGTTCGGTCGTCGTTCTCGGCGTCGGGCCGGTCGGGCAGGCGGCGATTGCGCTGGCGGGCCTGAGCGGCGCCTATCCCGTCATCGCTATCGGCGGGCCAGATTCGCGCCTTGATTTCGCGCTGCGCATGGGCGCGACGCACACGATCAGCCTCGACCTGCCGCCGGAAGATCGCATGATGGCAGTGCGTGCACTGACCGGTGGCCGCGGTGTGGACATTGTGATCGAAGCGGCCGGTGTACCCGCAGCGGTCACACAGGGGCTCGACCTGGTGCGCGACGGCGGACGTGTGCTGGTGGCCGGTCAATACACCGATGGCGGCCCCACCGATTTCAATCCGCATCATCAGCTGAATCGCAAGCACGCAGAACTCGTCGGGTGCTGGGGGTGCGATTACTCGCACTTCCATCGTGCACTGCAGGTGCTGGCGGAACAGGGGCGCGCCCTGCCATGGGAAGAGGGAATCTCGGCCCGCTTCTCACTTGCTCAGGCGAACGAAGCGCTGGCTGCGGTGGCGACCCGTGCGGTCGTGAAGGCCCTGATCGTACCCAACGGCGGGGGCTGAACATGACCCGTGTGCTGATCGTCGAAGACAACAACTCGATCGCTCAGGGGGTGCGTACGGCGCTCCTCTCCGAAGGGTTCGACGTGCGGATCGCAGGTGACGGGATCGAAGGGCTGGACCGCGTGCGCATGTGGCAGCCCGACGTGGTCATCCTCGACCTGATGCTGCCGAAGCTGGATGGCTTGCAGGTGCTGCGCACGATGCGCATCGAAGGATTCGACACCCCCGTCCTGATTCTGTCCGCGCGAGGCGATGACGTGGACAAGGTACGCGGGTTCCGAACCGGCGGCGACGACTACGTCACGAAGCCGTTCAGCGTCGCGGAACTCCTGGCGCGTGTCGAGGCACTCGCGCGACGACGCGTGGTGGCACGTGTCGAGCCACACCATTCCGCACAGATCGAATCGTTCGCCGGCATCGAGCTCTCGATTGGCACGCGCGAGGTTCGGCACTGCGGTGCACTGATCGAACTGCGACCGCGCGAGTACGATCTGCTCCTCGCGCTGGTGCGTCGGCAGGGCGAAGCGGTGTCCCGGCGTGATCTGCTGCGCGAAGTCTGGGGCTACAACGACGACGTCGAGAGCCGCACGATCGACAGCCACATCG
>JANPFJ010000246.1:0-4998 GCA_031423355.1 Gemmatimonadaceae bacterium | reverse complement strand
GATCGACTGCTTCAGCAGATGGCCATACTCGTGCCGCACGTGTCCCTGCAGGATGTACAGCATGACCTCGAAGTCCACATGGACATGCGAGAAGGCAACCGCGCCCGGTGGCACGGTGGCAATGTTCATCGACAACTGCTTCGCGTTGGTATTCTTGCCCGACAGGCCGGCCTGATACTGAATTCCGTTCCACGAGCGTACGGTCTGCCCGCTTCGAATCACGGAGATTCCGTCACGGTGTTCCACGAATTGCGTGAGATCGATCGACATGAGAAACCCGTGCAGAAGAAGTGAACGGCGAACAGCACGCGCTGCAGTGCACTACACGGCGCCAACCAATCCAAGGACATCTGTCAGCAGCCACCAGAGTGCCACTGCAAGCATCGCGAGCGGAATCAGAAACCGGATGCACAGGATCAGTGCGCCGCGTGAGCGCCCGGTCCCTTCCAACTGCTGGAGCAACGCACCACGCGTCATGAACCAGCCGGCAGTCACGACGGTGACCAGCGCACCGAACGCCTGCATACCGGACCCAAAGGTCAGGTCCCACAGCACGAAGATCTTTAGGTTGAGCATCGGGATCAAGGCCACCACGCCCACCACCGCCGCCATCAGTCGGACAGCACGCTTCCGTGACATTCCGGCATTGTCCACCAGCCCGGCGACCAGGACTTCGAACGCCGCCACGTCCGAGAGATACGCCGCACCGAAGAGTCCGAGGAAGAACAGCGCGCCGAACAGCGAACCGCCGGGCATCTGTGCGAAGACCCTGGGGATCGTATCGAACAGCAAGCCAGGACCACTTCCTGGCAACAGGCCAAAGGCGAACACGGCAGGAAAGATCACGAAACCAGCCATCAGTCCGGCCGCGGTGTCGCCGAAGACCGTCCACACTGCGCTGCTCAGCAGTGGCGTGTCCGCATCCATGTATGATCCGTAGGTGACCATGAAGGTACCTCCGAGCGAGAGCGAGAAGATCGCCTGACCCATCGCCGCGACCATCACGGTTGGCGTCAGGTCGCTCCACGCGAACTTGCCGATGTACCAGCGCAGGCCTTCGCCAGCGCCCGGCAGCGTCACCGAGCGAACGATCAGTATCACGAGAATCAGATACAGGGCAGGCATGATGAGCTTGCTCGCGCGTTCGATGCCGGACCGCAGGCCACGTTCCAGCACGATGGCGCACGTCAGGATCACGACTCCGGTGCAGGCTAGCTGGAGCAGGAACGATGTACCGCGAAAGCCCGTGTCTGGCGGTAAAATCGACGCCGCGTGGATATCCACTCCGAAGGCGGACATCAGCGATCCGAGCGCGAAGTACAGCACCCAGCCCACGACATTCGTGTAGTAGGCCGTCGCGGCGATGACGACACAGAACAGGAATCCGCCCATCAGACGTCCACCAGGCAGACCGCCGCGCTCGAATGCCCCCAGCGTCCCTCGCCGCGTCTGGCGGCCGAGCGTCCATTCCGCAATCAGCGCCGGTACGCCCACGCAGACCGCCACCAGTACATAGAACAGCACGAACGCGGCGCCGCCGAACTTGCCCACCAGATACGGGAATCGCCACACATTGCCGAGCCCCACGGCGACTCCGATCATCGTGATGATCGTGCCGAACCGCGTGGCAAAGGTGGCACGAGGGCCGGTCATGTGCGCAGCACTTCCGTCAGCACATCAAGCGCATGATCGATTTCGGCGGTGGTGTTGTAGCAATGCGGCGCGAGGCGAATGGCCGGTCCGCGTGCCGATCCGATGATCCCTCGCTCGCGGAGCGCGGATTCTGCCCCATGCGCGTCAGCGCACAGAATGGCGGTACTCGGCGTCTTCGGCGCTGCCAGGCCTGGTCCGTGGAGCGTCAATCCGCGCGCCAGTGCGCCGTCGATGAGGTGGCGCGTGAGGGCTTGTGTATACTCGTGGATGGCGTCCATCCCGATCCCATGCAACCATTCCATCGCCGCCCGACTGATGTATGCTGGCAGCAACGGTGGTGTCCCGCCATCGAATCGCGAGGCATTCGCAGCCCAGTCGAGCTGCGTCGCGTCGAAGGCGTACGGATTGGCGCGCCCGAACCAGCCGGTGATCAGTGGTTCGAAGCGTTCGATGAGTTCGCGGCGTACGTAGAGAAATGCGATGCCCGGAGTTCCCATCAGGTACTTGAGTGTTCCCGATGCCAGAAAGTCCACGGGTGTCGCCCGGACGTCGATCGGGACGACGCCGAGCGACTGGTAGGCGTCGATGAACGACAGCGCGCCCCGTTCGCGCGCCAGCCGGGCGATCGCCGCGATGTCCTGCAGTGCGCCGTTCTGATAGTACGCATGTGCTGACGATACGATCGCTGTGCGCTCATCGATGGCGGCATCGTAGCTCTCGAACGGCACGACACCATCGCGCAGGCTCACCCAGCGGACATGCGCGCCGCGTTGCTGCTGCGCCAGCCAGACATGCCCGACCGTCGGGAACTCGGCCCCGCTGGCCACCACCACGTTCCGGTCGCCATCGAAGCGCAGCGAGGTGGCAACGGCGCTGGTCGCGTGCGAGACGGACGACATGACGGCAATCTCGCCGGGGTCCGCGTTGATCAGTGCGGCGAATGCGCTTCGCGACAGCTCCACCTCGGCGATCCACGTTTCCCAGTCCATGCCTTGCATGTTCCACTGGTCGAGGAACCGGTCTGCGGCGGCGCGGGTGACGGTGGTCAGTGGCGCCTGCGAGCAATTGTTGAGCGGGATCGTGTGTGCGAGCAGTGGAATCTGCGCCCGCAGGGCGGACAGGTCGTACCGGGGAGCAACCATCGGGAGCGGTGGCCGGAGTGGATCCGCGCGGCTGCGCGGCTGCATGCAAGATGTACCCGGGGGAGACCAAGGCTGCAGTGGTCGGCATCCGCGCGCGGCGGTAGACTCGTTGCGTCTCGCAGGATCGCCTCCAGTCCTTCGCCTGGTCAGCATGCCCGTCTCGGTCGACGCCTCCCGCACCATCTACGATGCCCTGAAGGCGAATGGGGTCTCGCTCGTTTCGGCGCTGCCGGAGACGTGGCTGGTCCACCTCATCCGGATGGCCGAAGACGATCCCGCCATGACGTTGGTGCGGTTGTCGAAGGAGGAGGAAGGGGTCGGGATCTCCACCGGCGCGCATCTGGCCGGAGCACGATCGGTGATGCTGATGCAGAATCACGGCTTTCTTCAATCGATCAACGGGATCGTGTCGTGCGCCCAGCTGTATCGCATTCCGCTGGTGATGCTGATCTCGCATCGCGGCTGGTTCGGGGAGCGTGATCCGTGGCAGACTGAGGGTGGCCTGGTGACGATTCCCGTGCTCGATGCGCTGCGGATTCCGTATGACACCCTCGAGGCGATGGAGCACGTCGCGCACCGGATCACGAAGGCCTTCACGCTGGCCTCGGCCGCAAATCGGCCGGTGGCACTCCTGCTCGGGCGCGACCTGATGTGGGAGGAGGTCGCGTGAAGCGCATCGATGCGATGGCCGCGATCCTTGACCGCCTCGAGGACTGCGTCGTGGTGACGATCATGGGGGCGGTGGCTGCCGAGCTGCAGTCACTGGGGCATCGGCCGAACTTCTTCTACCTGCAGCACGCGATGGGGCTCGCGTCCTCGGTGGGGCTGGGCATTGCGCTGAGCAAACCGACGACGAAGGTCGTGGTGTTCGATGGCGACGGGTCGGTGTTGATGAACCTTGGCGGCCTCACCACTCTGGCGCGGTACCGACCCGGCAATCTGACGCACGTCGTCTTCGACAATGAGTCACTGCTGTCAGTTGGTGGATTTCCCACGGCCACTGCGACCGGGAGTGATATTGCAGGCATGGCGGCGGCTGCGGGCGTACCACGCACGGAGACCGTGCGGACGCTTGACACGTTCGTGGCGTCGTTCGATGCGGCGCTCGCTGCTGCGGAGCTTACGACGATGGTCGCGAAGGTCGGAGCCGTTGGACCAGCGGCATTTGTGACCGATCTCGCCCTGCTCGAGAATCGATTCCAGTTTGCACGCCATCTGCGATCACTATAGCGATCACTATAGCCAACCCGAGGCATTCGCATGTCACAGACGCTCTTGCAGCTCGCCGCCGATCTCGCCGCTGGGAGTGTGCGGGTCATCGACCTTTCGATTCCATTGGGGACGGAGACCCAGGTCATCGACCTGCCGCCGATGTTCGCGCCGTCGCCCGGGCTGAGCATGGAAGTGATCTCGCGGTACGACGAGCATGGCCCTGGCTGGTACTGGAACACCATCACACTCGGCGAGCACACCGGCACGCACTTCGATGCGCCGATCCACTGGGTGACCGGCAAGGATCTGTCGGGCAACGCGACCGACACCATCCCCGCCGGCAAGTTCGTCGGGCCGGCGTGTGTGATCGACGTGTCGCGCGAGAGTGCCGCCGATGCGGACTTTCTGCTGACACCGGAACACATCGCAGGCTGGGAAGCGACTCATGGCCGGATCCCGGCCGGTGCGTGGGTGTTGTTGCGAACGGACTGGAGCAAGCGCTCCGGCGCAGCATTTCTCAACGCTGACGCTGATGGCCCGCATACGCCGGGCTTTCATCAGCGCGCATCGGAGTTCCTCGCCCATCAGCGGGATGTACTCGGCGTGGGGGTGGAAACGATTGGCACCGACGCTGGTCAGGCGGGACGGTTCACGCCGCCGTTTCCGAACCACACCATCATGCACGGGGCGGGGAAGTTCGGGCTGGCGTCGCTCTGCAATCTCGATCAGCTGCCGGCGACGGGCAGCGTCGTGATTGCGGCGCCGCTCAAGCTGGTGAACGGGAGTGGGAGCCCGCTGCGGGTGCTGGCGTTGATCGGGGGCTAGGCAGGCGACCCTCGGTCATGAGGCAGGGCCGCCTGCGGTGCAGGTCGAGTGCGGTCGGACAGTCGCTAGAAGATCACCGGCAACGTGACGCCCAGTTTCGCCGCCCGGGCTGCGAATGCACTCAGATCATTCGCCACCAGCCCTGCGAACTGTTTCTTCAGCCCCT
>JANPFJ010000245.1:0-1656 GCA_031423355.1 Gemmatimonadaceae bacterium | reverse complement strand
GGGCCGCCTGCGGTGCAGGTCGAGTGCGGTCGGACAGTCGCTAGAAGATCACCGGCAACGTGACGCCCAGTTTCGCCGCCCGGGCTGCGAATGCACTCAGATCATTCGCCACCAGCCCTGCGAACTGTTTCTTCAGCCCCTCGAGCTGGTCTCGCAGCATCCCGTAGACAGCGGTCTGCTGCTCCGTGGGGCGGAAGTCGGCGCTCGACGCGGACACATCACTGCCAACCGAGGCCAGTTTCTCATACAGCTGATTCGGCGTTCTGAAGGCGTCCTCGCGCGCACCGGTCAGCGTAATGTCATACAGTTTGCCCTCGATCTCGATCACCTTCTTCTCAACCGCATCGATCTCCTTCACGAACGCCTCGGCATCGGCGACGGGAACATCGCGACCAGGAGACGGGCCGTACTCCTTCAGATCCTTGATGCGCTCGCGCAGTGTGTTGCGCAGCTGCTCGAACCCTCGCCGGCTCCACTCGGACTCGTCGATCAGTGCCACGGTCTCATTCATCGCGTCACGCACGCGGAGCGCGAGGGCGACCTGCGCCCCAATATCGGCGTCGGTGCCTTCGCTGTTCGGATCCCGGCGAACGTCGACGCGCTGACGCAGTGTGTCCTTCCCCCAGAGCATCGCGACGGTGTACGTACCTGGTGCCACCAGCGGCCCCACCTGTCCCCCGACCAGGTCCAGATCCCATGGCACGAGTGGCCTGGAGTCGGTCACGCGTAGTGATGTGTTGCCCGGCGGCGCGGTGCGCAGCTTCGCCTTGCGAGGCCCTTCGTGGCGCAGGTCCCAGAGTGCGCGGTTGAGGCCACGCTTCGCCGGTGCTCCCTTGAACTTTCGGATCAGCGCGCCCGCAGCGTCGTACACCCGGAAGTTCACCGAATCCTTCGCAGCGGTTGAATCCGAGGGGAGCGAGCTCACGGCATAGTTGATCGTCGCTGCGAGCGGTGGATCCTGCCCACCAACCAGTGAATTCGGCGACCCGGTTGGCGTCGAGACCTTTCGGAATCGGTAGGCCGCGCGCAGTGGCAGCAGCGTCACCGGCTTGCGGGTGATCGAGTCGGCCAGTGTTCGGAGATACGAGATATCATCCGCGATGTAGAAACCGCGCCCATAGGTAGCGACGACCAGATCGTGGAAGTGCCCCTGAATCTCGATCCAGCTGACCGGCGCGTGCGGGAGTCCGCCATTGATCTCGGTCCAGCGCATACCGTCGTCCAGCGAGACGTAGAGTGCGTTTTCCGTGCCGGCGTAGAGCATCCCCTTCCGCACCGGATCTTCGCGGACCACGTGCACATAGCTGAACACGCTCTTCGGAATGTCGGCACTGATCCGGGTCCAGGTGCGCCCGAAGTCGGTTGTCCTGTAGATGTAGGGATCACGATCATTGATCAGGTGCGCATCGACCGCGATGTACGCGGTGCCTGCGTCGTACTTGCTTGGTTCGATGTTCGAGATCGTGCTCCACTTCGGCAGACCCGGCACGTTCGCGGTCAGGTTCGTCCATGTCTTGCCGCCGTCACGGGTCAGGTGCAGCAAACCGTCCATCGTCCCTGCCCAGATCAGGTCCTTCTGCAGCGGAGATTCGGCAATCGCAAACAGCACCGTCACGTTCTCGACGAACAGGTTGTCGGTCACCAAGCCGCCGGACG
>JANPFJ010000244.1:0-2428 GCA_031423355.1 Gemmatimonadaceae bacterium | reverse complement strand
GCTGAGCAGGATGTTCTCGGGCTTCACATCGCGGTGCACAACGCCGTGTCGGTGGGCATAGTCCAGCGCGTCGGCCACCTCGCGAGCGATCCGCACCGCATCGGCCACCGGCAGCTGTCCCTCGCGTTCGAGCCGGTCGCGAAGCGTCTCGCCATCGATGAACGGCATCACGTAGTACACCGTCCCATCCGCCTCACCCGAATCGAACAACGGCACGATATGCGGATGCTGCAAAGTGGCGGTGGTGCGGATCTCTCGCAGAAACCGCTCAGCACCGGTACGCGCCGCAATCTCCGCCCGCAGCACCTTGATCGCAACACGGCGCGCGTGGCGGATATCCAGCGCCAGCAGCACGGTGGCCATGCCGCCGCGCCCAAGCTCGCGCTCAATGGTGTAGCGATCCGCCAGTGCGGCGCCGAGTCGGTCCGCCGGGGTGCTCACCGTATGCGTCGCGTGCCACTGCACCATCTCACGCGGCGACCTCCGCGGCGCGCGGCACCGGGATGAACAGGCTCGATGAGCATGGACGGCGGCTGAAGGGTTGGCGCCAGCTCGGCGTATTCGCCGGAACCTATCCACCGGTCACCGGCGTCAGGGACTACCCACGCCGGCATCGCTCCGAGCAGTACTTCACCTGCTCCCAGTCCCGCTCCCACGTCTTCCGCCACGTGAACGGCTTGCCGCAGGTCAGGCAGACCTTCGACGCCCGCTCGGAGGGTGGCCGGGCTCGGTTGGGGCGCTTGGGTGGCATACCGTCCTAAGGCATGGGGACCGACGCCGGTTCCGCCCCGAACCCGAGCGCCCGCGCCCGCATCCACCCCCCCGCCTGCCGCAATAGATTTGCCGCATGGCCAACACCCCCATCACCACCAGCGCCTTCAACGACGGCTACATCGCCGAAATGTTCGAGGCCTTCACCGCCGACCCGTCCAGCGTCGACGAGTCCTGGCGACAGTTCTTCAAGATGGCTGCCCAGTTCGGCACCACGGGCTCCACCATCGCCAACGAAGGCGACCCTGAGCTGCCGCGCGTGGCCGCCGCCGCTGCGGCACTGGCCCAGAACATCCGCATCTTCGGACACCTCGCCGTCGCCCTCGACCCCCTCGGCACGCCGCCCCTCGGCGCCCTCGAGCTGACGCCGGAATTCTTCCGCATCACCGAAGCCGATCTCTCGCGCATCCCGGCGACATCGCTCGGCTTCATGGACGCCCGGTTCAAGACGGCCACCGACATCATCACGATGTTGCGCAAGCGCTACTCGTCGCGCCTCGCACTCGAAGTCACCCACCTGCCGTCTGAAGCCGAACGCCAGTGGTTCCGCGCCATGCTGCGCGCCGAACACCATACGCGTGCGCTGAGCAGCGAGGAAAAGGTCGGCCTGCTGTCGCGACTGACGCAGGTGGATGGACTCGAGCGTTTCATCGGTCGTGCATATCAGGGCAAGAAGCGCTTCAGCATCGAGGGTACCGACGCCCTGGTCCCGATGCTCGACACGGCGATCACCGAAGCTTCAGCGAACGGCACGACCGAAGTCGTGATCGGCATGGCACATCGCGGGCGCTTGAATGTGCTCACCAACGTGATGGGCAAGACCTACGGCACACTCTTCTCCGAATTCGAGGGCCGGCACGCCGCCGCCGAAGACAGCGAGACGGGCGATGTGAAGTATCACATGGGCTACGAAGGCACGCGGGTCATGCCGTCAGGTGCCACGATGTCCATGACGCTGGTGCCGAATCCAAGCCATCTCGAGTTCGCCAATCCGGTGATCAATGGCGTCGCACGCGCGCGGCAGCGCGTACCGGGCGGCATGGGCGCGCGTGATCCGAAGTCGGTGCTCACCATCTGCGTACATGGTGACGCGGCCTTCATCGGTGAAGGTGTGGTGGCCGAAACTTTCAACATGAGTCGGCTGCGCGGCTTTGAAGTCGGCGGGACGCTGCACATCATCGTCAACAACCAGGTCGGGTTTACCACCGACCCGATCGACGCTCGCAGCACGCACTACGCCAGCGACCTGGCGAAGGGTTTCGACGTGCCGATCGTGCATGTCAACGGTGACGATGCGGAAGCCTGCGTGATGGCGATCCGTATTGCGATCGCATACCGCACTCAGTTCGGCAAGGACTTCCTCGTCGACCTGGTGGGGTATCGCCGTCACGGCCACAACGAGACCGACGAGCCGCTGTTCACGCAGCCCGAGCTCTACGCCCGCATCAAGGCGCACCCCACGCCGCGCCAGGTCTTCGGCGCAGCGCTCGTCCGCGATGGTGTGATGTCGAAGGCCGCGGTCGATGCGATGGACACCGATTTCGCGAAGTCGCTCGAGACGATCCACGACGAAGTGCGAAAGGCCACTCCGGAACATGAGGAGCACGTTTCGGAGCCGACTGGCTCAGGTGCCGTCACGACGGCGGTGCCAGCGGCG
>JANPFJ010000243.1:0-3704 GCA_031423355.1 Gemmatimonadaceae bacterium | reverse complement strand
AACGGCGAGTTTCTGCGAAAACTCAACGTGACCATCGTTCAGACGAACCTGTTGGCAATCGAGGTCGTCGTTGTCGGTACGCGGCTGTCAGCCCCGATCCGACTGGTGACGAACGTCTATCGCGGCGGCACGATCGTGGTGGCGCCATGAGCCGGCGAACGCCCGCGCGCGCCGCAGTGCGCTCCGGCTTCACGCTCATCGAGCTCCTCGTCTCGATGGTGCTTGGTGTGATCATCCTCGCCGTATCGGCCAACTTCGCGACGGCCACACTCCGCTCGAGTCGTGGCATCGACATGCGCGACGGCCTGAACCGGGACGCGCGATTCGTTGGGCTGGCCGTATCGCGTGACATTCAGGATGCCGGCGTGGCTTTCGAGTCCACGCAGACCTTTGGCAGTGTGGCTTCACGCGGCGACACCGTAGTGGCCATCTCGGTACCCTTCCTGCCGAACGAGGCCGAGACGTATGCGATGGTGGTGCCCGCCGACACCACCGACCCGTTACCACCGGGGGGCACCTGTGGACCAACCTGTATCGATGTCGTCGACCCGAACACCGTGCCGTTTCAGCTCAGCCCTGGTGACGTGGCGCTGATGCAGGTGCAGAACGAACGTCGCCTGATCGTGCTCACCGCCGTCGCGGCTCCATCCGCTGGCGTGCGTCGGCTGACGTTTTCGAATGCGGATACGCTGTTCGTGTACCCGGCCGGCCTCACCGGCGGCCTGCGACTCACGCGAAATGGCGTCGCAGTCCAGCGGCTCAGTGTGACCGCGTGGTATCAGAACAACGTCAACAATACGCTGATTCGCGCCGACGGCTTCCTGCCTGACGGCACCCTGCGCACCTCGATCACGGCCCGTGGCGTGGATACGTTCTCGGCGCGACTGCAGTTCACCAACGGGGTCGAACGAACGCAGGCCAACGGCTTCGACGCCGACACGACGAACGACTATGACCGCATCGTTTCGGTCGTGGTGCGTGCGCGGATGCAGGTCGAGCGTGTCGATCGATCCGTGAACGGTGGGGCGCCGCTGTTCCGCGACTACGAGTGGCGCATCACGCCGCGGAATCTGATCTTCGAGCGCAACCGGGTGATCTGACGCGCACACCGCCGTTTCCTCAACGGAGAGTCAAACGCCTCCGAGACGCAGATCCATGGGCGGGTACCTGCGTCCCACCCTCTGTGGCTCTGCGCCTCTGCGCCTCTCCTCCAAGCAGTTTGTTTCTCTTGAACTCGTGCATGCGCTGATTCTCGAAACTGAACCGCCTGACACAGAGCCGCAGAGCCGCAGAGCCACGGAGTCACTGCTTCAGCGGAGTATTTGAGACTATGATTCGCAGCCGCTGGTTCGGGGACTAGCCTTGCGGCACGGCGCTGTAGTCCAACCCTGCACGCATTGAATGTGTCCCAACCGCCACTCCGCCGCATCGCCGTCTTCTGCGGCTCGAGCCCCGGTTCGAACCCGCGCTTCATGACCGCCGCCGCCGCGCTCGGCCGCGATCTGGCGATGCGTGGTCTTGGCCTCGTCTACGGAGGCGCAGCGGTCGGGTGTATGGGCGCGCTGGCGGATGGTGCGCTTTCTGCCGGCGGCGAGGTGATCGGCGTACTCACGCGTGGACTCGCCGCGCGCGAGATTGCACACACCGGTCTGACATCGCTCGAACTGGTCGACACCATGCACGAGCGCAAAGCCCGAATGGCGGCGCTCAGTGATGCGGTCATCGCACTCCCTGGCAGCTACGGCACCTTCGACGAACTGTTCGAGGCGCTCACTTGGTCGCAACTCGGCATCGACCGGAAGCCGATTGGTCTGCTCGATGACGGAGGGTTCTGGGCACCACTCCTGACCATGCTCGACACCTCTGTCGCAGCGGGCTTTTTGCACCCGCAGAATCGTGCGTTGCTGTTCAGTGCCGGTACACTCGACGAACTCCTGACGCACTACAGCACGGCGCATCACTCGTCAGCCGATGAGTCACAGGTGACCGACCGCGGCCTCCGCGCCTGAACGCCTACGAGCGTCAAGTCATTGCCGCAAAGTTCGAGAATACAACGCGGGGCCGGGAGAACTCTCTCCCGGCCCCGCGCTTCATACAGTACCTCGCCCCGCTTCGCCGATTACGGCGCAACGGAGTTGAGCGGGCCAGTACCACCCCACGTGTAGATCGCTTCCTTCTTCACACCGAGTTCCTTGGCAGGAACCGGCATTTCGCGCGGCGTGCCGTCGAGCAGTGCGTCCGTCCGGCGGCGCCAGTAGTACGTGGCAGCACCGAGGCCGAGCAACTCGATTTCATTCTCGTAGCCAAGCTTGGCCGTGAGTGCAACCACGCCCTCACCAGCCGTCGCCGGAGCCAGGCCACCGCGCGTAACCCGCGTGCGGTTGATCAGCGTCACCGCCGTGGCAAGATCGCCACCACGGAGTGCTGCTTCCGCGCGCAGCAGGTCATTCTGCGTTGCTGAGATGACCGGTGCCGGACCAAATCCGCTGTAGATGCCGCTCGGATCCTGCAGGCCGGTCAGGTCATAGCGAATGTGACCGATGTTCGACTGATGGTACGATCCACGGCTTGGGCGGAAAATCACGTCGCGTGAGTACACGAAGTCCGTGCCCGCGTTGGCAGTCTTCGGATTGGTGCCGAAGCCGGCCACGATCGATGCATCACCGAAGGACCCGTCGCCCATGCGCTTGTCAGGCGAATTCGGAATCCGGTTCCCGGCCAGCGGCCACGGCGTGGCCTGCGTCGTTGGATCCATCAGGTTGGCGATGCGGGTGTGCACACGGCCGGTGTCGAAGGCGTCAAACCACGTCAGGATCTCGTGGCAGAACGACACGCACCCATCGCCCACGTACACGAAGTCGAACGCCGTCCCGCTGGAGATACCGGCACCGGTGTACGTCAGCACCTGCGGCCAGTTGACGGCGGCATTCTCCGTCGCATTGCGCGGGTAGTACGCCAGTGTCATTGCCGACAGCGTATTCGCGATCTGTGAAATCTGGGTGTTGGTATAGCTCCGTCCACCCGTCCACGCTGCCACGGTCGAGAAGGGGTTCGCCCGCGCGATGGTCGCCGCAGACTGCAACTTCGCGATCGCCGAATCACGCATCGCCTTGCGGTTCGAGTACTGCAGCGTGGTCACATCCACTTTCTCGTCTACGATGTAACCCTTGTCGTAGTTGAGCGCGATGTAGCTGAGGCTGGCCCCGAGCATCAGCTCGGCGACGGCCTCGGCACGCTTCGTATCGGCCGCATTGTTCACCACCACCTTTTCGATCCGGATCGCCTTCAGCACATCCGATGCACCCGAGATCGTCGCATACATCTTCGCCCACGGGACTTCGATCGACGTGCGACCGGCGGCGGCGGGGTCGTTCTGCCACGGCCGCGTGAGACGCTTGCCGTCGGCATCGATGCTGGAATAGAAGTTCATGTTCCAGTTGTTCCACGACGCCGAGAAGGTCTGCGCCTGCGTCACCAGCACGCAGTTGCCTTCACATCCTTCGTACCCATTGAACCAGGTGCGCATCGTGCCACCGGCCACGGCTTCGAGCGCCGCCGGATCGGACAGCGCGCGCTTGGCGTCCGGGGCGTTCGGGTTGGTCACTTCGAGCGATCCGCAACCTGCCAGCAGAACCGCCGCCAGCACGCTGCTCGCTCGCATGAATCGAGTCATCATCATCTAGTCAGATCCTGTGTGAGCGTGA
>JANPFJ010000242.1:0-1645 GCA_031423355.1 Gemmatimonadaceae bacterium | reverse complement strand
CGATCCCACAGCGAAGGAACGCGCGGCGTTCAGTGATGCGGAGTCGGACGTCGAGGTCATTCATCGCCAGATCGTGCGCGAGCTCGCCGATCCTGCTGAAGGATACGAGCGTGTGCCGGTGTTCCTCTGGGTCGTGGTGGCGACGATGGTGTTCTGGGCGGGCTGGTACATCGGTCGTCGAGGCGGCACGTTCGATACACAGACGCACGTGGAGTATGCGGACATCGGGCTGACTGCCAGCGCCGCTGGTGACACCGCGGCCAAGGGACCGGTCGACCCGATTGCCGACGGCAAGCGCATTTTCGGTGCGAACTGTGTGGCCTGCCATCAGTCGACCGGCCTCGGCGTGACTGGTGCATTCCCGCCGGTCGTCGGCAGCGAGTGGGTGGTTGGCCCGGAAGCCACCGTGATCCGGATTCTGCTGAATGGGCTCGGCGGACCGGTAAAGGTGAAGGGTGCGACGTACAACGGAGCGATGCCGGCCTGGAAAGAGTCGATGAGCGACGACGACATTGCCAACGTGATCTCTTATCTGCGTCAGTGGAGCCCGAACGCCGCACCCGCGGTGGCAGCATCGTCGGTGGCGGCATTGCGCAAAGAGCACGGCGCGCGCAGCGGGCCCTGGTCCGAAGCGGAGCTCAAGACGCTCGAATCGACGGCGCCCGCCGCTGCGAGTGCTCCGGCCGCGGCCGTGGAGGCGAAGAAGTGACGACGACTGAAACGAGCGTCATCACGCACCCAATGGCGCGGCGGCCTCCCACGACGCCGGTGTTCGGGTACTTCTCGACGTCGGAGCAGGTGCGCGATGCGTTGCCGCCGCTGGCGCGGCTTGGTGTACCGCGCGACTTCATCGATGTCGTCGTGACCGAAAAAGCGGCCGGCGCGATGTATGCGGGCAAGCGACGCGCGATGATTCCCCTCTGGAAGTTCGCGTCCATCGGCGGCATCCTCGGCCTTGGTGGCGGCGCACTGGTCGCGTTCGTTCTAATTGCCTGGCCGGGGTTTGCTCCGGCGGGACCGTTTGCCTACGCCCTCCTGTTCACGCCGATGGTCACCGTCGCTGTCGGCGCGTCGCTCGGCGCCCTCATCTCGCTCTTCACCAAACGCCGGCCGTCCGCGTGGAGGCTGCGCATTCCGCCACCGGGCAACGATGAAATTCTGGTGGTGGTGCGCGCACGCGGCGAGGAACAGGTGAGTCTCACCCTCGAGGCGTTGCAGCAGCAGGGAGCGCACGGCGCGCAGGTTCTGCGTTGAACACACGACAGTCATGGCTCGCCGCGCTTCGGATTCCGATCGCGGCGCTCTGTTGTCTGATCGCAGGCGCAGCAGTCTGGTTTCAGCACCCGCCATCGAGTGAGGTACTGGCCGGCCGGATCTGGTTCGTCGGGCTCGTGCTCACCGCCGCGATTCCCGTGTGGGAAACCGTGCGCAACATGTTCCGCGGCGAGTTTGCAGCAGATGTCGTCGCCATTCTCGCGATCGTGGCAGCCGCGGCACTCTATCAGCCGTTCGCGGGCCTGGTGGTCGTCATCATGCTCACCGGTGGCGCCGCGCTGGAGCGATATGCGGAGGGGCGCGCGGGCGCGGCGGTGGCCGCACTCGAGCAGGCGGCACCGCGGCAGGCGCACATTCGCGGTGACAATGG
>JANPFJ010000241.1:0-1723 GCA_031423355.1 Gemmatimonadaceae bacterium | reverse complement strand
AAGGCGCGCTGATGCACTTCATCGGCCTCAGTCGCGACATCACCCCGCGAAAGCGCATCGAGCGGGAGAAATCCGAGATCGAATCCCAGCTTCGTCAATCGCAAAAAATGGAAGCGATCGGGCAGCTTTCCGGAGGCGTTGCCCACGATTTCAACAACCTCCTCACGGCCATTCTCGGCTACACCGCTCTCGTGAAAGAGGAGACCCGAGGCTCGGAATACGTGCAGGAGATGCTGCAGGAAGTCGAGGACGCAGCAAACCGCGCGGCGACACTCACCCGCCAACTCCTGTTGTTCAGCCGGCGAGAGGCACCCGTGCGCCACGACGTGGATCTCAACCACGTCGTCACGGATGTGTGCAAGATGCTCCGCCGGCTGCTCGGAGAACACATCGCGCTTCAGCTCAACCTTGCTGCCCAGCCTCAGGTCTTGCACGCCGATGCCGGCATGCTGGATCAGATCATTGTCAATCTGGCGCTGAACGCCCGCGATGCCATGCCTCGGGGCGGCCGTCTGACCATCAGCACACGACCGGTCACATTTGCCGTCGATACCGTCGGCGGCACGCTGAGCGATTCCCGCAAGGTCAACCTGCTCGCCGAGCATTTAGGCCACGCCGCCGCATTCCCTCCCGCGCACTCATCCCAGTTCGATGCCCTCAGGCGCGCTGGCAACTTCACCTGTCTGACCGTTCGCGATGATGGCGACGGAATGACCGCAGACGTGATCGAGAGCATCTTCGTGCCATTCTTCACGACCAAGGAGGCGGGCCGAGGCACCGGCCTGGGCTTGGCGACGGTGTACGGAGCCGTGCAAGTGCACGAGGGCTGGATCGAAGTGGAAAGCCATCCCGGTCAAGGTTCGACGTTCCAGGTCTACCTGCCTCGGCTTCCCGACACGTTCGACTTGGAAATTCGTGCGCCCCGGGGTTCGATGGCAAAGTCCGGCCGCGGCGAAACGCTCCTGCTGGTGGAAGATGAACCTCTGGTGCGATCGGCGACGCGCCGGATCCTGGAACACAGCGGTTACCGGGTCGTGGAGTGCAACTCGGGCGCTGCCGCCCTGGCACTCTGGCCAGCCAACCGTGACCACATCGATCTGGTGATCACGGACATGCTGATGCCCGGAGGCGTCAGCGGAATGAATCTGATCGATCAGCTCTCCGCAGATCGGCCGGAGCTCCGGTTCATCATGATGAGCGGCTACGGCTCGACGCTGACCGAGGGCCGCAATACGTCGTACCCAACCCTGTATTTCCTCGCGAAGCCCTTTCAGCGGGAAACCCTGCTCGCCAAGGTGAGAGCTGGTCTGGACGAAATCCCGCGAGTGTAACCTCGGCCGCTTGTGCCCAGTCTTCAGGTCACACGCCGCCTCGATCGCGTCATTGACGTCGCGCTACCGTCACACGGCCGCTCGGCCCGCGCTTCTTCGACTTCGTGATCGGTGGCGCGATGCCGGTGACGCTGTCGGCAGATTCGTCACAAGTGCCACCGTGGCGAAGATGACCCACCGCGCCGCCGCTGCGTGATCGTACCGCTCTCCGAATCGATCCGGTGCAGGAACAACCACTCGTTCTCCACCAGCTGACGCACCGTCGCGTGCCGCGCGATGATGTCGTCGATGGCCTCGGCCGGTGCCTCGACGAACACCGACAGGCGCAGCGGATCGTGCATCCACCGCTCCCCGTCGTGCACCGACTGCAGCGCGAGGCCGATGCGCAGATC
>JANPFJ010000240.1:0-1990 GCA_031423355.1 Gemmatimonadaceae bacterium | reverse complement strand
GCGGGAAGTGGCGGAAAGACATTCTCGGCCGCCGCGATGGCGGCCAGCGATGTGTAGAGCGCCCAGGTCGGCAGCGAAGCCAGCCACGCCAGCAGCGTGTTCACATCAACGGATTGCGGTACGTACCGGGATCAAGGTTGCCACGGCAATGCAGGCGAGCCCTTCGCCGCGGCCCACCCAACCCATCCCTTCATTCGTCTTCGCCTTCACGCTGACGCCATCGGAGGGCAGACCAAGCGCGGTGGCCAGCGAGCTGCGCATTGCGTCGCGATACGGCAGCAGTTTCGGCCGCTCGACGATCACGGTGACATCCACCTGCGCGACACGCCAGCCGCGAGACTCGGCGGCCTCACACGCAAGGCGCAACATCTCGATCGAGTTGCGACCGCGGTTTGCGGGATCCGTGTCGGGGAACAGTTCGCCGATATCGCCTGCGCCAGCCCCGCCGAGCACCGCGTCGGTGAGCGCGTGACACACCGCATCCGCATCCGAGTGCCCCACCAGCTTGATCTCGCCCGGAATCTCGATGCCACCGAGAATCATGGGTCCGCCGACGCCGAAGCGGTGAGAGTCGTAGCCGATTCCCGTCCGCACGGGCAGCGCCGGCGCGAACGTAGGAGGAAACGACACGTCGAGCATCTCGATCCCAGCCAGGGGATCGGGCGCACCCGGCTGACGCAGAACCCCTCTCGCTTCAGGGAACACGCCCCACAGCAGTGGTGCGGTCACGCCGGACGCTGCGAGCAGCTTCCCCGCCCAGGTGCGCTGATCCTGCGCCGCGGCCATCAGCATGTCCGCATCAGAGATATCCGTTGCCCCGCACTGTTCCGAGATTCGTCCGGCGCGCTCGAGCAGGAGTTCAGGCGCGTCGACGATCTCTGCCACCACTGCACCCGTGCGCGCCAGATGCATATCCCGACGTGCATCGAGCTGCAGCGCCGCGGGATTGACGCCGAGCAGTCGGAGTGCGGCCTGCGATCCTTCCGCGGTCGGTTCGAGGAGTCCGAGCAGCAGGTGCAGCGACGACAGCGATGGGTCGCCAGTACGCTCCATCTCGATCATCGCGAAGTCGATAGCCTTGCGGGCGGACGGCTGAAACCGGACGGGCATGTGCGGAAGGTTCGGGAGTCAGGCAGGGACAGCAGCGACGATGCGCGTTCAGGCGGCGACGGCGGGGGTGAGCGGGAGAATCGAATAGTCCTGACGCCGACGCGCGGCCGTGAAGCCAGCGTCATGGATGAGTCGTTCCAGTTCGTCGGTGGTGGTCCGGTACGTGGTATTTGCCGCCGAGACGACGTTCTCCTCGATCATCAGCGATCCGAAATCGTTGCAGCCGTATCGGAGCGCCATCTGGCCAACCTTCATGCCCATGGTGACCCAGCTGCTCTGCAGGTTCGGTACGTTGTCGAGCACGATCCGGCTGATGGCGACCGTGCGCAGGTACTCGGTCGCATCGGTTTTCTGCATATGCGAAAACTCAGGCGTGTTCTCGGGCTGCAACGGCCAGGTGATGAACGCCGTGAAGCCCCCGGTGCGCGCCTGCAAGGCTCGCACCCGATCGAGATGCTCAATGCGTTCTGCCAGCGTCTCACCCAGGCCGTACATCATCGTGACCGAGGTCTTCATGCCTTCCTGATGTGCAATTTCCATCATCTCGAGCCAGCGGTCCGCACCCGCCTTCTTCGGTGCGGCATAGTCGCGCACCCGCTGCACCAGAATCTCCCCGCCGCCACCAGGAATCGAATCGAGTCCGGCCGCCTTCAGTTCGCGGATCACGTCGCGCGGATCCATGCGGAACAGCGTCGCGAAGAAGTCCACCTCGCTCGGGCTGAATCCGTGAATGTGGATGGGATGATTGCGCTTGATATAGCGCAGCAGGTCGAGATACCACTCGAACGGGATGTACGGATTGTGCCCGCCCTGAATGAGGATCTGAATGCCACCGAGCTGCTTCGTCTCCTCGATCTTCAGACCGATCTCCTCGAAGGAA
>JANPFJ010000239.1:0-2270 GCA_031423355.1 Gemmatimonadaceae bacterium | reverse complement strand
TTGGGCAGCAGCGGCATCAGCGAGACTTCGCGCGCGATGTTCGGCGCCTGGATGTTCGGGACGACGGTACCGAACACCACCGCGTCGACGTCAGCGCCGTTCAGATTGGTCCGCTGCATCAGCTCGGCGACGCAGAGGCGGCCCAGTTCGATGGCGGACAGAGACTTGAAGAGAGTACCGGCCTTGGCGAACGGGGTGCGCACACCCGTGACGATGGCCACCCGCCGCAACGTTCCATGCGATGACATTCTCCTAACTTAGCCGTCAGTCACTCCAGAGAGCTACGCGCGTCCCGAGGAGGGGGGTGCATCTTTCTCACGTCGACCGCCCCGTACCCCTGCCGCTTCCGTGTCCCTGCCCTTTCAGCACGACCCGCGCACTATGCCCGCCCTCGGCCTTGCCTCACGCGGCGTGGCGTGGGCCAGGCTGACCGACGAACCGTTCGACCTGCTGGTGGTCGGCGGCGGAATCACCGGGGCCGGTACCGCGCGTGACGCCGCTCTGCGGGGGCTCCACGTCGCGATCGTGGAAGCGGACGACTGGGCAAGCGGCACATCGTCGCGGTCGTCCCGGCTGGTACATGGCGGTGTGCGGTACCTCGAGCATGGCCACCTGCATCTCGTGTTCGAGGCGAGCCGCGAGCGACGCACGCTGCTGCAGATCGCGCCGCATCTGGTACGACCGCTCCGCTTCACCTGGCCGGTCTATCGCGGCGCGCGGATCCCGCGCTGGAAACTGCGCGCCGGCCTGCTGGCCTACGATGCACTGTCGCTCTTCCGGAACGTGGGAACACATCGTGGCGCATCACGCCGCAGCATCCTGCAGCAGGAATCCGGCCTGCGCCCGGACGGGCTGACAGGCGGTGCGCAGTACTGGGACGCGAGCACCGATGACGTCAGGCTCACGATCGCCAACGTCGTCGCGGCGTCGGAGGCTGGAGCGGTCGTCCTCAACCACGCACCCGTCGTGCGATTCCTGCACGACGCTGCCGGAGTCGTGCGCGGCGCGACGGTCCGTGATGCGGCGACGGGCGCAACGAGCGACGTGACGGCGCGTGTGGTGGTGAATGCCACCGGGCCGTGGAGCGATGTGACGCGACGGATGGACGACGGCGTGGCGCATGCCGCGGTGCTGGGCAGCAAGGGCGTACACATTGCCGTGCCGCGCGATCGTGTCCCCTGCACCGATGCCCTGACGCTCCTGCATCCGGGTGATGGCCGCGTCTTCTTCATTCTGCCGTCGCCGGTGCATACCATCATCGGCACCACCGAGACGCCCGCCGAAACCGGGCCCGCAGAGATTCGCGCCAATCGTCGCGACGTGCAGTATCTGCTCGATGCCGCCAACCACTTTTTTCCGTCGGCCGCGCTCGTGGGCGGCGACGTGATCAGCGCATGGGCCGGCATCCGGCCGCTGGTGGCGCACGCGGGGACCAGCGCCAACGATGCCTCGCGCGAGCATCACATCGCGACAGCGGCGTCTGGACTGGTCTCAGTCACCGGCGGCAAGCTGACCACCTATCGGGCGATGGCGAGCGAGATCACCGATGTGGTCGAAAAGGCACTCGGAAGGCCCACACCGACGGCTTCGATGACCAGCGAGGCCTCGTTGCCTGGGGTGGCGCACCTGTCGCCTGAGGCCGAATTGAGTGCCGCGCTGGCGCTGATTCCGGAGTCGGAGACGGCGGAGCAGCTGGTGCGCGCCTACGGCGACCGGTGGCGGATGGTCTGGGGACTGGTTGAGCGAGAGGCGTTGCTTGGCGACCGCCTCGATCCGGCGCTGCCCTACATCGCGGCGGAGGTGCTCTGGGCGGCTGTGGCTGAGGGCGCGTTCACGGTGGCCGATGTGCTGGTGCGCCGGATGCCGATCGCATACGAGCGAAAGGACGCGGGTCGCGCGCTGGCGTCGCAGGTGGCTGGGATCCTGGGCCGTGTGCACGGATGGAACGACGCCACCGCAGCGGGAGCCACGATGGCGTATGAGGCGGAGGCGCAGCGGCTGTTCGGCATCGACGACTGACGTCGACCCACCGGCTACTCCTCGACGACGACGATCTGATGAAAGGTCAGCAGGTCGACGATCTTCAGGCGCCGGGTACGCGAGGGCAGCTTGAGGATGGCGAGTTCGCCGACGCTCTTGTTCTGCAATGCGAGCCCGATGGGCGAGGACATGCTGACCTGGCCGTCGATCACGTCGCCGCCGTCGCCAAAGACGAGCTCGTAGACTTCCCGCTCTTCGGTGACCGAGTCTTCGACCGTCACGCGACTGCC
>JANPFJ010000238.1:0-2946 GCA_031423355.1 Gemmatimonadaceae bacterium | reverse complement strand
GCACTTCTCGGTGAAGAGCATCGAGCCGTCGGGCGTGAAGGCGATGTCCCAGGGGCTGCCGAGCCCGGTCATGACGGTGGCGCGCGACAGGGTCGGGACGGTGCCCGTACCCGGGTCGACCGGCAGCGGCAGCGGCGGGGTTTCGCCGGGTCCGTCACCGCTGCTTCCGCAGGCGACCAGCAGCGCAGGCAGGCAACTGGAGAGAAGGCGGAGGATCGGCGAGGCAGTCATGAGAATCGATGTGGAGGTGATGTCCGGGTTGAAGCGCACCCGACAGCTGTCTTGCAAGCAGAGTGCCGTGCCGCCGCGCTTTTCTGTACCGGATCGCGATGAAGCGCGTTCCCTGGGGCGTCGCGGGGGCCAGCCGAGGCCTCGGCTGATCTTGCCTGCCGACGGCACCTGGAGCGGCAACACCAGTCAGGCACAACTCTGCCGACGCATGGTATCGCGAAACGTCACGCGGGAGCTCGGCCTCTCTGGCTTCTGCGGTGCGGGAACCTCCCCGCTTGCACATAGACGTCTTCGCGGCGCAGCTGATTCCCAGTCGAGGGCGACGGACGCATCTTTGCAGTCATGACTGCTGTCCGGCCTGCTGACTCCTCCACGACGCGCCTGTCGACGACGCCCCGTCGCATCTTCATGCTCGGCGCAACCGGCACGATTGGTCGCGCGACGGTCCGGGCATTGGCGGCGCGCGGACACGAGGTGGTCTGCTTCGTCCGGCCGGGTTCCGCGGCGGGTCGCGCCAACCGCGACACCTTCGGGCTCGACGCGATGCCTCGTGTGACCGTCCGATCGGGCGACGTCTGCAGCCCCGCGTCGCTTTCGCGGGACGGATTTCGCGGCGAACGGTTTGATGTGCTCGTCTCGTGCATGGCGTCGCGCACCGGCACGCCACGCGACGCCTGGGCGATCGATCATCAGGCGCATGTCGACGCGCTGGCGGCCGCCAAGGCGGCGGGGGTCACACAGGTCGTGTTGCTCTCCGCCATCTGTGTCCAGAAGCCGCTGCTTGCCTTCCAGCACGCGAAGCTGGCGTTCGAGAAGACACTGATGGAGTCCGGGCTGATCTGGTCCATCGTCCGCCCGACCGCCTTCTTCAAGTCGCTCTCCGGGCAGGTCGCGCGCGTCAGGCAGGGCAAGCCGTTCCTGGTGTTCGGTGACGGTACCCTGACCCGCTGCAAGCCGATCAGCGATGACGATCTCGCGGCGTTCCTCGCTGATTGTCTCGATGATCCAACACGGCGGAATCGGGTGCTGCCCATCGGCGGCCCAGGTGATGCGCTCACCCCGCGACAGCAGGGCGAGCAGCTCTTTGCGCTCGCCGGCAAAGCACCGCGTTTCAAACAGGTGCCTGTGGCGCTGCTCGACGTGATCGTCGGCGTGCTGAGCGTGCTTGGCCGCCTGGTGCCGCCGCTTGCGGACAAGGCGCAACTGGCCCGGATCGGTCGCTACTACGCGACGGAGTCGATGCTGGTCTGGGATCCGGTCGCACAGCGTTATGATGCTGCCGCGACGCCGTCCACGGGACACGAGACGCTCGCCGATTTTCAGGTTGGCTTGCTGCGTGGTGAAATCCGTGATGACCGGGGCGAGCACGCGGTGTTCTGAGTCGGCTCGCCTCGATGCGTGATCAGGCATTCGAGAGTGTGGAGACGTCGCAGGCCGTCAGTCGAATGCCGGTGCCTGCGTGCGCGCGTACGGTGCACAGAGAGGATCGCCCACGATGATGTCTTTCCACAGGATCATGCGAGAGGCCGCGTAGAACGATTCGGCCAGCGTGGCACCGTTCACATAGCGATCGAAGAGAATGACCGGATTCGCCAGCGCGACGGTGTACGGCTCGCTGACGTACCCCTTCACGCCGGTCACGCCCTGCGCGATCAGGTCCACGATCCGGCTCTGTCCGCCGATGGTGGGACCAAATGTCCGGGCACTGGTCGAGACAAAGGTCTCCGCGAGTGCCCCAGGAAGAAATCGTACGGCGTGATAGGCGACGCTGTCGAACCGCGCGTCATTGCTTGCCCAGCTGACGTATCCCATCACCGAGTCGGACGGCGCGATGAACGTGGCGGTGGTATCGAGTTGCACTTGAAGCCGCTGCGCGCTCAATCGCGCGGCGGCGCCGTACAGTAGCCGATTGGTGTACGCATACCCATCGCCATCGGCGCGATAACTCGTGGCGTCGAAAAAGAACGGCCCGGGAGTGAATCGCGCGGCGATCGACCGATCCACCAGCGCCAGACAGTCTGCCGTTCGGCCGCAGGCCAGTCGTGTGACGAGATACATGCCGAACCGGTCGCTGCGAAACGGCACCGTCGCGTTGAAGTACGGGTTGTGGTTCTGCGCCAGCCAGACACTGTCCAATCCGACCATCGGGGAGATGGCGAGGTGCATCCCCGCCAGCAGTGCGTCGACGCTGTAGCCGTTCTTGCGGGCGACGCGGATCGGGACGCCAGTCGTGAGCACGATGAAGTCGATGCGCACGGGTAAGGCGTCGATTGCCGCCTGCACCGGCGCCGCGATGGCAGTCTGGAACGCAACGTCGCCGATCTCGTCGTCGTCTGGTACATCGACACGGACGACATGTGATGCGTCGATACCGCGTCGTCTGGCATAGTAGCGTCCGACTGAATCACTCGCGGTACTGCGCGAGTTGATCACGACCAGCACGCGCTCGGCGGCAGTGCCAGGCTCGCGCTTCGGGGCAGGTGGCGCCGAGGGCGAGCAGGCACCGACCAGCAGTGCCGCTCCGGTCATCCGGATCACGTCACGCAATCGGCGGCGGATCATCGCCCATGGGCTTGGGTGGAAGCGGCGGCTGGTCCGGTCGCCACCAATGATCCGGTGCCGCCGGTGGTGCCTGCTTCGGCGACAGGTTGCCAGAGCTGACGACAGCGTGGATGAAGTTTTCCGACGGCACCGGCGAACCGTGCAGGCGGCGCA
>JANPFJ010000237.1:0-14909 GCA_031423355.1 Gemmatimonadaceae bacterium | reverse complement strand
TTCGCCGCGCGCGCCCAGGCACGGGCGTCGAACGCCGTCGGGTTGAATGTCGGGGCGAGTCGCTCGTACTCGGCGATGCGGATCTGCTTCTCGTGCATCGGCCACATGTCATCACCGAGCTGGATCGCCATCCCCCAGTGGATGAAGAGGCCCAGTTTCGCGTCCTGAAACCATTGGCGCGACGCCACATTCTCCGGGCTCGGCGTGTAGCGCTGGGCGGCGGCCGGCAGCGAGAAGAGGAGCAAGGCGGGAACGAGGCGGAGTCGCATGTGGACCGGTTCCGTTCAGGGGAGGTCGTCTGCCAGGACACGCAACTCGGCCGGAGCCGGCGTGGCGCCGCTCGCCGCTGAGCCATCGATCCCACTTGGCAGGCGCAGTTCTGCGGACGGCCAAGAATGGCGCGCGGCACGCGAAGTAGCAAACTGGTTGCGCCACTCGCTGCCACAGCGCGACGTTTGTGCTGCGACCGGCAGGCAGCAGGCAGTCGGTCCGTGCAGAAACCCGCCGGACCGGCGGAACCGACCGACTGAAGCGAGGGGGCAATGCAGCTCGGGCTGGAGAAACGCGTCGTGCTCGTGACGGGTGGTGCCAAGGGAATTGGCGCGGCAATCGTTCGTGCGCTGTCAGCCGAGGGAGCCAGCCCCGTGGTGATTGATCGCGACGCGGGCGCCATCGCCGCCATCGCGGCGGATGTCGCCGACTGCATCACGATCCTCACCGATCTCCGGGACGCCGACGCCTGCCGCGCTGCCGTCACCGAAGCCGCGCACCGCGCCGGCCGGATCGATGCAATCGTCAACAACGCGGGCGTCAACGACAGCGTCGGGCTCGAGCACGGCGACCCGACGCGGTACCGCGAATCGCTGCGCACGAATCTTCATCACTACTACGACATCGCACACTTCGCCCTGCCCTATCTGAAGGTGTCGCGTGGCACGATCCTCAACATCGCGAGCAAGACGGCCGTCACGGGGCAAGGGAATACCTCAGGATATGCCTCTGCCAAGGGCGCGATTCTCGCGCTCACCCGTGAATGGGCGGCCGAACTGCTGCCGCTCGGCATCCGTGTCAATGCCATCGTCCCAGCCGAGGTGATGACGCCGCTCTACCAGCAGTGGCTCGACACTTTCCCTGATCCTGCCGCCCGTCAGGCCGCGATCCTGCAGCGAATTCCGCTGGAGCAGCGGATGACGTTGCCGGAGGAGATTGCGGCGATGGCCTGCTTCCTCCTCTCATCTCGCGCCGGTCACATCACCGGGCAACATCTGTACGTGGATGGTGGCTACGTGCATCTCGATCGTGCGCTGACCTGACGCGTGCCCGCCACGACATCGTCGACTTCCCCTGCTGACCAGAGGCGTGATGCCCGACAGTAGTGCGCCGCTGACCGAGCGCCGATACGTCCTCCCGTTCATCCTCGTCACCTCGCTGTTCTTTCTGTGGGCGATTGGCGTCAACCTGAACGACGTCCTCATTCCCCACCTCAAGAAGGCACTCGACCTCAGCGACTTTCAGTCGTCGCTGATCCAGACGGCGTTTTTTGGTGGCTACTTCCTGATGGCACTGCCCGCCGGGTGGCTGATGCGTCGCGTCGGCTATCGTCGCGGCATTCTGGTCGGCCTGGCGCTCTGCGCACTTGGCACCGTGCTGTTCCAGCCGGCCGCAACGTCACGCTGGTATCCCTTCTTCCTGTTGGCACTGTTCGTGATGGCGTGTGGCCAATGTGTGCTCGAAGTCGCCGCGAATCCGTATGTGACGGTGCTCGGGCCGAGCGGCAGCGCGGCCCGACGGCTGAACACTGCACAGGCGTTCAACGCCTTCGGTGCGCTCATCACGCCGATCCTCGGCGCACGATTCATTCTCTCGGGCGTGGAGTACTCGGCGGCCGATCTCGCGACCATGCCGCCAGCCGCAATTGCAAGCTGGCGCAGTGCGGAGGCGGCGGCGGTCAAGGGACCATATCTCGTCATCACGGCGATCTTCGTGCTCGTCGCCGTGATGATCGCGTTCTCCCGACTTCCCGAGGTGACCGAGCCCGGAACCGGAACAGGCCGCGGCCTCGCGAGCGCGTGGCGTCACGCACATCTGCGGCGCGGTGTGCTGGCGCAGTTCTGCTACGTGGGCGCACAGGTCGGTGTCGCGTCGTTCGTGATCCGGTTTGCCCAACAGGCAATTCCGGGAACGCCGGAGCGTGCGGCGGCGGACTTTCTCAAGTGGCATCTGGCCGGGTTTCTCGCCGGACGAGTGATTGGATCGGCGCTCATGACCCGCGTGCCGGCGCCGAAAATGCTGGCGGCTGTCGCGACGCTCGGCGCCGGTGCGGCAGCCGTTGCCGCGTCGGGGTCAGGCGCAGCGGCGGTGTGGATGGTCGTCCTGCTCGGGCTCTTTCACTCCATCCAGTTTCCGACGATTTTTGCTCTCGCCATCGATGGTATCGGTGAGGATACGAAACTCGGTTCATCGCTGGTGGTGATGAGCATCGTCGGCGGCGCCCTGGTGCCTGCATTGATGGGCGCGGTGTCCGATGCGATGGGCATCCAGACCGCGTTCTGGATTCCGGTCGCCTGCTATCTGGTGGTGCTGCACTTCGCGTTGCGCGGCCATCAGCACACGGCAGGAGCCACCGTATGACACGCCGCTGGTGCCTCGCGCTGGACCTCAAGGACGATCCCGCGCTGATCGCCGAGTACTGCCGGCTGCACGAGGAAATCTGGCCGGAGATCGCGGCGAGCATCCGGGAGGCTGGTATCGTCGCGATGGAGATCTGGCGCACCGGAAATCGGCTAACGATGATCATGGAAACTGACGGGCGATTTGATCCAGCCGCCAAGGCCAGTGCTGACGCCGGGAATCCGCGGGTGGCGGAGTGGGAGTCGCTGATGTGGCGCTATCAGCAGGCGCTTCCCTGGGCCGCGCCCGGAGAAAAGTGGGTGGAGATGGAGCAAATTTTTCAGCTGAAGCGTTAGAAGCAGTCTTGGGTATGAATCGGGTCCGTCCCCGCCTCAGCGGAGTCCGTCCCCGCCTCGGCGCGCCGCTGGTGCGGCATTGTCGACGGCGGCCAGCACGCCCTGCGCAGGGGAGGCCCGGGCACCTGCGACATGAGGCATTAGATTCAGTGTTTCGCCACCGTGTTCCTGTTTCAAGGATTCAGACTGCATGACCGCGTCATCGCTCTACCAGGGCCTGAAGGACATCAAGCTGACGACCGTCCGCAAGGCGCTGTCCGAGGCGTCGTTCAAACGATCCGCCCTGCGGACCTTCGGCGCATTTGCGTTCGACCTCCTGCTCTATCTGAGCTTCATGTGGGGCGTGTTCGCGCTCGACGCATGGTGGGCCAAGCTCCTCTGCGGCCTCGGCGCCGGCTGTGCGGTGGCCTTCATGTTCGTCTGGGCGCATGATGCCGCGCACGGCGCGCTGTTCGAGAACGATTGGGTCGCCGAAATCCTCGGCACGATGTTCATGCTCCCGTCGCTCAACATGTACCGGCTCTGGTGCCACGGGCACAACCGCGTGCACCATGGCTTCACGTCCTTCACACCGGTGGACTGGATCTGGCGGCCGATGACGCCGGCGGAGTACGCCAAGGCCCCGTGGTACACCAGGCTCGTCTACCGGGCCGAGCGTACGCCCTGGGGCTGTGCGCTGCACTACATCAACAAGGTGTGGTGGCCCGGCATGGTGATGTACCAGCCCGAAAAGAAGTCACGCGAGCGGCTCGGCTACAATGTGCACAAGATCATCACGCTGGTCTTTGCGATCGGCATGTCCGTCATGGCGTGGAAGTGGGCGGGCGGTGTCGTCGGCGTGATTGCGGCGGTTGCCCTGCCGTTCGTGGTCTTCAACTACTTCATCGCGTTCTTCGTCTACCTGAATCACACGCACCCCGACGTGCCCTACTTCGACCATCGGCCGGAGTGGAGCAACACCATCGGCCAGGTCTACTGCAGCATCGTCTGGCGGTGTTCGCGCATCAGTGAGATGCTGATCCACAACATCCTGATCCATGTGCCGCATCACGTCGAGCCGCACATCCCGTTCTATCGGCTGAAGCGCGCCTACGCCGAACTGCGCAAGGAATACGGGCAGTACATGCACGAGTACGAGCTGCGCTTCTCGACGGTTCGCATGGTCTTCAACCAGTGCAAGCTGTACGACTACGAGAAGAAGGTGTGGTACACGTATCGTGAGGCGAAGGCGTATCTGGCGGCCCGGGCGCCGATGCCGATGCCGGTGCAGGGCGCGGCGTAGGATTGCCAGACGGGCAATGAGAACGGCGCCGCGTCCCCCCGAGGGCACGGCGCCGTTCTGCGTTTCCACCTGCGCACCAGGGAGCATGACGGCACTCAGCGCGTCACCGGCGAACACCGCCGACGCACGATTGCGGATCCTGCCGACGACTCGTGCGGCCGGAACTGATCGTCTCCGGAACGCATCAAAAACGCGGTCTGACTCAGGGCGTCAGATACATCATTGCAGCAGCGAACGCAGCACCGTTTCGACCGTACGCCATGCCTCGGTCCACGGCGCGACCAGATCGAAATGGCCGCCAGCAACTTCCTGCACCACCGTGGCAGGAAAGCGCGCGAGATATGCGTCGACTTGCGACTTCGGCACGATCCGGTCATCGCGCGCGACGAACAGCGTCACCCCCGCGCGCGGCCCCGACCGTACGACCGGTGAGCGCGCGGCATACGCCTCGGCAAGCGCAGTCGGTGCGCCACCCATGAACCGGGTGATCCCCGCCCCGCATCCCATCGGCTGCGCGAATGCCGCCGGGTCCGTCACCGCCGCCAGCCCGACCGTCCCGCGCAGCTTCACGCCGCGCTCCGACGCCAGCCAGAGCGCCAGGTGCCCGCCAGCCGAATGGCCCATGAGCACGATCCGAGACAGATCGAGATTGCGGCTTTTGCCCTGCGCGATGAGCAGATCGTAGGCAGCGCGGATGTCGTCGAAGGTGCCCGGATCGCCGCCGCCGGCGTTCCCTGCACGGCGATACTCCACCAGCCACGTCGCGATCCCTTCGCGTCGCAACGCTTCGGCGGCCGCCGCAAGATGGGTCACCTCGTACTGCGACAGCCAGCAGCCGCCGTGGAGCAGCATCACCACCGGATGCCGTCGCTCCGTCCGTGGCACCCGGAGCTCGACGAACTGCTCGGGATCGGCGCCATACGAAATCCGCGCATCAGCTGCGGGCGCCAGTCGCGCCGAGTCGGCGACGGTGGCGAAGGGTACCTGTGCTGCCGCGCGGGAGGGCGGCATTGCAGCGCCAATCGCGCTCCCGATGACGACACGTGTGAGCACACGATAGCGGCTGGCGAGGCGATGGCGAACGCCCTCGGCGGGAGGAGCAGTGGCAGGCATCGGCGGAGAGTGTGCCCGCAACGCGCCGCTTGGCAAGGGCTGCGGCTGCCCATCGGGCCCTCCGCATCTGAGGCCGCGGACCGCCCCACCGGCGGAACAGTGGCGTGCGCCAGGCGTATTACCATTGGTAATATTGTCCTCGGAACGCGGGTTCCCGCCGCCCGTGCGCCGCGTCTACACAGTTACCGAGACCGTCATGAAAAAACTTGGCTTCGGACTGCTCGCGCTGCTCTCAGTCCTCATGTCTGTTCTGCTCGTGCAGGCATTCGCAACGGCAGCAGCGTCGTCGCTGAGCCCCACCTACGCCGGCAAACACGTCGGCATCTACCTGCATATCTTCCCCGCGGCCGTCGCGCTGTTGCTCGGGCCATTCCAGTTCTCCGCGCCCCTTCGGCGAAAGCTGCCGCGCGCGCATCGCTGGGCTGGCCGGCTCTATCTCGGCGTCGGTGTCCTGGTCGGGGGACTCGCCGGGCTCTACATGAGCTTCAACGCCCGTGGCGGTCTGCCTGCGAGAACCGGCTTCGCGCTGATGGCATCGCTGTGGCTGTACACGGGGCTGCGCGCCTACGCGACCATCCGTCGCGGAGCCATCGCAGAGCACCGCACATGGATGGTGCGGAACTTCGCCCTGACGTTCGGCGCGGTCACGCTGCGGCTCTGGCTGCCACTCGCGGACGTCAGCGGCTATCCGTTCGACGTGGCATACCCATTTATCGCCTGGCTTTCCTGGGTGCCGAATCTCGTCGTCGCGGAATGGTTCTTCAATCGAGGGCGCGGGAGCACGTCGGCATCCACGCCGTCGCAGGGTGAACGGTTCGCGGCGTCGTAGCGAATTGGGAGCGCAGCCTGGGGAGTGGCGTCAGCGGCGACCGACCGCTACGCCGCCAGTACGTGCCCGCACCCAGTGCAGAAATGCGCGCCGGCGGCCGTGACCACCGTGCCGCACCGCTCACACTTCCCGGGCAGATACGCGCCGCACTCCGAGCAGAAGAGTGCATCCGGCTCGGGCCGCAATCCATGTGTGTGGCAAATCGTGGACCCGGGACGGTACTTCTTCACCATCCGCTCGGCGAGATCGGCCGGCGCGGCAACACCCGTCCCCGCGCCGCTCGCCGCATCCTGCGCGCGCAGCTCGACCAGCGCCTGCGAGGTATACCTCGCCTTCATGCCATCGTAGTCATCGTCCGACAGCTTGCCGGTCTCGCGGTCGAACTCGATTTCGCGCAGCGCCTCGATCGCGCTGCCCGGCACGGGCTCATCGTCGATCTCGAGTTTCGGCGCGGTGCGGTGCTCCGCACGAATCTCGGCCGGCGCTTCGTCGCTGAACACCGGAGCCAGCACGATGGCGAGTGCAATCACTGCCAGCGCGATACCGACGATGAACGGCGCACTGCTGCTCGCGAACAGTTCGTTCATCGGTCGGTGGTACCGCGGACGGCGGCCTCGAGCCGGCGCAACTCATCGTCGGTTGCGGCCGGCATGCCACCGGCAATCGGCAGCACGGACTTGGTCGCGAGCGCCGGCGCCTGTGCGTCGGTCTCCCGCTTCCAGCGACGCAACAGCGCCACCAGCATCGTTGCGCCAATGCCAACCGTGATGAACGGCACCACGTAGCCAGCGATGTTGAACCCTTCCTTGATCGGGGCCATCAGCACCCGCTCGCCGTAGACCGTCGTGAACGCCGCGATGATCTCATCGGCGCTGTAACCACCTTCCACCAGGCGCACCACATCGGAGTGCATGGCCGGGCTGATGCCGCACTGGAAGTCCGTCGTGCGACAGGTGAACACGTCCAGCTTGCAGGGACAGGCGCACTTGAGCCCACGTTCCAGTTCATCACGTTCCAGCTGCGTCACCAGCGGCCTGGCCCCTGGCTTCTTCGGCAGTGACACCGCCTTGTACGCTGTCTGCGGCATCTCGATGTTTGCCGCGCCCTGCGCCGGCGACTGCTGCGCCACAAGCCGCGGAGCTAGCGCCGCACCGACGGTCAGCAGACCGCCGGCACGCAGGAAATCACGACGATTCGAGACCCGCCCGCTCACGGCACACCTGCCGGTGCGAGTGCCTCTGTGCCTGGCGTCAGTACCGTCACGTACCCGCCCTGCCGCTTCTTCTCAGCCTGCGGCCACATCACGATCAGTCCACCGATGGCCATCACCATGCCGCCATACCAGACCCACCAGACGAGCGGATTGAAGCTCAGTCGCACCTCGGCCTGATCCGGACCGATCATGCCGGAGAAGACCATGTACACATCCTGCATGGTGGTCTCGTACAGTCCCACCTCGGTGCTTGGCTCGAAGGTCGGCTGATCATTGCTGTCCACATGCTGACGCTTTTCGCTGCTCAGCACCGGCATCGGCTTGCCATCACGCGTGACCGACAACGCCACCGCGGTCACGTACCGATTGAGCCGCTTGAACTCGCTCACACCCTGACTGGTGAACGTCCACTTGTGGCCGAACGGATCGGTCGCGCGGAACACCTCACCGGTCTTCAGCGAGACGTCGAATTCCTTCTTGAACGCGAAGCCGGCGAAGGCGGCAAAAATCATCGCGACGCCGAGATGTACGATGTAGCCTCCATAGCGACGGCGATTGTTGCCAATCAGCCGCAGCGATGCCAGCACGACGTTCTCCGCATACATCCGCATCCGCGCGCGTGTGCCCTTGAAGAACTCCTGCGTGATCGTGCCGACCACGAAACCGACCAGGATGTAGGCCACGATCGGTGAAAACGCGCGCATGCCCAGCGCCATCAGCACCGCGCCGGTGGTCAGCCCCGCCGCCACCGGGAAGATGAACTGCCGACGCACGTTCTCCACGCTTGCCCGGCGCCACGCGATCAGCGGCCCGATGCCGGTCAGCGCCAGCAGCCCGAGGCCCAGCGGCACATTCACCGAATTGAAGAAGGGCGGACCGACCGTGATCTTCGTGCCGCGCACCGCTTCGCTGATGATCGGGAACAGCGTGCCCCAGAGTACGCTGAACGCGATGCCGACCAGCACCAGGTTGTTGTACAGGAACGCGGCCTCGCGGCTGATCATGCTCTCGAGCTGCGCCTTCGCTTCCATGTCCTTCAGACGCGTCATCACGAGGATCGTCGTCACCACGAAGATCAGGATCAGGAACGTCGAGAAGTAGTTGCCGATCGGACTCTGCGCGAAGCTGTGCACGCTCTCGATCACGCCGCTGCGCGTAAGGAAGGTGCCAAGGATGCTGAGCAGGAATGCGGCGATCACCAGCGTCACATTCCACTTGCGCAGCATGCCGCGCTTTTCCTGAATCATGATCGAATGCAGGAACGCCGTCTGACAGAGCCACGAGGTCAGCGGTGCATTCTCGACCGGATCCCACGCCCAGTAGCCGCCCCATCCCAGTTCCACGTACGCCCACCACATGCCAAGCACCAGGCCGATGGTGAGGAAGAACCAGCTGATCAGGCTCCAGCGACGGATCGCCGCCAGCCACTCGGTATCGAGGCGCCGCGTCACGAGTGCCCCGATCGCAAACGCAAACGGAATCGTCGTTCCGACCCACCCCAGATAGAGCATCGGCGGATGGATCGCCATGCCCGGATTCTGCAGCTGCGGGTTCATCCCGCGCCCATCGGGTGGCACCCATTCCATCCGTTCGTACGGATTGGCCGCAAACAGGATCGTGCCGATGAAGAAGATCAGCACCACACCGAGTGTGCCGGTGACCCACGGCATCAGCTCGCGATTCTTCGCGCGGTTGGCGAAGACGGCGATGGCACTGAAGCTGGCGAGGATCAGCGCCCAGAAGAGCAGCGACCCCGACTGGCCGGCCCAGAAGGCACTGAAGAGATAGACCTTCGGCAGATTCGCGCTGGTGTAGCTGGCGACGAACTTGAGCGAGAAGTCGTGTGTGAACAACGCGGTCCACAACCCGGCGCTCGCCATCAGCACGAAGAAGAGCGTCGCATACGTCGCACGCTCACCGCTCATCACCAGCTCACTGCGGCGGGTGCCGCCACCTGCATAGCTCACCGTCGTCATCCAGATGGCCATCAACAGCGCCACCCAGAGCGACAACTCCCCGAGAAGAATCACGTCTGGGGTGCCGCGCTCGGTCCCTTCGGGACGCCAGCAGGGTGCCCACCATCACCACCGGACGGCGCACCAGGCTTGCCCGGCGCGTTCTCGTAGCGGGACGCACACTTGGCCAGCAGCACCGTCGCCTGAAACGTGTTGCCAGCGTCGAGCTTGCCTTCCACCACCACATCGACGCTGTCGGTGAAGGTGTCGGGGATGATGCCCTTGTAGACCACCGTGAAGCGTGCCTCGCTGGCGACCATCGTATCGCGCATCACGAAACGAACTTCCTTGTTGCCCGGTGAACGGACGATGGTGCCTGGTACCACCCGACCACCAACCTTCATTCCGTTTTCACGGAACGAGTCGTCGGCCTGCAGTCGCTCGGCCAGTTCGTGCGGCGTGAGGTAGAACTGCGCCGTGGCAGCCGTGCTCTTGGCGGCCAGGAAACTGGCGGTGCCAAGGATCATCAGCCCACCAAGCAGGAACTTCGAGCGCGTATTCATGAGGCCAGCCGTCCTGCTGAAATGGGATGCCTCGCGATGGACATGCGACCGCACCCCTGTGAGTGAGTGTCCTTACAACTGCTGATCACGTAACGCCGCGTACCGCCGGACTCGTGCCATGATGGACTCGAGTTCCGCCTCGGCGCGCGCCCGTTCATCAGTCGTCAACGTCGACGGCGTGGCGTTCAAGCCACGGACCCGCTCCAGCATTTCGTCGATGAGCGCACGGAGGACCAGATTGGCCCTCCGGTCGCTCGCCTGTTCGGGAGTCGAAATGACCAGTTCTCCGCTGACGTCCGTGTACCTGAGTCATGGGACCGGGGTTCCGCTCCCACGCCGGGAATATACCCCGCTTTTCATGGTCGGCGAGGCGACACCGCCCCCGTCAGCCGCGACCGCTCCGCCAGCCCGAGGGAAAGCGCCCGCAACCGGGCGTCGCCAACGGTCAGGCCGGACCGTCACCCGGGGGTACGGAGGCTCGGCGCGACGGTCAGCCCCCCCGGGGATCGCGCAATTGCGGCAGCGAGGATTGCCGACTTTCGAACCGGAGGCTACGTAGTGGAGGGCGAAAATGATTCCCCTGGACCACCCAGAGAGACCCGATGGCGATCGATGCGTCGAAGTTCAATGCAGCAACCCCGCAGAACAGCGGAGTTGTGGACGCCCACCTCAAGGCGATCCACGGGGCCTGCAAGGACGCGAACTGCTTCCTGATCCTGCGCCCGTCGACCGTGCCGACGATGCGACTCATCGCCGCGGGCTTCGCGACGAAGAGCATGGACGTGCACGACAAGAGCTCGGATTTCGGCCCGATGTCCGGGCTCGTTCCCTGTGATCAGGCGTTCTGCAAGGCACCGAAGGGGGCGCCCAATGCGCAACCGCATTACCACGGCCATGGGCAGGCCCAGGTCATTCACCTGTCCCTTGGCAACGGCCTCTTCGACAAGTTGAACGGGCAGTCGCACTTCGAGCAGATGTCGGAAATCCTGACGCCTCCGATGGGTGTGGACCCTGCGAAGAAGTACCGCCACTTCCTCAGTCCGAAGAGTCCGACGGTCCATTTCGCGATGGAGAAGCAGTCCGGCAAGGTCTACTGGTATCCCAAGGCACTGGCGGCCGCGCTGACGGACACAACCGCGGTCCCGCTCTACGTCTGGGGCTACAAGGGCACGCCGGTCACCGGCGACTACGACATGTGGATGGTGGTCCCGCACGTCTCGACACTCGGCGGCAAGACGGATATCAACTCCGTCAAGGATGCACACGGCCGCAGCGCCGCCTCGGGCTTCGTCTCCGCGTTCATCCCGAAGTTGAACACCGCCTGCGGCCGTGTCGAGAAGCCGGTCTTCAATCACGGCGCCGAGGCACAGAACGTCAGTTTCACGCAGGCGATGGATCGCTATCTCGTGATGTTCTTCCCTGGCAGCATGCCGCCAGTGATGATGCCACGCATGGTGATGCCGGGCGTGCTCCATGACATGCTGCTGCACGGCTACCTCGCCGTCCGCAATCCCAAGTGGCTCAACGGCAGCACGCTCGGCATCGAGGACATGGCCGACGCCGCAGAGCAGTTTCCTGATGATGCCGCAGTCAAGGGCGGGGTGGCTGCACGAAAGCAGCTCGAACTGAACGCGGCCAAGCACATCCAGAATGTCTTCAAGAATGGACCGTTGACGGTGAACCCATCGACGGGCAAGCGCGAGACTGGCATCAGCGAGGGTTGGCTGCAGCGCTATGAGCAACTGCGCCACTTCCGCGCGCTGGGTGGGACGGCGGACGTGAACGAGATCCGCGAATGCCTGATGCTGCCCGCGGCGGCGTTTCCAAAGTGGGGCCCCGGCAGCGACGCTGACGTCCGCGATGATGCACAGCGCATGGCGCGAGAGGCAGAGCTCAAGTTCGGACGCACCGGCTTCGTCAAGGACGGTGGACACGTCTCGCCGGTGGATCAGTCGCGGAACGGCCCCAGCGTGGCCAGCCTGCGGCAGCTGTGGGAGCCAAAGAAACTGCGCTAGCGATTCCGCCGGAACGCCGATCGGTGCCGGCGTTCCGGTGTGCTCAGGGCTGGTGCGTCACGCCGTGGTAGGACCGCCGTTCGTTTCACGCACCGTCACGGGCCCAGCTGAGCGCCGCCCGGACCGCGCGCTGCCACCCGACGTAGGCGGCCGCCGCGTCGGCCTGCCCGGTGCCAGGGGTCACGATCGAAATGCGCTGCGCGCTCCGGAACTCGCTCGCTGAACCCCAGACACCGGTGTGCAGCCCCGCCAGGCCGGCCGCGCCAAGTGCCGTGGTTTCCACCATCGCAGGCTTCTCGACCGGCACGCCGAGCACGTCCGCCTGAAATTGAAGCAACCAGGCATTGTTCGTTGCCCCGCCGTCCACGCGCAGCGCGTCGAGCACGACCCCGCTGCGCTGCTGCATCGACTGCATGACATCGGCCGTGCCAAATGCCATCGCTTCCAGCGCGGCGCGCACGATATGCGCGCGAGTCGTGCCGCGGGTCAGCCCGACCAGTGTGCCGCGCGCCTCGGCTTCCCAATGAGGGGCGCCAAGCCCCGTCAGCGCCGGCACGAAGTAGACGCCATCATTCGAGGTCAGTCCACTGGCGAGCGCCTCGGTCTCCGACGCATTCGCGATCAGCCCAAGCCCGTCGCGAATCCACTGCACCGCCGCGCCTGCGATGAAGATGGCGGCTTCAAGTGCATAGCACGGCCCCCCATCGGCGTCACACGCAATCGTCGTGAGCAGTCCGTCACCCAGACTCGGGCGCCGGGAGCCGGTGTTCATCAGCATGAACGCCCCGGTGCCATAGGTGTTCTTCGCCTCACCCGGCGACACGCATCCCTGACCGAACAGTGCCGCCTGCTGGTCACCCGCCACGCCGGTGATCGGCAGCGCAACGCCCAGATGTCGCGCCGACGCCACGCCGAAGTCGCCACGAGACGTCCGGACTTCAGGCAGCATCACCCGCGGCACACCGAACAACTCACACAGCTCATCACTCCACGTATGCTTGTCGATATCGTACAGCATGGTGCGGCTGGCATTGGTCGGGTCGGTGGCATGCACCGCACCGTCGGTGAGTTGCCAGATCAGCCAGGTATCGACCGTGCCCACGAGCAACTCGCCATTCAGGGCGCGTTTCATCAACCCGCCGTTGCTGCGCAGCAACCACACGATCTTGGTCGCACTGAAGTATGCGTCGAGCACCAGGCCCGTGCGGGCGGCGATGAAGTCCTTCGAGCCGGCCAGTGCAAGGCATCGATCGGCGGTGCGGCGATCCTGCCACACCAGCGCGCGGTGCACCGGCACACCGGTGGCCTTGTCCCAGACCACCACCGTCTCACGCTGATTCGTGATGCCGATGCACTCCGGCGTCACCGCCGCCGACGCCAGCGCCTCACGTGCCGCATCGAGCGTCGCCTGCAGCAGATCGGCGGGTTCGTGCTCCACCCATCCCGGTTGTGGGAAGTGCTGCCGGAATTCACGATAGCCGCGACCCAGCACGCGACCGTCGGCGGCGATCACGAGCGCGGTCGAACCGGTGGTGCCCTGATCGAGGGCGAGGACGGAGCGCATCAGGAAGTGAAGTGAAAAGGTGGATGAAAAACGCCCTCGTCGGTGACGATCGCCGTCACCAGAGCGGCCGGCGTGACATCGAACGCAGGATTGTGCACACGGACGCCACGCGGTGCCGTCGCCACGCCGCCAATCGAACGCACTTCGTCAGGATCGCGCATCTCGATGTGCATCGATTCACCGTCCGGGGTCGCAGGATCAAGCGTCGACGTGGGTGCCAGTACATACAACGGAATCCCATGATGGCGCGCGAGCACCGCCACACCGTAGGTGCCGATCTTGTTCGCGACATCGCCATTGGCAGCAATGCGATCGGCTCCAACCAGCACCGCGTCGATCGCGCCAGATCGCATCACGCTGGCCGCCATCCCGTCAGTGAGCAGGGTCACCGGAACCCCGGCGCGCTCCAACTCCCATGCCGTGAGTCGCGCGCCCTGCAGCAGCGGTCGTGTCTCGTTGGCAAACACGCGGATCGCATCCCCGCGGGCATGCATCGTATAGATCGGTGCCAGCGCCGTGCCGATGCCGGCCGTGGCCAGCGCCCCTGCATTGCAGTGTGTCAGCACCGTCATCCCCGCACGCAGCAACGTGGCACCATGGGTTCCGATGTGTGCACACATGGCGATGTCGTGCTCGAGAATCATGGTCGCTTCAGCGCGCATGGCCCTCGCACTGTCCGCAGGCACTGCGCTGCCACTCTGACCTGCCGCCAGCACTCGATCCACCGCCCACGCCAGGTTCACGGCGGTGGGTCGCGCCGCACGCAGCGCGGCCGCCGCGTGGATGATCGCCGTGTCGAACGAGGCCGGATCCCCGAGCGCAGCCTTCTCCGCCAGCACGGCGAGTCCAACGGCACCGGCCACGCCGATCGCGGGCGCACCCCGGACTCGCAGCGACTGGATCGCTTCCACCATCGCCGGCAGCGTCGTCAGCGCCAGCTCGACCAGCGCCTCGGGAAGCCGCGTCTGATCGATGATGTGCAATGCCCGTGCGTCAGACGCGAACGTGACGGCCGACACCGGCGCGTGGGTTTTCACGACCATCGTACTCAGCGGAAGCACTGGGGATACGAGGGATCGGCGCCGGCAATCGCGGGCCGGTCCCTGCGCGTCGCGATCGCCATCATCACATCGTGTATGAAGCGGCCAAGGCGCGCCGAATGCTCGTATTCGATGTACTGCGGCTCATCGGTGAGCTGATGATAGTCCTGCGCGTAGCCAAGCGAGAAGTAGGTGACCGGAACGTCCTTGCGCACGTAGTTCACCTGATCACTGCGACAGAACCGGTTCAGCGGATTCGCCGTCACGTCCCACGATTTGTCGATGGCCATCACTTCGGCGCGGGTCGCATTCACCGAATCGATGATGTCGCCAAACTCGCGCGAGAGCCGGCGCGACCCCAGCGATTGC
>JANPFJ010000236.1:0-1646 GCA_031423355.1 Gemmatimonadaceae bacterium | reverse complement strand
TCTGGGCTGCGCCGGCAAGAGCGCACAGTTCCCGCTCTACGTCTGGCTGCCGGACGCGATGGCCGGGCCGACGCCGGTATCGGCGCTGATTCACGCCGCAACCATGGTGACGGCAGGCATCTACCTGATCGTGCGGAATGCCGCGCTCTTCTCTGCGGCCCCGGTTGCCAGTCTGGTGATCGTGCTGGTGGGCGCCTTCACCGCCCTGTGGGCTGGTGCCGTGGGCCTGAAGCAATGGGACATCAAGAAGGTGCTCGCCTATTCGACGGTCTCGCAGCTCGGCTACATGTTCGTCGCGGTCGGGGCAGGTGCGTATACGGCCGGGATGTTCCACCTCGTGACACACGCCTTCTTCAAGGCCCTCCTGTTCCTTGGGGCCGGGGCGGTCATCCACAGCATGCATCACGCCCTGCACGAAGCCAATCGCCACGACGACGCGCAGGACATGCGCAACATGGGTGGCCTGCTGCGACGGATGCCAGCCACGGGAACACTGATGTGGATCGCGACTCTGGCGATCGCCGGCATTCCACCGCTGGCAGGCTTCTTCTCGAAGGATGCGATTCTCAGCGCTGTTGCCGAGCGCGCCATGGACTCGCCACTGGCCGAGTCTTCCCTCGGGCCAGTCTCCGGACACGTGATTCTCTGGCTCGCGTACGGGATCTGTCTCATCACCGCGTTCCTGACTGCCGTCTACATGACGCGCCTGATGCGGTACACGTTCCACGGGCGATGCCGTGCAGGCGATACGGTGGAAGCGAGCGTCCACGATGCGCCGTGGCTGCTTCGCGCACCGCTCTTCGTGCTCGGCGCGTTGACGCTCTTCGGTGGGTGGCTGCAGTTGCCGGAAGTCTTGCCAATCGGTCGTCCGGGGTGGCTGGCGGAGTGGCTGGCACCGATCGCATCGAGTGCCGGGACGCTGCTGGCGGGTACCGGTCATCTCTCCCACAGCACCGAGTTTGTGCTCATCGGCGTTGCGGTTGCGGTCGCCGTTGCGGGCATGGGAACGGCGTTCCTGCTGCTGAAGCCAGAGACGCTGACGACGAAGGATGCCGCACCTGCCGAACACGGAATTGGCCTGGTCCTCGCCAACGACTACTTCGTCGACACCGCGATTGCCCGTGTCGTCGTGAGCCCGATTGTCGCGACGTCGCGCAAGGTGCTCTGGCGCGGCCTTGATCTCGGATTGCTTCACGGGGTGCTGGTGCAGGGCAGCGCACAGGTATTTCGCGTGGTGTCGTCGATTGCGTCGCGCGCACAGAGTGGGTTCGCTGGCGGCTACGTATGGGCGATCACGCTCGGCGCGGTGGCGCTGGTCGGCGTCTTTGTGCTTCGGGCGGGACGATGACGTCAGTGCTCACGTCCCTCGGGGTGACGTCAGGATGGGTGCTGCCCATGCTGCTTGGCGTTCCATTCTTCGGATCGTTGCTCGTGTGGCTGCTGCCGCGCGCGACGACCGATGTGGAGGCGTCGCTGGCCCGCAACGTGACCATCGCACTGCTGGCTGGCACGGTGGGGCTGGCACTCGCCCTCTGGAGTATCGTACCAAGCGGTGTTGCAATGGTCGACTACTCGTGGATCGACGACTTCGGCGCCCGCTTCCGATTGGCGGCCAACGGCGTCTCCTTGCCGCTGGTGTTGCTGAC
>JANPFJ010000235.1:0-7296 GCA_031423355.1 Gemmatimonadaceae bacterium | reverse complement strand
TGCGGCGAGATCAGCACCGGGAAGGTCCACTGGAAGCGCTCCGGCACTTCACCCGCGCCCCATCCGTCGTAGTTGCGCATCGTGACCGAGATGTCCCGCTCCTGCCGACGCCCATGGTCATAGCGCGAGAAGGCGCCCATGTAGCAGCCGCCGTAGGTCACGAGCGGGTTTCGGGGATCGACGGCGATCGTCGCGTTCTCGCATCCCGCCACGCTGTAGTAGTCGCGCTCCCCGATCTCACCGTCGTCCGAGCGGCTCGCGACCGAGATGGCAGAGTTATCCTGCTGCCCGCCGTAGATCCGGTAGGGAAACGAGTTGTCGGTCGTGACGTGGTAGAACTGCGCCGTCGGCTGATTGTAGACGCTCGACCAGGTAGTGCCGCCATCGAGACTGATCGTACCACCGCCGTCATTCGAGTTGATCATCCGCTTCGAATCCTTCGGATCGATCCACATCGCATGCGTATCGCCATGCGGTACACGCACCGGGGAGAACGACTTGCCGCCATCGATCGATCGATACACGGTCAGATTCATCACGTACACCGTGTTCTCGTTCAGCGGGTCGGCGGTGACCTGCGAGTAATACCACGAGCGCACCCAGAAGCGTGCGTCGGTATTCATCCGCTCCCACGTGTCACCGGCGTCGTCGGAACGAAAGATGCCGCCGGCCGAGTCCGGGGCCTCGATGCTGGCATACACACGGCGCGGATTGGCGGGCGAGACATCGATCCCGATCTTCCCCAGTGGACGGGCGGGGATGCCAGGGCGGAACGTGAGTTCAGTCCATGTGTCGCCGCCGTCGAGCGTCTTCCAGATGCCGCTGCGGCCCCCGCCGGAGACCATCGACCACGGTGTACGCTGAAACTTGTACATCGAGGCGTACATGATTCGCGGATTCGATGGGTCGATCGTCAAATCGTTGGCGCCGGTCGAGTCGTTGATGAACAGGATCTTCTTCCACGACTTGCCACCGTCGAGTGTGCGAAACACGCCACGTTCGGCATTCGGACCAAACGCATGGCCCATCGCCGCGACGGTCACATGATCGGGATCCCGCGGGTCGACGATGATGTCGGCGATCTGGTGTGAGTCGCCGAGGCCGATCCGCTGCCAGGTGGCACCGGCGTCGGTGGAGCGGTACATGCCGGTGCCGAAGGTGAGGTCCTCGCGCATCTGCGATTCGCCAGTCCCGACGTAGATCACGTTGGCGTCGGACGGCGCGATGGCGAGTGCACCAACCGACGAGATGTCGGTCTTGCCGTCAGTGATGTTCGACCAGGTCTGCCCGGCATTGGTCGTGCGCCAGATTCCCCCGTTGACGGCACCCACCAGAAAGGTGAGTGGCTTGGTCGGATCGCCGACGACGGCATTGGCGCGACCGCCACGGCTTGGTCCGACATTGCGCCAGCGGAGCGATTTCATCGCGCTGCTGGTCGCCGTCGGCGAGCTGTACAGCGTGGGATCGTAGGCGGTGGTCGCCGCGGGGCGGCCAGGACCGCTGCCGACCCGTTGCGCCGACGCGAGGGACGTCACGCACAGCCCCGCCAGCGTGAAGAAGGCGAAGCTGGAGCGAGAGAGACGAGCGAGGCGCATCGACGGCGGTCCGGGAAAAATGTGGGCGGTAGCCTGCCCCACAAACTTCCATCACGTCGGGCTCAGGCGCGAGAGCTGTCGGGAACCTGGGCGCCGGCGAGGACCAGATGCGAAGCATCGAGGGGGCGCCGCGATGAGCCGCAGCGCCCCCGCTGGCCAGCCCGAGCACGGTGACTACGGTGTCAGGACCAGTGTGGTCACGCTCATCGCTGGCATGCTGTACGAGAGCGTGCCATTCGCGACGGCTACGTCAGCCTGACGAGCCGGCGTGGCGGACGCGGCGGACATCACAAACGGCCGCGCGACGGTCGCGCTGCCGACGTTGCGCAGCGTGATCGAGGCGACCTTCGGCGTCGTGGTCTTGTTGATGGCGACCATGACCACGTTCCCGGCCGCGTTCCGGCTGGCGTACACCGAGCTGACGGCGACATCCGTCGTGGTGGCTTTCAGACCGACGTCCCCGAACGCACCGCCGGCACCGTCGTAGTTCCGAAAGCTGCGCAGCGCACCGAAGATGTAGGCATAGGCCTTGTTGCCGTCGCCCTTGTATGGCTCGGCCCAGATACCCGCGAGGGGCCAGAGTGACGCCGCGAAGACGCCTTCCCGGCCGAAGATGCCGAAGGCATCGGCCTGTGCGATGCCGCCCGAGATGTCACCGCCGCGGCCAAAGTAGTACTCAGTGATCGCAAGCTTCGTCCCGGGGTAGTGGGCGGCGATCTGGTCGCGCAGCCGCGGCAGCAGTCGGATCGGGCCATTCGTCACATTCGTGACCCAGCTGCCATCGTTGTACGTCGGATCCCAGAGCGAGCGGGGCGCCTGCACCCGCTTTTCGATCATCGCGGCATCCTGTGTCGCGTAGTCGTTGGAGATCGTACCGGCATTGGTGCCGCCTTCCGAATAGAAGTGTACGTCCAGCACATCGAGCAGGCGACGACCGGCCGCCTTCTCTGCGGCACGCATGCGATCGAGGTAGACGTCGATGAAGTTTTGCGTGCCGTAGACCGGATCTGGGGTCGGGTACCGGCCCAGCAGCGTGATCCCGGTATACGTGGCAGTGGCGGGCCCGAAGACGAGGGCGTTCGCCAGGACGCTCTTGATGGCGCCCGCATACACGACCGACGTATCCGCGAACCCTGCGTATGTCTGGATCTGCGGCGTCTTCGGGTCGTCATTGAGGTCGCTGAAGATCTCCTTGTGCGTCGCATGCCAGAGATCGGGCTCGTTGTCGAGCGAGAAGAAGACCGGCGCGGTCGGATGCGTGGAGCGGCCAGGGAACGTCGACTCGAACCAGTGGACGAATTCGTCCTGGTACACAAAGGCATCCGAGGTATTCGGCGCCGCGGCCAATGCACTGCGTTTCCTGGCCATGCTGAGCCGAAACTGTGTCGCCAGCCGCTTGGTGCGATTCGCCGCGCCGATGCCGACGTCACACATGCAGGCATTGGCAGAGACAGATCCGCTCATTGGCACGGTGGCCATGAACGCCTGCCCTCGCGCAAAACTCGGCGCGGCGTGGCGCCGGACGGTGCCACCACTCGTCGTGCCGGCCTCCTCGTCGGCTGTGTTCCAGTACTTGTAGTCGTGACCGGCGTTGCTGTAGTTGTTCTCCCAGTTGTAGGCGGTCGAGCGATTGCCACCCAGCCGGTTGAACGTGAACTCGGCTGGCATAGTGGCATTCCCATAGGAACCCGTCTCGCTCACGACGTTCCCCCCATAGATGAAGCGCGAGATCGGATATGTCGCACTCCCGTCGATCAGGAAGGACACATCGCCGGCCACGCGTACTGAAGCCCGTGCGCCCACCAGCGTCGCCACTGACCGCTGCAGTTCGGCCGAGTCGGAGGTGCGCTGGTCGCCGCACGTGGTGGTCAGGATCGCCAGCGCCGCCAGCGCGGCGCGGAAGAAGGACGTTGGTGACTCCATGCATCTCTCCGGCGAGGGCGTTTCACTTCGAGGACCCCGGCTGACGCAACGCGACCGACGCGTCGACCACGCCAGTAAGCCTCGCGTGAGCTGAACCACGGGTGGACCCGAGGAAAGTAGCAGCCGAGACCGCACGGCGTCATGTCACCTGCGCTTCCGCCTCGGTCACCTCGGCCACGATGAAGTGGCCGAGGTGACCGAGGCGGTGGGTCGAGGGCGTCGTCAGGTTCGCCACGTTCCCGCGCAGGCTGGACGGGGGCACACCGAACGGCGAGCCATCATTCCGCGGCGCCTCTTGTCAAACCCTGCCGACCGCACCGGTGGTTACGGGATCACGACCAGCGTGGTCACACTCAGCGCGGGCATGGCGTAGGACAGCGCGCCACCCGAGACGGCAACATCGGCCTGTCGCACCGGGGTCGCGGATGCAGCCGACATGACATACGTGCGCGCGCTCGTCGCCCCGGCGATGTTGCGCAGCGTGATTGCTGCAACCTTGGGAGTTCCGGTCTTGTTGATGGCGATCAGCACGACGTTGCCAGCAGCATTGCGACTCGCATAGACGGAGCTGGCCGCATAATTGGTCGTCGTCGCCTGGAGTCCGACGTCACCGAAGGCACCACCGGAACCATCGTAGTTCCGGTACATGCGCAGCGCACCGAAGATGTAGGCGTAGGCCTTGTTGCCATCACCGTTGTACGGCGCGGCCCACACGCCAGCGAAGGGCCAGATCGACGCCGCAAAGACCCCTTCCCGCCCGAAGATGCCGAAGACATCCGCCTGCGCGATGCCACCGGAGATGTCACCACCGCGGCCGTAGTAGTACTCCGTGATGGCGAGCTTCGTGCCGGGATAGTGCGCGGCGATCTGCTCGCGGAGTCGTGGCAGCAGGCGGATCGGTCCACCGGTCACATTCGTCACCCAGCTGCCGTCATTGTAGGTCGGATCCCACAGTGAGCGCGGGGCTTGCACTCGCGCCTCGATCATCGCAGCATCCTGAGTCGCGTAGTCGTTGGAGATCGTACCCGCGTTGGTGCCCGATTCGGGATAGAAGTGGATGTCAAAGACATCCAGCAGGCGGCGACCGGCTGCTGTCCCCGCCGCGCGCATTCGATCGAGGTAGACGTCGGTGAAGTTCTGCGTGCCGTACACGGGATCAGGCGTCGGGTACCGTCCGAGCAGGGTCACGCCCGTGTATGTCGCCGTCGCGGGACCAAAGACCAGCGCGTTTGGCGCGACGGCCTTGATGGCCTTCGCATAGACCACCGACGTGTCGGTGAAGCCGGTGTATGTCTGGAGTCGCGGCGTGGCTGAATTGTCGTTCAGATCGCTGAATATCTCCTTGTGCGTCGCGTGCCAGAGATCCGGCTCGTTGTCGAGCGAGAAGAAGACGGGCGCAGTCGGATGCGTGGAGCGGCCAGGGTACGTCGACTCGAACCAGTTGACGAATTCGTCCTGATACACGAAGGCGTCGGACGCGTTGGGGGTCAGCGTGAACGAGCTGCCTTTCGTGGCGCGGCTGACACGGAACCGCGTCGCGAGCCGGTTGGCGCGGTCGGCGTCGGTGACCCCGACGTTGCAGTTGCATGCGTCACCTGATACGTAACCACTCATGGCGACGGTCGGCATGAATGCCTGCCCGCGCGCGAAGGTGGGCGTGGCGCGGCGAGCTACAGCGCCGCCGGGGCTCGTCGTCTGGTAGTCCGCCGTATTCCAGAAGAAGTAGTCGCTGCCCGCGTTGCTGTAGTTGTTTTCCCAGTTGTACGCAGTGGAACGATTCCCGCCCAACCGATTGAACGTGAACTCGGCCGGCATGGTGGCATTCCCGTAGGATTCCGACTCGTCCACGACGTTTCCGCCGTAGATGAAGCGCGAGATCGGGTACGTTGCGCTGCCATCGATCAGGAAGGAGACGTCAGCGGCACCTGGCGGCGGCGGGGGTGGCGGGAGTGTCACTCCAGAGACCGTGATCTGCGATCGGCCAATCTCGCCGCTTCTGTTCGCCGTGATCTCGACGCTTCCAGCCGCCACACCGGTCACGAGCCCGGTCGAGGACACCGTCGCGATGTCGGCACTGGCGCTCGCCCAGACGAACGTGGCGCCGGAGATGACGCGACCACGCCGGTCGCGGGCAGTCGCCGTCAGCTGGGTGGTGCCCCCAGCCACGACGGAAGCGCTCGTCGGCGCGACGGTGGTCGAACGAAGCGTCGCGATCGCGAGCTGCGTCTCGGCCGATGTGAGGCTGCGCCGGTCGGCGCACCCTGCGGTCAGTACGGCGAGCGCCGCCAACGCGGAGCCGATGTAGTTCGTGTGCGTGCCCATGCCAGTCTCCGATGAGTTATGTCTCACATCGGGAAGCCAGGCTGGCTGCGCACGACCGACGTGTCGCCTGCCAGAGCCGTGTGGCTTTGCGTCACCGGCTCAAGCCGGCGATGCCTTTTTCGCGACCTCGCGAGCGGAGGCCTGGGAGAGCGTCGTGGACGACGGGAACCGTGGCAAAGGGGTACACACCAGTAGCGCCGCGTCATCCACGTCGATCACGCGAGAAAGCCCAGACAAGATGGAAGCAAGAGCCATACCAACGCATCCAACCGCCGATCTCGCAACGCGTTACGGCACCTGCGCTTCCACCTCGGTCACCTCGGCCACGATGAAGTAGCCCAGCCCATGGTTCGATGGCATCGTCAAATTGGCCACATTGCCGCGCAGGCTCGATGGCGGCACACCGAACGGCGAGCCATCGTTCAACCCCTGCTCCGACAGCGCGGTGTAGAACCGATACGCCTGCTCGGAAATCGAGATCTGCCGCACCTTGACTTGCTGCCCCCGCGTCACGATGACGCCATCATAGGGCTGCAGTCGGCGAATGCGGGTGCCGTCGCTGAACTCATCCGAGGCCACCACCCGGAAGTAGCCCACGGAATCGGGCCGGACGATGCGACGCCCGTCGACGAACTGGTCCCAGAGATAAAAATTCCTCACCCCGGCGGGATCGCGGAGCCCGATGGTGGCGCGCAAGCCAGCCTGCGGGCTGATCCTGGCGATGCGATCAATGAACCAGAGTGAATCGATCGCCACCGCCGGCGAGGCGGTTTCGGTGGACACGTACTCCTCACCCCTGTACGTGATCCGCAGCGTGTAGCTGCGACCAACGGTGATGACGAAGACGGTGGTCTGATAGGTGCCCGGCTCGCCATCGAGTTCGGTGAACGGCACGACCTTGCCCGAGTCATCGACGACGCGGACCACCGCACCGCGCGCCGGGGGCGGCGCCGAGGTGGTGAAGTACCGGTCGGTGGTGGTGAGCCGAATGCGCTGCGTGCCACTCACGGCACTGCGCACACGCTCCAACCGCGCCTCCACCACCAGACGCGGTGAGCTCTCCGGTACCGAAACGCTCACGATCCGCTCGCAGGCGGCAGTTACAAGGCACAGCAGGGTCAGAACGATCCGTCGCATGGCGATCACCACTCAGAAGTGGAAGGCATACGTGAGACTTGGCACGACGCCGAAGATCGAGGTCTGCACCGCCTCGGCAACCAGCGGATTGGCCAGCTGCTGCCTGAAGCGAAGCGCTTGCGCGTTGAAGCGGTTGTACGCGTTGAGCACGCCGAGCTGCAGCTCCCCACGTGCGAACTTTCGAGTCGCACTCAGATCGAGGCGATGATAGAGTGGCAGGCGCGAAGAATTTCGTGCGCCATACTCGGTCACCAGCAGACCATCGATCTGATATCGCGCGACGGGGAACGTCGCTGGCAAGCCACTGGCCAGCGAGAAC
>JANPFJ010000234.1:0-2568 GCA_031423355.1 Gemmatimonadaceae bacterium | reverse complement strand
CGGTGAGATCCCGCACATCAATCCACTGCGCGGGATCGTCGAGCTTGCCCGGCGCGAGAATCTCGCCGCCCTTCTCGATACGCGCCGGCCAATACGTAAATCGATCGGTGAGATCGCCGGGCCCGACGATTAACCCGGGACGGACGATCGTGGCCGTGGGATACGCTGCGCGTACCAGCATCTCACAGCGCACTTTGCGCGGCCCGTAGGCGGCACTCGCCGCATCCGGTCCGTCAATCGGCGCAGGATCTTGCGCTGGTGATTCTTCCGTCGGGAACGACGCGGTAAAATCTTTGTAGGCGGCCGTACTCGACACGAAGACGTACTGCCCCACATTCCCCTTCAGCACGGCCGCCGCGTCCACAATCCATTGCGGCGTGCCCGTTGGAATATCGTAGACCACATCCCAGGTGCGCCCCTTGAGCGCCGCGTGTCCGTCGGGCTTGCTGCGGTCGCCGATCAGCTTCTCAACTTTTGGAAACAGCCCCGGCTTTGTTTGTCCACGATTGAACAACGTAACTTTGTGGCCACGCGACAGCGCATGCTCAACGAGATGCGGACCGATGTAGCCGGTGCCGCCAAGAATCAACACGCGCTTGGGCGCCCAGGCGAGTTGCATCAGCTGCCCTGCTTCGCGTGCCATTCAGCCAGCACGGTCTTTTCCTTATCTGGCGCCAGACCCGCTCGTGCTTTCTCTTGCTCAGCGGCCGGACGACCGTGATACCACGTGAGCGTGTCCTTCGCGGTGTCGGCAAGTGGACGAAAGGTCAGTCCCGCGTTGTACGCCTTGTTGCAATTGACCCGTGCGAAGCCCGCCGTGCGTCCACTTGGCGGGACCCACACCGGCATGTCGCTCCACGCGCGCACTTGCTTCTGCGCCAGGAACTCTGCCGGCACCCAGGTAAACGTCGCGTTGCTCGTGGTCACCGCTTTGATCCCGTACAACATTTCGGCGATGGTGGTCGGCGTCTTCGGGCCCGTCGCGTTGAAGATCCCCATCGTACGCGACTCGGCCAACCGAATAATCCACTGACTCAGGTCCTGCGCATCGACGTACTGCACGGGATCATTCGGTGTGCCCGGCGCCAGAATCTCACCGCCTTTGTCAATACGCACCGGCCAGTACGAGAACCGATCGCTCAAGTCACCCGGCCCAACAATCAAGCCAGGGCGCACCACCGTGACGTTCTCGCCAAACTGATTCTTCGCTTCGTTCTCGCACCGCACCTTGTTGCTGCCGTATGCTTGCGCGTTGAAAGGTGCGTCCATATCGCTCGGCGTGTTCAGCGGTCCATTCTCATCGACCGGCATGGAATTATCCGAGAATACCGAGATGGTCGAGATGAACATGTAGTGTCCAACGCGGCCTTTCAGTGCCTCGCCTGCACCTCGCACCCACTTGGGATTTGCGGTGGGGTTGTCGATGACCACATCCCATGTGCCCTTTTTGAGGGCGTCATGTCCGTCGGGAAGATTCCGATCGCCGACCAATCGCGGCACCTTGGGGAACAGCGTGCTGTTGGTTTTGCCACGATTGAATAGCGTGACGGTGTGCTTGCGATCGAGTGCGTACTGCACCTGGTACGGCCCAATAAACCCCGTGCCGCCAAGGATCAGGATGCGCAGCGGCTTGGGTTGCGCCTTGCCCGTCTCTGGTCGATAGGCCAGGGGACGGACGCCGTCTGCGGTAAACGCCTGAGACAACGATGGCAGGCCAATGGACATCGCGCCGCCGAGCAGGGCGGCAGACTTGATGAAGTCACGGCGATCAACGGTCATGTGAGGCTCTCGAAGAAAGACGTCAGTGGGCACGGTAAATGAAACGACGCGACGCCCGATGGGGAGCCGCGTCGATCATTGCCGCAGGGCGCGATCCAACTGGTGAATAGTCTTTGTACTGGCCGGCCTCTCTCTACGAAGCCGGGCTGACACGACTTCGGTGCGGGACAAGACGCGCAGAATATTCTCGCCGGCCACACCGCGAAGCTCGCGATCGGTCCATCCGCGCTTGACGAGTTCTGCCAACAAGTCGGGATACTTGGACACATCTTCAAGACCAACGACGGTTTCGGTAATGCCGTCGTAGTCGCCGCCAAGTCCGATGTGGTCTGCACCGGCCAGCTGCTTGATATGATCCATGTGATCGGCCACATTCGCGATCGTGGCCATCGGCGTCGGGTTTTTCTCGCGCCACGCGGCGACCGCCTTGAATTGCGCGTCGTTGTTCCCCGGGTTGGCTTTGGCAATGGAGTCGCGCAGTGCGGTGAGGCGATTGCCATAGTCCGCCACGGCTTGCGACGTGAAGCCGGGAACAAAAGTCATCATCACCACGCCGCCGTTCTTCGGCAGGCGTCGCAAGATCGAGTCGGGCACATTGCGCGGCACGTCGGTCAGACCGCGGGCTGCTGAGTGCGAGAACATGACAGGTGCCTCACTCACATCGAGTGCATTGCTCATCACGCCCGGCGAGACGTGCGACAAGTCGACGATCATGCCGAGCCGATTCATCTCGCGCACCACTTCTTTGCCGAATGGGGTGAGCCCTTTGTGTTTGGCCACATCGTTGGC
>JANPFJ010000233.1:0-2241 GCA_031423355.1 Gemmatimonadaceae bacterium | reverse complement strand
GCATGAGCCAGTGGGGGGCGATCGGGCGCGCCCGGGCGGGGCAGGATGCACGGGCGATTCTCGCGGCGTATTATCCGGGGACGCGGCTCTCGCCGCTGCTCTGAATCCGGTGTAACTCTGGTCTCGCAGTTGTCGATTCTCGCCGCCATCCAGGTGGCATGTACGCCTTCAGCCTTCCCTCCTCGGCATGACCAAGCCAGACCTCAGGATCGGTGTCATCGGCGCCGGCGCCATCGCACAACTCGCGCACCTTCCCGTGCTCTCGAAGATGCGCGGTGTCCAGCTCGCCGCACTCTGCGACAACGACAGCGCGAAGGTGCGTGCGCTCGCCGAGCGGTTCAACGTGCCGGACACCTTCACCGACATCGAGGAACTGCTCGAGTTCGAGCAGCTCGACGCGGTGCTCATTTCCACGCCGAATCACCTGCACGAGTCGCATGTGCTGAGCGCGCTCAAGGCGAAGCGCCACGTGCTCTGCGAACGCCCGCTGGCATTGACCACCAAAGGGGTCGAGCGGATTCTGGCGGCGGCCGAAAAGCACGCGATGAAAGTGGTGGTGGGACACAACCATCGCTTCCGTACGGAGGTGCAGAACCTCGAGAGCTTCATCCATGGTGGCGAGTTGGGTCGGCTGATCGGCATTCGCGCGGGCGCGTACAAGACGCGGCGCGGCGATGCCGGATGGCGCTCGCGGCGTGCGGAAGCCGGCGGCGGGATTTTTCTCGATCAGGGCGTGCCGCTGCTCGATCTGGCGTGCTGGCTGGCAGACTTCCCCGATCCGGTGCGGGTGACGGCCAGCATGGAGCGCGGCAGTGGCGTGCGCTCCGTCGAAGATGCGATGTACGTGCATGTGCAGTACGCATCGGGGCTGAGCGTGGCGATCGACACGGCGTGGGGCTACGTCGGCGAAGAGGACCGGTGGTGGTTCGAGGTGCTGGCCAGCAAGGGAACCGCGCGCCTGGCGCCGTTGCGCGTGGTGAAAGAGCTGAACGGTCGTGCGGTGGACGTGTCGCCGACCGGTGCCGCGCAACGCGACAGCGCATTCATCCAGAGCTATCGCGCCGAGCTGGCCCACTTTGCCGCAGTGCTGCACGGCGATGTGGCCTATGAACCTCCGGTCGACCAGATCGTGGTACAGCGCCTGGTGGAAGCGATCTATCGGAGTGCGGAAGAGGGGAAGGAAGTCCGGCTGTGATGTGCACGTCTGGCGCCCGGTCCGGCGTCCGGCGGGCGATGTTGCGACTCGTGCTGCTGCTCACGGTGTCGGCGGCGGGACTGGCTGACGTGCTCCCGGCGCAAGTCGAGATCGACTGGTCGACGCAGCCCGTGCTGCTGATGACGATGGGGCAGGGCGAGGAAGTGTTCGAGAAGTTCGGGCACAACGCCATCGTCGTCTGGGATGCAGCTGCCGGACAGCCGCTGGTCTACAACTGGGGCATGTTCGACTTCGCGCAGCCGAATTTCATCGGCCGGTTTCTCTCTGGCGACACGAAGTACTGGATGGAGCCGCACTCCTTCGAGTCGACGATGCGGCAGTATCGCTATCTCAATCGGACCGTCAGCGTTCAGGCGTTGCAGTTGACACCAACCCAGAAGGCGCAGCTGGTGGTGTTGCTGGCCGATAATGCGAAAGAAGAGAACAAGTACTACCGGTACGACTACTATCGCGACAACTGCAGCACGCGGGCCCGCGATGCGATCGACGCCGTCACTGGTGGTGTGCTCAAGCGCGCAATGCAGGCGCAGCCGGGGCAGGGGAGTTATCGCTGGCACACGCGTCGACTGTTGGCATACAGCGCGCCGCTCTACTTCGGTGCCGAGCTGGTGCTGGGCGTTGATGCCGACGCGCCGCTGAGCGGCTGGCAGGAAGCGTTCCTGCCGCAATCGCTGTCGGAATCGGTGAAACGGATCGAGTTGCCGGCGGCGGAAGGGCTGCCGACGCGTGTGATTGCGGGGCCCGTCGACACCCTCTTTCGTGCCACCCGCGGCGCAGAGCCTCGCGGTGTCGCGCCACGGGTGCCACTCGCGGCGACCCTTGGCCTGGTGTTCGGGCTCGTGCTGCTCGGCCTCAGTCGATTGGGACGCGGTGGCGCGGTTGCCGCCATTGCGCTCTGGTCCGTGCTGGTCGCGCTGGTCGGGACCGTGCTCCTGCTCGCCTGGTTCGCAACGGAGCACGTGTTCATGGCCAACAATCCGACCGTGGCACTGGCCAGTCCGGTGTGGTTGATTGGTGCGGCGGCC
>JANPFJ010000232.1:0-3086 GCA_031423355.1 Gemmatimonadaceae bacterium | reverse complement strand
CAACATCGCCACCGTGGTCGATGGCCTGCCGTTTCATCCAGACGACCATGGGCTCATCCAGCGCACCACAGCGTGGCTGACCGCCAAGACTATGCGCGAAGCCGGAGTCATGATCACCGGCGGCTCGTCGAGTGTGAAGGATCTCTGGCTGCCGATGCGGCAGGCGGGTGCGTCTACACGGGCGCTGCTGGTCAGTGCCGCCGCTGCGACCTGGAAGGTGCCGGAGGCCGGGATCACGGTCATGCGCGGCGTGCTCTCACACACTGATGGGCGCCGTGCGACGTTCGGCGAGATGATCGCCGCCGCTGCGACGCTGAACCTTCGCGACGACGCGCCACTCAAGACTGCGGCGCAGTTCACGCTGATCGGCAAGCCGATGCGACGCCTGGAAAGCGCAGCCAAGCAGCGTGGCACGGCAACGTTCGGCATCGACGTGGTGATCCCGGGCATGCAGTACGCGAGCGTGGTGATGTGCCCCGTGCTGGGCGGGACGGTGGCGAGCGTCGATGGCGCGGCGGCGTCGCTGCAGCCGGGCGTGAAGAAGGTGGTGACGCTGGATGGTTACAACGGCGGCACTGGTGGGATCGCCGTCATCGCCGACACGCCGTGGCACGCGATGAAAGCCGCCAACGCGGTGAAAGTCACCTGGAACGACGGCGCCATGGCCGGCGTGTCGAGTGCGGCGCTGATGCAGAAACTGTCAGCGACGCTCGACAACGATGATGGCCACGCGTATCTCGAGCGCGGGAACGTTGATAGTGCGATGGTCGCGGCGACGCAGCAGGTGAAAGCCGAGTACCAGGCGCCGTTTCTGGCGCACGCCGCGATGGAGCCGATCAACTGCACCGTGCAGTTCGCAAACGGGAAAGCGACGGTCTGGGCCTCGACACAGATACCGGGGCTGGCCCGGCGCGCCGTCGGCAAGGTCCTTGGGATCGGGTCAGATCAGGTCACGATGAACGTCCAGCTGCTCGGTGGAGGGTTCGGACGGCGGCTCGATGTCGATTTTATCGCGCAGGCCGCGGCAATCGCGAAGGCCGCCAATGGAGTCGCGGTGCAGACCATCTGGTCGCGTGAGGAAGACATCCGCCACGACTTCTATCGTCCGGCATGTGTCTCGCGTTTCTCGGCTGGACTCGACGCCTCGGGAAAGCTGCTCGCCTGGCGTAACGTTTCGGCGGGTCAGTCGGTGGTGTCGGCCACAGTCGGTCGGTACTTCGGCCTGCCCGCCGGACCGATCGACAAGACGACCAGCGAAGGCTCATTCGATCAGCCGTATGAATATCCGGCGGTACGGGTTGGTCATGCCATCGTGGACCTGCCGGTACCAACCGGGTTCTGGCGCGCCGTAGGCCATTCGCATCAGGGGTTCTTCACCGAAAGCTTCATGGACGAAGTGGCGGTGGCAGCGAAGGCCGATCCGGTGGCGTTCCGATTGGCATTGCTCGCGAACCATCCGCGGCACGCGCGAGTGCTGACACGCGTGGCGGAACTGGCCGGGTGGTCGGCGCCGCTGACGACGGGCGCTGAGGGAGCGCGTCGCGGGCGGGGCGTGGCGCTGCACGAATCGTTCGGATCGGTGGTGGCGCAGGTGGCGGAAGTCACGATTGCCACCGACAACACACTGCGTGTGGATCGCGTCGTCTGCGTGATCGATTGCGGGATGCCGGTCAATCCGAACATGATTCAGCAGCAGGTGGAGAGTGCGGTCGTGTTCGGGCTGAGTGCGGCGCTGTACGGCGAAATCACGATCGCCGATGGTCGTGTGACGCAGGGCAACTTCAACGACTACCGTCCGCTGAGGATGTCCGAGTGTCCGGTGATCGTGGTGGACATCATTCCGAGCACGGAGCATCCCGAAGGCGTCGGCGAGCCGCCGTTGCCGCCGATGGCGCCGGCGGTGGCGAACGCGATCTTCGCGGCCACCGGCACCCGGCTGCGGTCCCTTCCCCTTCGACTGTCGTGACGGCCGTGACCACGATTCGACTGAACGGGAGAGATGTCGAGGTGTCGGCCGAGGGCGATACACCGCTGCTCTGGGTGCTGCGCGGCGAGTTGCATCTCACGGGCACGAAGTTCGGCTGCGGTATTGCGGCCTGCGGCGCGTGTACGGTGCATCTCGATGGGCAGGCGGTCCGTTCGTGTGTGACGCCGCTGTCGGCGGTCGGTGCGCGCGCGGTGACGACGATCGAAGGGTTGAGTGGCGCCGATGCCGACGCGCTTTTTGCGGCGTGGACGGATCTCGACGTGGCGCAGTGCGGGTACTGTCAGCCGGGGCAGATCATGAGTGCGTGTGCACTCATCCGCGCGAATCCTCAGCCATCGGATGGCGAGATCGATGCGGCGATGAGCGGGAATGTCTGTCGGTGCGGGACGTACCCGCGGGTGCGGGCGGCGGTGCGGCAGGCGACTGGGCCAAGCGGGCCATCCGTCAGCGCGACGCCGTAGCGCAGCGGGATTGCGTGAGGCGGTTGACGGCTCCCGTTGACGCTCTCCAAGTTGCCGCGCGGCGATGGCCGTAGTGCTCCTGCTCCGCCTGCGTCCAGCTCCACGCGCAGACTGACGGCCGGTGACTCAGTCTGTCAGGCCTGAGCCTCAGATTCATTTGAGGGGGCGCGAGAATCGTGGGAGGGTTCGGTCGCGAGCGTAGGTCAGCGAGCGTACGAAGGCAGATTCTCGTGCACGGATCAAATCGTCCGACACCAGCGTTGCTCCTTTATGCGGAACATCGAGATCGTCTGGTTCAAGCGTGACCTGCGCATCCGCGACCATGCGGCGCTCAGTGAGGCGGCAGTGCGTGGTCCAGTGTTGTGCGTGTATGTGTACGAGCCACAACTGATGCAGGCACCGGATCATGACGCCCTGCATCTCGGGTTCGTGAATGAGTGTCTCGACGATCTGGAGTCGTCGCTTGCCGAGCGTGGGGTGACGCTGCACCGGCGACATGGCGACGTGCCAGCTGTCTTCGTCGCGATCCAGCGCGAGCTGGCATCAGCCAGTGAGCCGTCACGCATTGCGCGCATCTGGGCACACGAGGAGACGACCGGATGGATCGCGTATCAGCGCGATCGCGCGATGCGACGGTG
>JANPFJ010000231.1:0-5971 GCA_031423355.1 Gemmatimonadaceae bacterium | reverse complement strand
GGGTACGACGTCGAGTTCCAAGGCGATGGCGAACTCCTGCGCGTACGATCCAAACCGACCAATGGGGGCCGCACCATCGGCATCAACAGCGCCACGCGACTCATCACCCGCCTCGAACTGGATGCCACGGAGCGGTTGATCGAAGCCATCACCGATCGACGCAGTGCACTGTTCCGGCCACCGTACTTCGGTGACGCCGAGCCGACCACGTCCGACGAACTGGTCCCGGTGGCGCTGGCCAATGATCTGGGCTACGTCACGGCGGGACTGCACATCGATTCCGACGACTGGCTGGCGCTTCGCGCGCCGCAGATCGTCGACAACGTGCTGCGTGCACGCTCGAAGGGGAACGTCGTGCTGCTGCATGACATCGGCGGCGATCGCAGTCAGACGGTGGCCGCGATCGGGCCCCTCATCGACTCGTTGCGTGTGCCGCCCGCCGCGCACCGTGGACTACATACCGCATGTGTCGGTCATCGTCCCCGCCTACAATGAGGCGAAGGTCATCGCGATGACGATCCGCAGCCTGCAGGCGCAGGACTACGGGGGCCGGCTGGATGTGGTGGTCGTGGATGACGGTTCGCCGGATGGCACCGGAGTGGTGGCGGCCGAAGCGTTCGCGGATGAGCCGCGCGTGTCGGTCTTCACGAAGTTGAACGGCGGCAAATCGACGGCGCTCAACTACGGCATCCACCGCGCCCGGGGGGAGATCGTGGTCTGCCTCGATGCCGATACGGTGTTTGAACCACGGACCATCGCCGAGCTGGTTGGTCCCTTGCGCGACGCCAGCGTCGGCGCGGTGGCCGGGAATGCCAAGGTGGGCAATCGCCTGAAACTTGTCACCCGCTGGCAGGCGCTCGAGTATGTGACCAGTCAGAACACCGATCGCCGCGCGTTCGACCTGCTCAACTGCATCACGGTCGTGCCGGGCGCGGTGGGGGCGTGGCGACGGACGGCCATTCTGGAGGCCGGCGGTTTTTCGCACGACACGCTGGCTGAGGATCAGGATGCGACGATCGAACTGCGCAAGCGCGGCTGGCGCATCGGCTATGCGGAGCACGCGGTGGCATGGACCGAGGCACCGGACTGCTTTCGCACCCTGGTCCGGCAGCGGTTCCGCTGGAGCTCCGGCACGTTGCAGTGCACCTGGAAACACCGCAGCACGCTCTTCCGGCGCGCCTATGGATCGCTGGGGACGATCGCGATGCCGAATACGCTCCGCTTTCAGCCGCTGTTCACCGCCGTTTCTCCTCTCGCCGACCTGATGTTCCTCGGCAGTCGGCTGAGCGTCGGGCTCACGTACGTCGAGCATGGCGCGACGTTCGCGTAGCACACTGGTACGCAGCTGGCGGCGGTCTATCTGCTGTTCCTGCTGATGGATTGGTTGGCGGCCGTGATTGCGTTCCTGCTCGAGCCAGGCGAAGAGCGACGGTTGACGTGGCTGATTCTGAATTCAGCGGTTTGCCTACCGGCAGATCATGTACTGGGTGGTGGTGAAGTCGTTCATCGCTGCCGCCCGGGGCGGGCTGGTGGGCTGGGGCAAGCTTGAGTGCAAAGGGACGGTCGCGGCGCAGCAGGGGTAGGGAAAGTCCGGATCGCCCGCAGTCGGGGCCGAGAAGGAACCCAACCCCGGCAACCGCTGTAGTCTGCCGAGTGTCCGACGGATAGATTCTATCGGAGCACTCCAATCCAAACCGTGTCCGCATCCTTTCAGGAACATCTCGAGCTCGCCCTCGGCGACGAGTATCGCGTCGTGCGCGAACTTGGCGGCGGCGGGATGAGCCGTGTCTTTCTCGCGACGGAAATCGCCCTCGGGCGCCCGGTCGTGATCAAGGTGCTGACTCCCGAACTCGCGGCAGGTGTGAACCGGGAACGGTTCCGCCGCGAGGTCCAGCTCGCCGCCGGATTGCAGCACCCGATGATCGTGCCGCTGCTCACCGCCGGCGAGGCGGAAGGGCTGCTCTGGTACACGATGCCGTTCGTCGAGGGGGAGTCGCTGCGGGAGCGGATTCAGCGCGGCGTGATGTCATCGCGCGATGTGCTCCCGATTCTGATCGACGTGGCTCGCGCGCTTGGGGCAGCACATCGGAAGGGCATCGTCCACCGCGACATCAAGCCCGGTAACATCCTGCTGCATGAGCAGCATGCCGTGGTAGCCGATTTCGGTGTCGCCAAGGCGCTCACCGCCGCGACCTCGGATTCCACTGGGCTGACCACCTCGGGGCTGGCGGTCGGAACACCGGCGTACATGTCGCCCGAACAGGCGGCCGGCGACGCCACCGTGGACGCCCGTGCCGACATCTATGCCTTGGGCTGCGTGGCCTATGAGCTCCTCAGCGGCAAGCCGCCATTCACCGATCCGAGTGCCGCGCGGATGCTGGTGGCGCAGGTGTCGCAGATGCCGGTGCCGCTGAATCAGGTGGCGCCGGTGAAGGCGAGCCTGTCGCACGCGATCATGGTCTGCCTCGAGAAGGATCCGGACATGCGCTGGCCGACCGCCGACGCGTTTGCGGATACGCTCGAGGAGCAGCGGTACACGTCCGAGATGCCGGTGCCGGCGGCGCTGCCTGCGCCGGCGGAGGCGCTGCGCCGTCCACGCACTCCAACCCGGCCGGTCGCCACGATTCCGGCGCCGCCGACGCGGAAGCCCTGGGGCCGCGCGCTCGCCGGTGGCGGCGCGCTGGCGATTGCCATCGCGGTGGGTGTCTCGCTCACATCCGGGAATTCCGGGCCGAAAACTGCGGTGGCCTTTGCCGCGCCGCAGACGGTCATCGTCGCCGACGTCGAAAACCGGACCGCGGATTCCACGCTCGGCGATCTCCTGTCGGAAGCGCTGCGGACCGAGCTGCAGGAATCGAAAATGGTCACGGTCATGACGCCGTCGGCGACGGAGTCGGCGCTGCAGCGCATGCAGCGTCCCGGAGCCAAGCGCGTGTCGGCCGCGCTCGCCCGCGAGATCGCCGTGCGCGAAGGAGTCCCGGTGGTGGTCGAGGGCCGCATCCAGAAGGTCGGCAACACCTTTCTCGTGCGCGCGGCGCTGGTGGTGCCGTCGGACGGATCGGAGCAGAGTGCGGTGCAGGAAACCGCCGCCAATGAAGACGCGCTGATCGCGTCCATCGGGCGCCTTGCGCGGCGTCTCCGGGAGCGGCTCGGCGAGTCGGGCACCACGCTCACGGCGCTGGCACCGATGGAGCGCGTCACCACCAATTCGCTTGACGCACTGCGCAAGTACACCGAGGCCATGCGGCTCGGCGACGGTGCCAGCGGCGACATGAACCCGCGGCGCGAGATCGGACTGCTCGAGGAGGCCGTCGCACTCGATTCGAATTTCGCGATGGCGTGGCGCCGGCTTGGTGTGAGACTCGCGAGGGGCCGCGGTGAAGAGGGCTATTCGAACGAGCGTGCGCTGCGCGGCAAAGCCGCCATTGCGCGCGCGTACCAACTGCGCGACCGACTGTCCCCGGTTGAACGCGGGCTGGCCGAAGCGGCGTACTTTGCCGACGTCGAAGAGAATCCAGGGCGGGCCGCGGCGGCTTATCTCGCGGTCCTCAACGAACAGCCTGCGAACTTCATCGCACTCAACAATCTGGCCAGTGGCGCGCTCAACGCCGGCATGTTCGAGCGGCTGCGCGAGTACGGCGCGCGCTTCGTGGCGGTCGATTCGTCGAACTTCGAGGCGTGGCCGTGGTTGGTGTGGGGCGCGTACGGCAGCGGCCGGACGGAGGAAGCACGCGCGGCGCGGGCCGAGATGCGACGGCGCTTCACGTCGCCAACCGTCGTGGCGCGACTCGAGGACAACGAGATGACCTGGCTGTCCATCGAGCGGGACTGGCCGGCGATGGAGCGTCTTGCGCGTGCTCGCCTCGCGGTGGAAACGGAGCCGCACCGGCGGGATCGCATCGAACGCGCGCTCATGACGGCGTACGGCCGGCGCGGCATGTTCGCCGCCGCCTGGGCGGTGAACGATTCGATGGATGCCCGATGGCTGCAGAGCCCCGACACGGGGCGCCAGCGCGAGGCTCGTGGCGACGCCGCGCGACAGCGCTATCTCGATCGCGCGTGGTACGGCGGCGATACCGCCGGCGTCCGCGCGGCGATCCAGTCGTACCTGGTCACCTCCCGCGTCGACCGCTGGCGCATGGCCGATCGGCCGATGTTCAACCTCGTGTTCGACCAGATTCTGGCTGGCGACGCGAAGGCGGCGCGGGCGCGTTTTTCGGCGTATCGGGCGGAGGCGCTGCGACAGAAGGGGGTTGGTGAACTGCCACCGGTGTCGTCACCGATCCTGGCCAGCCTCGACGCGCAGGTCCTGCTCGCGGAAGGGCGTCCGAAGGACGCGCTGCGCCTCCTGCAACCGTTGGCCCCCGACGCCCTGCGATTTCCGCAGCCGGAAGTCTTTCACATCGGCAAGGCATGGCTCGACCTCGGGCAACGCGACTCCGCCCGCGTGTGGCTGGCCCGCCTCACCGACTCGAATGACCCTCGCCGCGCCTGGACGGAGGACTTGTTCCGCGCCCGGTCGCTCAGGTTGCTCTGCGAACTGGCCGACACGCCAGCGCAGAAGCAGCAATGGTGCGGCGCGCTCGCCCGTGAATGGAAGGATGCCGATCCATTCCTGCAGCCGAGCGTCGCCCGAGCCCGTGCCCGGATGGCCGAGTAGCGCGTCCCTCAACTGGCACCCGTCACTTTCGGTGCCATGCCGCCCGCACTAAGCTGCGCGCAGTGCTATCGTCAGCGCGCTGCTCCGCTTTCGCACGCTCAGGAGTCCGATGCTGTTCAAACACCTCTACGACACGTCGCTCTCGCAGTCGAGCTATCTGATCGGCTGTCAGGTCACCGGAGAAGCGATCGTCGTTGATCCGGTCCGCGATGTGGATCCGTACATCGCGCTTGCCGAGCGCGAAGGGCTGCGCGTTACGGCGGTCGCTGAGACCCACATCCACGCCGACTATTGCAGCGGCGCGCGCGAGCTGGCGTTTCGTACCAGTGCGCAGCTCTTTCTGAGCGGATGCGGCGGTCCGGACTGGCGGTACATGTACGCTGCCACGGACCACGCGGTCGAACTGGTTGACGGTGATGTGATCCCGATCGGCAACATCCGGCTGACGGCGCTGCACACCCCTGGCCACACACCCGAGCATCTCGTCTTTCTCGTCACGGATGGCGCGGCGACGGATCACCCGATGGGGATGCTCAGCGGCGACTTCCTGTTCGTGGGTGATGTCGGCCGCCCCGACCTGCTCGAAACGGTGGCGGGGCAGGCTGGCACCATGGACGCCAGCGCAAGGCAGCTGTATCAGTCGCTGCAGCGGCTGCAGCAACTCCCCGATCATCTGCAGATCTGGCCGGGCCACGGAGCCGGCAGCGCCTGCGGTCGCGCGCTCGGCGCGGTGCCGCAGACGACTCTCGGCTATGAGCGTCTCGTCAACTGGGCACTCCAGCCCCAGACCGAAGACGCATTCGTGGCCGAGGTGCTGCGCGACCAGCCCGAGCCACCAGCGTACTTCGCGGTGATGAAACGGATCAACCGCGATGGCCCGACGCTCCTCGGCGGATTGCCGGAAGTCCCCCATCGCAGTGGGTTCGAAGCGCAGCAGTGGGTTGAGAAGCTCGGGTTGCTGGTGGATGCGCGCCCAGCCGAGGATTTTGCGGCGGCGCACATTCGGGGTTCGCTCAACATCCCGGGCAACGCCAGTTTTGCCAGCTGGTTCGGGTCGCTGATCGACTACCGGATGGATGTCTGGATGGTCGCCGTCGACGAAGCGCACGCTGAGCGATTGGTGCGTGCACTGATGAGCATCGGGTTCGACCGCATCGTCGGCGTCAGTGTGGCGTCAGACGCGCTGGTCGGTGTTGATACGTATTCAGTGAATCAACGATCTGCGATTGCGCTCTCAGGTGCGCTGGGCCGTGAGGGCCTGGTGGTTGTCGACGTTCGCAATCGGCGTGAGTGGGCCGCGGGCCACATTCC
>JANPFJ010000230.1:0-18606 GCA_031423355.1 Gemmatimonadaceae bacterium | reverse complement strand
CGACGATCGGCTGGTACACCAGCGCGAATCCCGCGGCTGCCGGATCGGCCATGGCAGCACGCAACTCCGACTCGAGCGTCAGGCGCTCGACGATGACGTGATACATCTCCGGTGCGAAGACCGTCAGGCGCGACTTGCCGGTCTTCTTTGCCTCGTACATGGCCACGTCTGCATTGCGCAGAAGCACATCGGCATCATCAGCGATGGCCGCGTGTGCCACGCCGATACTGGCCGTGACATGCATCTCGAGACCGTCGATGCGAACGGGCGTTCGAAACACATCGCGAATTCGCTCCGCGAGCTGCAACGATTCGGGCTCGCTGGATTGATCCTCGAGCAGGACTCCGAACTCGTCGCCACCGAGCCGGGCGACGGTATCGAAGTTTCGCGTCATGGCCTGCAGCCGCTGGGCGACGGTGATGAGCAGGCGGTCGCCGGCGTCATGCCCCAGGGTATCGTTCACGGCCTTGAAGTTGTCCAGATCGAGAAACAGGACCGTGACGGCCATGCCTTGGGGGGCACGGGGCAGGCGCGACAGCGCATGTTCGATCCGATCGCGAAACAGGCGGCGGTTCGGCAGCGTCGTCAACGGATCGTGAAACGCATCGTGCACCAGTCGTGCTTCCAGAAGCCTGCGTTCGGTGACGTCGCGCAGCACGGTCTGCACTGCCGGTTCTGATTCGTAGGAGATCCCGACCGAGGCCGACTCGACGTCCACGAAGCCGCCATCGTGGCGCACCAGTCGGTACTCGCTGCGTTCCGCGCCGCCGCCGCTGCGTGAGGCGGAGTGCTCCGCCGGTGACGGCACGATGAAGTCAGCGGTCTCCATACCCGCCACACTGTTGCTGTTCCTCGCGCCGATCAGGGCCACTGCAGCGGCATTGACATAGAGGATGCGCCCGGCCCGATGCACGACGATCGCCTCCGGCGATGCCTCGACGAGCAGTCGGTAGCGTGCCTCGCTGTGCGCCAGCGTGGCACGCTGCCCTTCGAGGCGTTCACTCTTTGCACGCTCGTTGGCCAGGTGCTGCAGGATCCGCGATTGCTGTACGATGGCAATGTAGGTGACTGCGGCCGCGGTGCAGGCCGAGACGATGATCGTGATGGTGTGCGACTGCCACGCGGACAGGCCGGGGAGGAACGCCTGTTTCGTCGCCTCGTACACGAACATCCATCCGGCCGCCGCGAGAAATGCCAGGGCGGTGGCGCGGCCGCGCCGTTCATCGCGGTCGTTGCGTTCTGTCACGGTCAGGCCGATCTGCGGGCGGGTGAGCGGTCGGCGGCCCGCAGGCGCGGTCGCCGTGATGGTTGCGCCGATGTGCGCTCGAGCTGGTCGCCGCGGGTGAAGCGCGCCGCGTGTGCGAGCACACTCTCCGCCTCGATCACCAGTGATGCCGCCCGTTCGGCGGTCTGCGTGGTGCTGCTGGCCGTCGCGCCAAGGTCATCGCGCAGGGTGTCGAGCGATCGCGTGATGGCACCGACGCCGGCGGCCTCCGCGCTGACGGTGGTCGCCTGCTCATCGATCCGTTCGCAGACCGATGTCATGTTGCGCTGCAACGCCGTCAGTTGCTCCGTCACGCTGGCTGCATGCTCAGCGCCGATAGCGGCGCTTCGCGACGACGCCTCGACCAGAGCACCCGTCTGGCGGGACGCCTCGCCGGCCCGAATCGCGAGGGCGCGGACCTCATCGGCCACGACGGCGAATCCCAGCCCCGCATCACCTGCCCGTGCTGCTTCGACGGCCGCGTTCAGCGCCAGCAGGTTGGTCTGAAAGGCGATCTCGTCAATGGTGCGAACGACGCGAGCGCTGTCCGCCGTATGGCGTTGCACGAGCAGCATCTGGTCGGCGAGCTGTGTGGCCGCCGCAGTGCCAGCGATCATGTCGTCCGACATGCGACTGGCCGCATCGCGCAGCGAGCGCATGGCAGCGGCACTGGTTTCCATGGCGTCGGCCTTGGCCGCGAGCCCCGAGGCGATATGGCGGACGGTCTCCGCCTGCTCTCCGGTCCGGTCGCTCAGCTGCGTGTTGTCGTCTGCCATGTCGGTGGCGCGCTCACGGGTCTGCAGAGCCGCGTTGGCCATCTCGTGCATCGAGACCGACAGCTGCTCCAATGCACGGTTCGCAGTCTGCGCCAGCAGGTCGAAATCACCGCGGTGTCCGGACCCCATACGGACCGACAAGTCGCCGGTCGCGACCGCATCGAACAGCTGCCGGACGTCGGCGAGTGGTGCACGGACCGCATCGGTGGCCTGCTGGAACGCCTCCGCGAGCGTCCCATACACGCCGTCGCGCCGGACGGTTCGCGACGCCTGCAGATTGCCTTCGCGCAAGGCGGTGACACTCTGGTGCGTTTCGGTGAGCACGGTGTCGAGCGTCGCTGTAGCATGCGCCAGATCCGCCGCGACCTGCTCCACCTGCGCTCGAATGGCGTCGCCCGCGCCAGCGATCACGCCGATTTCGTCGACACGCGAGAACCCGAGGGGGGCAATCGAGTGGACCGCTTCCGACGAGAGTTCGCCGCGCGAGATCGCAGTGCTGCGACGTGCGAGATGCGCGACCGGCCCGGTCCGGATCGCATCGAGGTACCCGGCGATACGCACGATCGGTTGCGTCAGCGAGCGAATCGTGCGAATACCGCCAACGACCAGGCCGACGGTCACGACCAGGGCCAGCGCGATCAGTGCGGTGAGACTGCGCTGCAGCGATGTGGCCTGTGTGACGAACTCGTACTGGACCTGCACGCCGACGCCTTCCACGAGCGAGTCGAGCATGGCCGTGGGAGGACGGTCCATGCCCTGGACTGCCTTGTCGGCTGCATACGGACTGCGTGCCGTATCCGCTTCAAACGCGGACATGGCCGCGAGATAGCGTGTGCCAAGCGATGTGTGGGCGTCTCGAAAGCGTACCAGCAGCTGGCGGGACACGGTGTCGTGCAGCAGCGGCGCGAGCGTATCCGTGAGTCCCTGCACACGCTGCGCTTCCTGCGTGAATCGCGCACGATACTTCAGCAATGCTGCGTCGTCCCGGCCGCGCAGGAGCACGTTCTTCCACTCCTGCACCTGCACCTTGAAGTCCACTTGTGCCTCGCGTGCCAGCAACTCGGCGCGGACGTCACGCGTCATCAGGCGGTCGTAGCCGCGCCCAGTGCGGGCCAGATTGGCCACGACCATCGTCACCACGGCGCCCACCAGCAGGACGACGGCGGCGAGGGTAACGCTCAAGCGGAATTGCAGAGAACGCTGCACGACGGGTGGCTTGGGCAGAGGTTGGACGGGGGGCGACGACACGACCTCCAGTGTCGGCAGCACACTCGGCGAGGCCGGGCGCAGGGGGGAGCGTTACAAGATCGTGATAATCTGCGGGATCGTTGGCGCTCGCCTGACGCGACGCGCTTTACGGGTCTGTCGTTTTCGCAGCCTCGGGCGCGCTGCGGGACCGTGATGGACAAGCGGGACGATGACATTTACTGTAACGATCGTTATGAGAATGGTCGTGAGTCATCAGACGTGCTGGTCGCCGCCCCGCCGATGAGTCGCCCGCGCGGGGACCATCAGGAGCGCCGCGAGGCGATTGCCGCGGCAGCAGCGCAGCTGATCGCGACGCGCGGCCTCGAGCAGGTGACGCTGCGCAGCGTCGCCGCGGAGCTTGGCGTGACGACGGGCGTCGTCACCCACTACTTCGCGTCGAAGGAAGCCATGCTGCGCTACACCAAGGATCTCGCGTTCGATCGCGCCTTCGAGCGCGCGCGCGCCGCGGCGGAGGGGCCACCCGGCATGGAGCGCCTGTACGCCGTGGTGACGGCCGTGCTGCCGGTCGACCGCGAACGTCGCACGCTCTGGCGACTCCTGGTGGCGTTTCTGGGCAGTGCCGTGGCGACCCCCGCGCTGCGACGAGTGCAGGAGCGGCGCATGGGTCGTTGGTACGATCTGTACCGCGATACCCTGGCTCCGCTGCGTGACGCCGGCGACATCCCGGGTGATGCCGATGTTGCTCGCATGGGAAAGGCACTCGCGTTGTTCGTGGAAGGGATGTCCATCCACGTCGTCATGACGTCGCCCACGGCGAGTGCCGCGTGGCAGGAGGCGTTTGCGCGCGAACAGGTGCGCCGTCTCGTAACCGGCTGACCGGGAGAAACTGATGCGGCAGCTCCATGTGGCAGTTGAGGTCGCACTGAAGGTCGCACCCGCGGTCGCGCGCATTGTCGTATTCACCGCCGCGCTGCTGTCGATCGCTTCACAACGCGTACTGACGCAAACCGCGACACCCACCGCGCCGCCAACCGCGCCATCCACCACCCCATCCACCGCTGCACCAACCCGTAAGGTCGCGTTCACCACGCGGGAGGGCACGTGGGTCTCGCTCGACGCGAGCCCTGACGGGCGTACACTCGTCCTCGAATTGCTCGGCGATCTCTACACGCTGCCGGTGACCGGTGGACGCGCACAGCCGCTGCTCACCGGTCGCGCCTTTCAGTCGCAGCCCCGGTACTCGCCCGACGGCACTCGGCTCGTGTACATCAGCGACGAGAGCGGCTCCGACAATGTCTGGGTGGCGAACGCCGACGGCACCAACGCACGATCGCTCACACGTCTCCCGCGGTCGGGGATGCTGTCGCCAGCATGGACACCCGACGGCCGCGCCGTGCTCGTGACCGTCACGGCACCGTACACCACACGCACGGCGGAACTGTGGCGCTACGATGCAGGCACAGGCGAGGGGGTGCGGCTTCAGGAGAACACCAACGGCCCCGCGCAGCCGCTCGTCTCGTCGCCTGCGCCGGGACCGTATGGCGCGGTGCCGAGCCGCGACGGCCAGAGCATCTGGTTCACATCGGTCACGCCGCGTCCGTACGGCAGTCGGAACGCTGCCACCAGTGCCATTGTTCGCATGCCGAGCATCGGCGGAGCGTCTGCGCCGATCGTGGTGGAGGGTTTGCCGGCCATGAAGCCGCTGCTTTCCCCTGATGGCGGCACGCTGATGTACGGCACCGTGCGCGAGGGACGCACCGGCCTCAAGGCGCGTGATCTGATGACCGGCGCGGAGCGCTGGCTCGCGTACCCGGTGGATCGCCACCAGCTCGAGGCCCGCTCGTCGCGCGATGTGCTCCCCAATTCGGCGTTCTCGCCCGACGGCCGCTGGCTCTACGCGGCGTTCGGCGGGCGTATCCATCGCCTTGGTGTTCGCGATGGCAGCGATACCGTCATTCCGTTCACGGCAGATGTGTCGCTCGACGTCACGCCGACGCTGCGTGTGCCGCAGCGGCTCGATACCGGCGTGGTTCGGGCTCGTATGGCGCAACATGTGGCCAAGGCCGCCGATGGTCGCGTCGCGTTCTCCGCGCTCGGCCGCATCTGGGTGTCGGGCGCCAAGGGCGAGAAACCACGACCGCTGACGACCACGCTGCGGGCGCGCGAGTTCACGCCAGCATGGTCACCGGATGGGCGCTGGATTGCCTACGTGACGTGGAACGAAGAGGGCGGGGCACTCTGGAAGGCGCGTGTGGACGGGCGTGAAGCGCCGGTGCGTTTGAGCACCACCGCGGCGTTCTGGCACGCTCCGCGCTGGAGTGAGGATGGTCGCTCGATCGTCGCCACGATGGCGCCGCTCGCCTCCACGCTGGTGGCGCCTCCAGGTGGCGCACCGGGTGACGCACAGCAGGTCGAAATCCCCGCCAGCGGGGGAGCGGTGCGGGTGATCGGGCCGACGCCGCGCACTGCCAACCCCGCCGGCACCAGTGTCGCAACACCTTTCGCCGTCGCGTTACCGCGCGCGAAGTCGCTGGGCACGATCGTGCTGCGCGGTGCCACCGCCATCACGATGCGCGGCGACGAGATTGTGCGCGACGCCGATGTGATCGTGACCGACGGCCGGTTCGTGCACGTCGGCCCACGTGACAGTGGCGTGCAGCCGACGGATGCACGCGTGATCGATGTGCGCGGCAAGTACGTCGTGCCAGGCTACATCGATCTCCACGCGCATTGGGGGGCCGGCCAGGGCACACTGACGGTGGCCGACCTGCCGCAGCCGGAGTCCACCAACGGATTCGCCAACCTCGCGCTCGGCGTTACAACCATTCGCGATCCGCAGGTGTCGCCCGACATCTTCGCCGTGGCCGACATGGTGGAAGCGGATGGCGTGCCGAGCCCGCGAGTCTTCTCGACCGGCCCCGGGGTCTTCGGCAGCATCGACTACCTGACGCTCGACGACCTGCGCCGCACGCTGGCACGGTATCGCGATGTCTATCGCACGCCGTACATCAAGGCGTACCAGGTCGGCAATCGGCAGCAGCGACAGTGGCTGATACTGGCCGCGCGCGAGATGGGGATGATGCCCACCACCGAAGGTGGGGCCGACGGCAAGGAAGACATCACGCACGCAATCGACGGCTTCAGCGGCTTGGAGCACGCAGTGCCCGAAGCGCCGCTGCACGACGACATGATTCAGCTGTTCGCGCGCACCGGTATCGTGAACACGCCGACAGTGGTGGTGAGCTTCGGAGCGGCGCTGCCGATCTATCGTCTGCTCGCCGAGGAGCGACCACATGAGGATTCACGCGTCGAGCGTTGGTTTCCCGAGGGGCAGCTCTTTCAGCGCAGCTCCAGTCGCCTGCTCTGGTTTCCGCCGGAGGACTATCAGGACCGCGAGGTGGCCGAGGGCGCGGCGGCAGTGCTGCGTGCGGGCGGACACATCGGACTCGGCGGACACGGCGAAGTGCAGGGACTGTCGAATCATTGGGAGATGACCCTGCTTGCCGGCGGCGGCATGCGACCGCAAGACGTGTTGCGCGTGGCCACCGTGGAAGGGGCGTACGCGCTGGGACTCGAAACTGAGTTGGGGAGCCTCGAAGCCGGGAAGGCGGCCGACCTCGTGGTGCTGGACGCCGACCCGCTCGCCGACATCCGTAACGCGCGCACCGTGGCGTACGTGATGAAGGGCGGCACGCTCTACCGCGGTGGTTCACTGGATCGTGTGTGGCCTGCAGCGGTGCCGCTCACCCTCCCATGGTCACTCCGCCGCACCGGCACGCCCACGCTCGCTGCGGTGGACACGCTCGTGCGCCGTACGATGGAACGGCTGCGTGCGCCCGGTCTGGCGTTGGCCGTGATGCGCCGCGGGGAGCTGTTGCTCGCGCGCGGGTACGGCGTCGCCGAACTCGAAAACCGGACACCGGTGACCGACGAAACCATCTTCCAGTCCGGCTCACTGGGCAAGCAGTTCACCAGCGCGGGTGTGATGGCGCTGGTGGAAGATGGGAAGCTCGACCTCGAAGCGTCGGTGCGCCGCTACCTGCCGGAAGTGCCTGCCGCGTGGGAGCCGATCCGCATCCGACATCTGCTGAGCCACAGCTCCGGACTGCCCGACTACACGGGCGACGGATTCGACTATCGGCGCGACTACACCGACGCCGACCTGCTGCGTCTGGCGGCGGCGTTGCCGCTGGAGTTCGCGCCAGGCGCGCGCTGGAATTACTCCAACACAGGCTATGTGGTGCTCGGCATTCTCATGAGCCGCGTGACCGGTACGCCGTATCACGAGTTCCTGCGGCAGCGCATCTTCGCGCCGGCCGGAATGCCCACGATTCGCGTCATCACCGAAAGCGCGGTGATCCCGAATCGCGCGCGAGGTTACCTCCCCGTTCCAGGCGGATGGGAGAACGCCGCATGGGTGGCACCGAAGCTCAACACCACCGCCGATGGCTCCATGCTCCTGTCGTTGCGCGACATGATTGCGTGGAACGAGGTGGTACGCACACGCGGTGTGCTGAAGCCGGAAAGCTGGGCGCGCATTCTCGCGCCGATGACGCTCAACAGCGGCCGCCACCACCCGTATGGTTTCGGCTGGTTCATCGGTGAAGCCGGTGGCGCGCCGCTGTACGAGCATGGCGGCACGTGGCAGGGCTTCGTCACGCAGAACTCGCACTACACCGCGAGTGATCTGAGCGTCGCGGTGCTGTCGAACGGTCGTACCATGGCCCCGCCGATCCTTGCTTCGGCCGTCGCTGCGCTCCTTGACGCCGCGTTGGCGCCCGCACCGCCAGTCACCGCGCCGAGTGCCGATCCGGATCCGGCGACGACCAGCTACGTGACGCGCATGCTGACGAAGATCGCCGCTGATAAACTCGAGCTCGCGGATTTTGCGTTCGTGCGACAGACGATCTTCCCGCGCCTGAAGGTGGCGCTCACGACCCTGTTGCGCGGCAAGGGAACGCCCACGCGCATGGAGTTCCTGTCGCGTCATTCAGTGGGAGATGACGTGGAGACGGAGTACTACGCGTGGTTCGATCGGGAGCGCTCTCGCGTGGTGGTGTCGCTGGGACCGGCGGGCGGCCTCACCGGGCTGCGGGTCGTGCCGGAGCCGGCGCCGTGACGCATCCGCGCAGCGCACCTGTGCTGGTCATAGCGCTAATGCTCTGTGCGTGCACCCAGGCGCCGGCGTACGACGTGGTCCTCACCGGTGGCACCGTGGTGGATGGGACAGGTGCCGCAGCGGTGGTGGCCGACGTCGCCATCGCCGGTGATTCAATCGTTGCGATCGGTCCGGCACTCGATACACGCCGCACGTCGACGGTCGTCGATGTACGCGGCCACGTGGTTGCGCCGGGCTTCTGGGACAACCACGCCCATCTGGTCACGCTCGACTCGTTTCCCCTGGCCGAGAACTTCATCCGCCAGGGGATCACCACCATCCTCGCGCCGCAGCACAGTCAGGATCAGCCCTTCCCGCTCGACGGGTACATGGCGCGTGTGCGGATGGCCCCGAATGTGGGGATGTTTGCGGGGCACACGTGGATGCGGAAGCGGGTCATGGGACTCGCCAACCGGAAGCCCACCGCGGCGGAACTGGCGTGGATGATGGCGCTCGTGGATTCGTCCATGCAGCAGGGCGCGCTTGGTCTTGCGACGGGGCTCGAATACACGCCCGCCGCATACGCCGAGCCCGACGAGATCGTGGCACTGGCCCGCCGGGCGGCGGCATACGGTGGCGTGTACGTCACACACATGCGGGACGAGGGCGCGAGGGTGATCGAGTCGGTGCAGGAGACCATCGACCTGGGGCGACAGGCCGGCATTCCCGTGCAGATCAACCATCTCAAGGTGACCGGCGCCGCGCAGTGGGGACGGAGTTCGCGGATCCTGGAGCTCATCGACTCTGCGGCTGCCACCGGCGCCGAGGTGGCATTTGATCTCTACCCGTACGACGCGTACAGCACGTACTCCGACTTGATGTTTCCTGCGTGGGCCTTGGCCGATGGGCCGGCGGCATTTGCGCGGCGGACGGTTGATGCGGCGATACGATCGCGGCTGGTGCGCGAGATGCGTGATCTCTTCCCGCAGCAGACGGGCCCTGGCCCGGAGACCATTCGTTTCCGCGAGGTACCGGCGCATCCGGAACTCACTGGACTCACGCTGGCGGATCATCTCACGCGCACCGGACAGCCACTCACCATTGCCGCTGCGGTGGAGGCACTCATCGCGCTGCAACTCGAGGGCGGCTTCACCGGTGTGTTCACCGGCATGGACGAGGCAGACATCGAGCGATTCATCCGTCATCCACGCGCGATGTTCGAAAGCGACGGCGATCTGGTGTCGCCGGGTACCGGCTACCCGCATCCGCGCAGCTATGGCTCGTTTCCGCGGGTGTTGGCGCGCTACGTGCGCGAGCGCAAGACTCTTGCGCTGCCGGATGCGGTGCATCGCATGACGCAGCTGCCGGCCACGTGGCTGGCGCAGTCGGATCGTGGCACGCTGGCGCCGGGCAGGGTGGCGGATGTGGTGGTGTTCAACCCGGCGACGATTGTCGACCGCGCGCAGTACACCGACCCGCACCACTACGCGGAGGGCGTGGTGCACGTGCTGGTGAACGGGACGTTCGTGTTGCGTGCGGGGGTGATGACGGGGGCGAGGCCGGGGCGGTTTCTCAGGCGGATGCGGCGTGCGACGGACCGCGCTGGCGTGGGGAAGGATCGGTGAAGAGGTCAGGAGTGTTACGGCGCGTGACGGCGGGAAGAGCCAGTCGAGGATGAAAGACAGGGGGCTTTGCGGTGCGGAGCAGCTGGTCAGTGCGCGCCCGCGGCCATCTTCCGCCGGAACTCCGTAAGCCAGTTGACCGCCACCTCCAACCGCGAGCTAGCGGCGAGGTTGTACGCGGCGACGATCCGTTCGCCGTTGGCCGCAACGTCGAAGTTGACGGGCACGCTGGCAGTGCCGCTGACGATCGTGTCGCGCGATACGACGCGCGGGTTGGGCCCGAGCTGCAGCCGCGCCGCCACGATGGCGCCACCCGCGTTGTAGTAGAGACGCGTGCCGTCGGCCGACCAGACCGGGTTCATGCCTCCAGCCGTCGACACTTGAAGCTTCGTCAGCGCATCCGGGAAGGAGTGGAGATAGACCTCGTTGGCGCCGGATCCATTGTTGATGAAAGTGGCCCAGCGCCCATCGGGGGAAACGCGCGGCGTGCTGCTCCAGCCGGTCAACCTGCTGAACGGATGGACGGCGGTCGCAGAGTCGAGTGCGATGCGCACGATGACCCACCTGTCCTCCCAGATTTCCGCGAGGAGCGAGCGGCCGTCCGGCGACAGATCGATCGCCGCCACCATGTTGAGGGAGCGGACCAGCGGCGTCGGTGATGCCGCACGGTCGACGGCCTGCGACCAGATGTCGCCTGCATTGTCGCTGTACACGACGCCCGACCCATCGGGCTTCCACGCGACGGCTGTGATGCTCGCGCTGGTCGTGAGACGCGTCAGTGCGCCGTCGGCGAGATCCTGCAGCCAGATGTCGTACCCGCCGGAGCCGCCGACGAGTGCCGCCAAGCGATCCTGCGCAGGCGAGAGTCGCACCTGCCGGAAGTCTCGCCGATCGGGGCCGATCGGTTGCCGGTTGCCGTCGCGGTTCACCCACGAGATCTGCGCCGTGTTGGCGCGCAGCATCGACACCAGCGACCCGCCGCGCGACAGAAAGAGATTCGATTCACCTGCGCTCGTTAGCGGCAGCGGCACGGGGTCGTGTACCGGCACCGGGGAGCCGGTGATCTTCCGCTTCGCCGCATCGAGCGGCGCGGCCATCAGCACGCCATCAGCCCGGTGATACACGAGCGCCCCATCCAGCACTCCGAGCGGGCGAACACCCTTCAGTCCGAGCCTCGTCACGCGGCCATCGTCGAGCGACGCGATGGCCAGCTCCGCCGTCGCGAGGCCTCCCGACCAGATGACGAACGCGACCTGCTTCCCATCAGGGAGCGCGATTGGCCAGAAGTGATTTCGCTCGCCCCGCGCCGAGTCGGGCCGTGTCAGCGGCGTCAGTTGGCCTCCAGCCGCCGGGACCCGCGCCAGTCCATAGATGGCGCCGGTTGCGCCGAGGATGAGTTCGTTGGTCGTCGTCCAGTCGGCGCCATCATTGCCGCCGGCATCCTCGGCGATCGTCACCGGGGCGCTCCCGTCGAGCCGCATCTTCTTCAGCTTGCCTTCCGCGACGAACGCCAGCCACTGCCCGTCCGGCGAAAAGATCGGTTGCGTGCCGAAATGGGTGCCGCGGATCACCTCGGCTTCGAGTCGGTCACTGCGCCGGAGACGCAGAATGGTCGCGCTCGACCCCGTTGTCTCGAGCGTGGTGTAGACCAGCTGGGTGCCATCGGGAGAGATCGCTACGGACCACGAACCGCCACCCGAGGTCGGTAGTACACTGTCGGGACTCGGCAGGGCGAAGCGCACCGTCTGCGGATTGAGCGACGACGCGGTTGGCCTGCGCACCTGCACCAGATTCGCCGCCACGGAGGCGAGCAGCAGCACTCCAAGGCCGAGCACCACCGGCTGACGCAGGGTGGAGCGCCGTACCGCGCCGTCGCGCCCCGCGGGTGCAGCAGACGAGCTCGCGTCGCGCGTGGCGACAGTGAACGTGTCGTCTGCCAGCGCGGTCGCGAATTCGCGTGCGCTCGAGAACCGATCAGCGGGCACCTTCTCCAGCGCCCTCGCCACCACGGCGGCCAGATGCGCCGGCACCGATGGTCGCTCCGCCGAAATGGACGGCGGCCGTTCCGCGATGACCTTCATGATCACCTGCTGCGCCGAGACGCCGGTATGCGGCGGACGACCCGCGAGCATCTCGTACAGCACGCTGCCCAACGAATACACGTCCGAGCGCGCCGTGATCTCCTTGTCGGCGGTCGCCTGCTCGGGACTCATGTACTGGGGCGTTCCCAATGAAAGCCCGGACTCGGTCAGCCGCGGGCCCGCTGCCACCCGCAGCGCCAGCGCGATCCCGAAGTCGGCCACCAGCGCGTGCCCACCCAGCAGCAGGATGTTTTCGGGCTTGATGTCGCGATGGATGATGCCGCGCTGGTGGGCGAAGTCGAGCGCGTCGGCGATCTCGAGCGCCAGCCGCACCGCGTCCGCCACCGGCAGCTGCGTCTCGCGGTCCAGCCTGGTCCGGAGCGTCTCGCCGTCGATGAACGGCATGACGTAAAAAAAGAAGCCGTCGGCGCTGCCGCTGTCGAACAAGGGAAGGATGTGCGGATGCTGGAGCGCCGCGGTCGTGGCGATTTCCTGCACGAATCGCTCGGCGCCGAGCGCGGCGGTGAGATCGGGCTTCAGGACCTTGAGGGCCACCTTGCGGTGATGCTTGAGGTCCTCGGCGAGAAAGACGGTCGCCATCCCGCCTGCGCCGAGCTCTCGCACGATCCCGTAGCGGCCGGCGAGGGCCGCGGTGAGGCGTTCCTGATCGATGGGCATGTCCAATAGTCGACCGGGTCCGTCGGGAACGCCAGCCGCACGCGCCCATCCGCCTGCAGCACCTCGGCCCGCTGGTTTGGCTCTTCCTCGTGCAGGCAATCCTGTTTGCCTGGCATGCGACGCGAACCCCTGGTCTGCGGTTCGCCTGCGCCCGGTCTGCCGCCTGGGGCGTGTGCGCCGTACTCAGGGGGCGGTCGGGGCGTCGGCGGACACGCGGGGGGCCGTGACGTACCCCGGCTCGTGGGGGGGCCGTGTCGACGGAGGGCTCCGCGGCCCCGCGTACGACTCGCGGGCGGCCCGTCCGTTGCCGGGGAGGACGGCCAGGAACGCGAGCGGGTCCACGGTCTCCGTGCCCCCGGACTTGTCGGACCGGTGCGGGCGGCGACGCGGGCGATCTCGCCGCGCAGGCGGCGGTACAGACAGTTCGCGCGCAGCCGGTTTAGGGATGGCGAGCACCACCTGGCGGTGCGGCACCGGCGCGAGGAACGTGGCGTGGCAGCTGGGGCAGAAGTAGCGCCACTTGCAGGAGACGGCCAGCAGATACTCGTGCGTGCCGTCGTCGCAGCGGATGCGCGCGAAGCCGTGCTCGAGCACCCGACAGGCGAGAAACTTCCCAGCCGTCTGCGCGACGACGCGCCGCCGCGGGCCGTACGCGCGCGCGAAGCGTGCGCCGTAGACCCTCTGCAGGCGATGCAGATGATCTGACACCAACCGAAAGAGCGGCAAGGCCTGCGGGCGCCGCGGCTTGTAGACGCCCTGGACCCGCTGCTCGCCGTGCACGCCACGGTCGTGGACGTGTCACACATGTACCCGGTCTGAAGTGTCACCTATGTACCCGATTGTTCACGGCGGCGTGGGCACCGGGCGCCGTCCGGGCGCAATCTCCAAGAGGGCACGTAACGCGCGGTTCACGGCAGCGCCGTCAGCGAACGCCGCGGTGACATCGGGTTGCAGGAGCACCAGGTTCGTGCCCTTGGCAAAGCGCATCGCGCGACTTACGAACGATGCCGAGCCGTTGCGCGAGTGGCTCGCCACGCATCACACCGACCGCTGCGGGCCGACGGGCCGACTACGCAAGAGCAATCGCACCGACAACGAAAGCGCGAAGACGGCGAAGGACAAGGGCGTCATCCAAGGCTATACGGAGGTCGCCGCCGTCGATGCGAAACATCGTTCTTATCACGACCGTTCAGTAGGGACGATGTCTTTCAAAGTTCGGTCCGTCATCAACGTTGACCCCGTTTGCGGGCGGGACGTAACTCGAGATCAGGCAGTGCGGGAGTCTGCGGGCTGAGTGCGGCGGACGACGAAGCCAGAGGCATGTTGATGGATGCCGGACCGAAGCAGCACACGGGCTGCGATTCACTGGCACCGTGCCGGCGGTGTCGAATCGTTGCGGAAGCCGGAGAGGCACGCGCGAATGTCCTGCGCAAGCCGCAAGAGCGAGGCATCGAGTTCCACGACGAGGGCCGCGTAGTCCCCCACGCGCCATGTGGCGCTACGATCATCGGTGGTTCCGCGCACCAACACCGCGCCGTCGCCCGGCCTGATGATGTCCCACGTGGCCAGCAGATGAACACGACCATTCGCAGCCGCCGAATCCGCGACCCCTTCGAAACGTGAGATGTGCAGTTGCACGACGTAGTCGTGTCTCGCCCGTACCTGCCACGGCGCCACGTCCACCGCACGTACGGGAGGGGAGCCGGCGAGGTTCGCCGCCACCACGCGATTGATTCCCTCGCCGAGATCCTCACCCCAACGGTGAAAGTCGGACACGACCAGCTCGTTCACTCCGCGTCGTACGATGATGGCACGCACAGCCAGGTACGCTGCGAGGTCGGCCCGCCGCAGGCCGAGCGTCTGTCCGATACCGGTGGTTGCGGTGGACTGCGCGGCGCCGCTCAGGACGAACTGCTGCAGTCGGGGAGATTCGCGCGCCAACTTGAAACACCCCGGCTGTGTCAGCAATGCAACGAGCACCAATGCGCGCGCGACGCGAATACGGATGCGGATGCTCATGGTCGTCTCTCCGGCGACTTCTTGCCGCGAATCATCATGTCGGGATTCTGCTCCAGTGATTTGATCAGCACGCGCAGTGCGTCGGCAGCGTCCCGGAGGCTGGTGAGCGCGCCCGTGAGTGCGAAGCCCGGTCCGGTGTCGGCCGACAGCAATCCATGCGTGTCGTCGAGCGTCTTGCGGAGCGCCTGAAGCGTGGCGATCGCCTCGGTGGACGCGCCGGTGATCTGCGTCTGCATCGGGTCGATTGCCACGGTGGCGCGCACGGCCAGCTTCTCCGCCTCAACCATTGCGCGGTTCAACTGCGCCGTGGCGCCGGGCATCTGCCGCAGCGTCGCGCGAAGCTCCGGCGAGCTCACCAGGTCCTGCACTGCCTTCGCTGATTGCACGACCGCCGTATTGATCTCTCGCATGTTGACGTCGCCAAGCATTCCGTTCACGCGATTCAGGATCTTCATGATCTCGCCGAGCAGGCTGCCAGCACCACCTCCGATGGCGGACATAAGCGACGGCGTGGTGGGGATCTCCGGCCACGCGGTCGCACGTGGTTCGAGCTGGGGTGGAGTCGAATCCATCCGATAGCTGAGCTCGAGATACAGCACGCCGGTGACCAGACTCTCCATCTGCAGCTGCGCGCGGAGTCCCTTGGCGATCTGCGCCTTCAGCACGATCGTATCGGCCAGATTCACATACGTACCGCGCGGGGTGGTGAGACGCGGCACGTCGATCTCGAACTCTACCGGCACCTGAAATGAATCGTCGCGCTGGTCGATCTGAATGTTGATCCCGGTGACGCTCCCGACAGGAACGCCCTGGAACTTCACCGGTGCGCCCTTCTCCAACCCGTTCACGGATTCGGAGAAGAAGCTGATGAACGTGGTGCGCTCCTGAAACCACGTTGCGGACGCAAGCACGGCCGTGCCGGCGATTGCGAGCACGAGCGCGCCGATCAGGAACAGTCCGATCGCGGTGGGGTTCGCGCGGACGCTCATGGAAGGTCCTCCCTGCAGCGGGTGAGGAACCGGTGCACTTCGCCACCGGGCACGTGGTCGCGCAACTCCGCGGGTGGGCCGAGTGCTGTCATGGTCCTTTGTTCGATGTCGAGGAACAGCGCACGGTCGGCAATGCGAAAGATGCTCTCGAGGTCGTGGCTGACCACGATGATGGTGGTGCCAAAGCTCGTCTTCAGTTCGAGGATGAGGTCGTCCAGCCGACTCGCGCTGACCGGATCGAGCCCGGACGATGGCTCGTCGAAGAACAGTACGTCCGGGTCGAGCGCAATCGCGCGGGCGAGCGCCGCACGCTTTCGCATTCCACCGCTGATCGCCGACGGATAGAAATCTTCGAATCCGCGAAGCCCTACCAACGCCAGCTTGAGCGATACCACCTCGGCGATCGTCGTCGTATCGAGTTCCGTGAATTCACAGAGCGGCAACGCGACATTCTCCGCAAGCGTGAGCCCGCTCCACAGCGCGCCATTCTGGTAGAGCACTCCGATACGCCGGAGCACGCGCGTCCGCACCGCATCGTCCGTGATGTCGAACGGCGCACCGTCGAACAGGATCGAGCCCTCGGCGGGGGCCTTCAGGCCGATGAGGTGCTTGAGCAACGTGCTCTTGCCGCTGCCGCTGCCGCCCATCAGCACGAATACTTCTCCGCGCGCCACGGAGAACGTGATGTCTCTCATGATCACCTGCTGCCCATACATCATGGTGAGACCTCGCACCTCGATGGCTGCCGGCGTCATATGTCGAGCAACGCAGCCAGCCAATCGGCCACGGCGTTCGCGAGGATGATGAACGTGATGCCGACGACGACGGCCGACGTCGCCGCACGCCCGACCGCGCGTGCGTCGGAGCCTCCCTTCACTCCCTTCATGCAACCGGCGACGGCGACGATGATGCCGTACATCGTTCCCTTGACTACGCCAAACAGTGCATCGGAAAGCGTCACCGCCTGCAACAACCCACTGAGGAACTGCTTGACGGAGAGGTCGAGCAGTGCGTTGGACACGAACATTCCACCAAGGATGCCGATGAAGTCAGCATAGATGGTGAGCAGCGGCATCATGACGATCAGTCCGAGCACGCGTGGGAGTACGAGATGCTCGATCGGCGAGATACCGAGCGTGGTATACGCGTCGATCTCCTCGGAAATCTTCATGCTGCCCAGTTCAGCCGCGAAGGCGGCGCCGGTGCGACCGGCGATGATGATGCCGGTCATGAGGGCAGCCATTTCCCGCAGCATTCCGAAGCCCACGAGGTAGGACACGTAGTAGCCGGCACCGAACCGCTTGAGCACGACCACGCCAAGAAATGCAATGATCACGCCGACGAGGAGCGCGATGAGCGTGACGATCGGCAGCGCACTGGAGCTGTTCATCTGCACCACCACCCAGAACTCTCGCCAACGCATGTGCACGCGTCGCGTTGGCAGGCCAGCCATGGCGATTGCGATCTCGCCCGTAAAGCGGATCGCGCCGAGCACTTCGCTCCACCCGCCGAGCGCGGCGGCGCCAATCCGCGTGACGAGCGCCACGCGCTCCGGCACTTTCATCTGGGCGCGCTCGGGTACGGCGCGCGCCAGCGCAAGGAGTCGCGGCACCTGTGCGGGGAGCATCGAGGTGTCAAAGGCGATCGAGCGTTCTTCGCAGTAGTGCTGGCCCGTTCTGAGAAAGATCAGCAGGCTGCTGTCCCACTTGCCGAGATCGCCTGTATCAAACGACATCGATGAGACCGCCATGCCTGCGGCGGTGGACGGATCGACGATATCGGTGAATCGCGGCGAGGGACGCTCCAGCAACCAGTCTCCGGCGAGCACGACCACGATCTTATCGTGCTCTGCTCGCAACTCGGCAAGCGCAGCTGTGGACCTGCTTGCCTCCGCCGTCGGCATTCGTTCCCCGTCGATCACGTGATCCAAGACCAGCGTCAGTGCGTGCTGGAAGCGACATGCCTACGTCGCTGAATTTGAGAGCAAGTTGCGAGCCGGGGTCGAGGGGGATGGACGCTGGCATGCGCCCTTCGGGCGGTTCACCTCGCTGGAGACGCTGATCAGGGGGGCAGTATTGCGCGGATGGCAGCGTCATCGCGGCGCGAAGCGCCTGCCGCACGCAATGACTGCCACCGTCAAACCATCGGGTTTACGGAATTCGAACTTGCGCCCCCTGCGCGCCTTGCAGGTGGTAGTCGCGCGCGGCGGTCGTGCGCATCCTCGTGAAGCGCGTCAGGGATGCCGGCACCATTCGCTTGCAGAGCCGTTTGCTGTTCCTCGCCAATGCCCTCGGCAACTACCACATCGGTCTGGAAGAAGTCGAAGACGGCATCTGGTCCATCGACTTCGGCACGGTCGTGCTCGCCCGCTTCGATGAACGGGACTGTAGCATCCGCGGATAGCCAGGTGCCCACTCACCGAGTGTGACCCATGTACCCGGTTTGATCTGTCACCTATGTGCCCGGCTTTTCACTTCGTTTGCGCGCGGATGGTGGCGTCGCGGCACCGACCTGTTCGACATAGCTCCGACATAGTTCCTGAGGACCGCGTTGATGCGGGTCTGATATTTCGACCCTGTGGCCCGAAACCAGTCGATCACGTCTTCGTCCAACCGGATCGAGATCGCCTGCTTCGTCACCGGCATTCCGGTGACAGTGCACTCATTGAACGAATTCCATCGTCTCAGTGACACTCTAGACCAGCGTAAAGATGATCGCGCCGCGAATCGCGGATGAGCACTCGGCATCCACGCGGCATCACCCTGCCGGCACCCGCGCGCCGTCCCGGGCATGGCCATTTGGCCAGCGAGAGACTGTCACCACAATCACCATTCAGCTGCAATGAGTGCACTGTCACCGAAGGTCGCCGA
>JANPFJ010000229.1:0-2221 GCA_031423355.1 Gemmatimonadaceae bacterium | reverse complement strand
GGCTCGTCGAGTCCGCCGGTCGGCATGGCGATCACCCCGTCGGCCACCAGTCGCGGCAGCAGCGCGTCGCGAAGATGTGACCGCACCTGGTCGAGGCTGAGCGTACCTGCGGCGCGTTCTGCATCCCGGCCGGCGGCCTTCTCGAGCAGCAGATAGTCGTCACGATACACGCGAGCGACTTCATCGAAGCGTGAGAATCCCTCCGCATCCGCGGCGGCAAAGAGCGCGTGCATCGCCATGACCGGTGACCGGTCATGCGGCGCGAAATGTTCGATCAGCGCGCGGATGCGTGGCGGAAGTGCGTCGTCCGGCGTCTGGAGGTCGGTCACGGGCGAACCGGTGAAGTGCGTGGAGGGGCGGGCGCTGGCTTCGTGACTGGCTTCGGAATCCCCGTCGGAGCGCCTGGGTTCGCTCGCGGCGATGGTGTGGCGATCGGCGGCGCACCAGATGATGTTGGCAGTGGGGCGTTCTCCGCTGGTGCCGGCACGGTGATCGAATCGCGCAATGCGGGCTCCAGATACACCCCTACGGCGTGCTCGTCGATGACGACCCGCGAGACGCCAGAGGAATCGAGCGTCACGGTGATCCGGTCGCCACGCGAGTAGTTGATTCCGGGTCGCTCCGGTGGACTGCCCTGCGCCGGCACTTGATAGCGTGCGCTGGCATGGCCAATCGCGTGGAGCTCGCGCATCTCCGGCTTCACGCCGCTGCTGTCGGTTGCACTGCGCTCACGCGCCGCCGTCTCCCCGGTGGTGGCTGACGTATCTGTGCCTTTCCCCGCTCCGCGCGTCGACCGTGCCGCACCGGGCTTGGGTGGCGATGTCGGTGGACTCGCGGGCGAACGGACGCGGGCGGTCGAGTCAAAGAACGCGAAGATCGTGTCGCCCTTCACCCAGTCCTTCTCGCCGGTTCGAATGGTTGCCGTATCGGGAATGGTGGTCGCCACGGCGTCGACAAACGCGCGCACCTCGCGGAGTTGCTGCCCGGGCATCCGCACCGCGAGCGAATCGGCGATCAGATCGCGGTCCGGGGAGACAGCGCGCGCACGCGACTTGCCCCAGATGTAGGCCGCCTGCGCCTTGTTGTTCTCAACGCGAAGGTCGATCGTATCGGCGGTCAGCAGCAGGTCGTTGCTCGTCGCGCGCGCGTCAGCCTGCGCCACCACACGCTGTACGAGTCGATTCCTGGTGAAGAGCTCCACCTGTTTTCCGCGCAGTGTGTAACCTCCCTCCCCTTTCCCGATGATGACGGGCAAGATCATGAGTCGCGCGAACTCATTCCCGCTGTCGAGAAAGGCCGAGTCGCTGCGTGCGTCGAGATCCGACCGCGTGATTTCAACCTTGCCACCCGCGAAGACGAGTGAGTCGTTATCTGTCGTGATCTGATTCGCCGTGATCTGGACCGGCTCGGCCTGCTTGCCCGTTGAATCGCGTTGCGACAGCCAGAGGCGTGGCCGCTGTACGGCTTCGAGCCGGGAGGCGGGGCGTACATCCTTCACGGCGCGGTAGTAGGTGGCTTGCGGGCCACGCATGATCGATCCACTGGGGAGCGTCGCTTCGACATTTCCGGTCGCCAGCAGGCGCTCATCCGCCTGGAAATAATTCATCTGATTGCTGCTGACCCTGACGCGCGGTTCGGTGTAGCGAACATTCCCGATCAGGTAGAGCACCTGTGCTTGCTGATACCATTCAGCACTGTCTGCCAAGAGGCGAACTTCCTGACGGATGCAGCGCGCGGCCACGCGGCCGCCGATGAAGACATTCCTCGGGCCATTCGGCGTCGACGTATTTGTCGTCATCCGAAGCGGCGACGAGTCGGTGGCCTGGGTCAGCTCGATGTTGCATCGACCACCGACCGCTTGCGCCCCCGCCGTGAGCGCTGTCAACGCGCTGGCGAGAAGCGTGCGAGTCAGTGAACGCACCCACCTCATTGCTTGATCTTCCGTGCACCAGCCGCCGGTGGCTTGGCCGATGGCTTTGCGGCACGGGCCGAGTCCGCCGGCGAAACAGTCGGCGGCTGAACTTCAGTCCCGAAGACTGGCGCCGACCCCTTCGCCGCCGGGAGCACGATGCTGGCGCCTGTGGCGCGCGAGAGTTGCCGCACCTTGACGTTCAACATCTGCGGATCACTCTCGAATCCGATCCCCTCGAGTCGTCGCTCGCCGTCGATCAGGACGAACGGGCTGTCCGAGACGATCATGTTGCGGTACTGCTCGAATCGG
>JANPFJ010000228.1:0-1121 GCA_031423355.1 Gemmatimonadaceae bacterium | reverse complement strand
ACGCTCAGGAGCCTCGGTGGCGCTGATCACGGGCGCCCTCGAGCAGATCGGGCAGCTCTCGTGCAATCCGGCGATCGGCGGCATCGCCAAGGGCACGGTCGTACGTGAGATCGATGCGCTCGGCGGCATCATCGCGCGCGCAACCGATTTGGCGTCGGTGCAATTCCGCATGCTCAACACCGGCAAGGGTCCCGCCGTGTGGGCGCCGCGCTCGCAATGTGATCGCGGGTTGTATCGACGCGCCGTGCGCGGATTGCTGGAGGCACATCCGAACCTCACGCCCATCCAGGGCATGGTCGCTCGGCTGCTGTTTGAGGATAGTGACCGACGCGTGTGCGGCGTGGAGACCGTAGAAGGTCGTCGCTTTGGTGCGCGCGCCGTGGTGCTCACGACGGGCACGTTCGGTCGTGGTCAAATGCACATCGGGATCGGCACCAGCGTCAGCGGCGGACGCGCCGGCGAGGCCGCATCGACGCACCTCGGCGCACAGCTCGATGCCGTGGGACTTGCCACCGCGCGCTTCAAGACCGGCACACCACCGCGCATTGATGGTCGCTCGGTTGCGTTGGCATCGCTCCCTGAACAGCTGAGTGAGATCGAGACGTTCGATTATTCGTGGTCGCACTTTTGGACATCGCCGCGCCGAGAGGGCACGCACACGCGACACCCGGCGCAGATGCCGTGTTACATCACCCATCTCGATGCGCCCGGCACCGCCATCATTCGCGAACACATTCTCGAGTCGGCGATGTACGGCGGTGCGATTGCCTCACGCGGCCCGCGCTACTGTCCCAGTGTTGAAGACAAGGTCGTCAAGTTTCCACAAGCCGAACGGCATCAGCTGTTTCTCGAGCCGGAGGGGCATGACACGCATGAGATGTATGTGAACGGATTGTCCACCTCGTTGCCCGTGCACGTGCAGCTGGAGATCCTGCGTTCGATACGTGGACTGGAGCACGTGCGCATGACGCGCGCCGGGTTTGCCATTGAGTATGACTACTATCCGCCCACGCAGCTCGATAACACACTGCAGTCGCGCGCCATCGCCGGCTTGTGGTTTGCGGGACAAGTGAACGGCACGACCGGGTACGAGGAAGCGGCGGGGCAGGGTGTTGTGGCCG
>JANPFJ010000227.1:0-3407 GCA_031423355.1 Gemmatimonadaceae bacterium | reverse complement strand
CCGCCCTGGACGCCTGGCCGTTAGCTTGCCCAAGCGACAAGAAAACGGTCCCAGCGTCAACGCACCCGCACTCGCTCCCGCCTCGTGGACAACATCACGCACTCACTGGCTGGCCTGCTCCTTGCCGACGCCACAGTCCAGCTTCGCGGACGAAATCGAACAGCGAGTGACGGGACGGGTCGAGGGAGTTTTGCCATCGTCGCGGCGGTCACAGGAGTCGTTGGCGCCAATCTGCCCGACAGCGACGTACTCTGGATCGCCCTGCTTCGGTCCCTCGGCCGACTCGACGAACTCGGTGCATTGCTGCATCATCGCGGCTACACGCACACCCTTCTCGCTGCCCTGATCTGGATACCGCTGTTGAGTGGCGCCTCCATCGCGGCGCTGCGACGCTCGGCGGTCAGTGCCTTCATCCCGCCACGCCGCGCAAGCGATGGTGGGTGGCTCGTGCTCCTCTCGAGCGTGACCGTGCTGAGTCACATCCTGCTCGATTTCACCAATGACTACGGGGTGCATCCGCTGTCGCCGTTCTCGCACCAGTGGTTCCATGGTGACAGCGTGTTCATCATCGAGCCCTGGCTCTGGGTAGCGGCAGTCCCGGCGCTGCTGCGCAATGCCGGGAGCCGTGCGGTGCGGATCGCACTCGTCGCACTCCTCGCAACCGGCCTCGGACTCAGCTGGGCGGTGCCGCAGGTGCCGGCGGCCGCGGCAGTGATCGTCACGCTGGGCGCCGCCGCGTGGCTTTGGCTGGTGCGACGACAGACGCCGCCTGTGGCGGTCGCCGCAGGCATCGGCGGGTGGATATCCGTCACCGTCTGCTTTGCACTCGGCACCAGCCTCGCACGCGCCAATGTTCGCAAATCGGCCCCATTTGACCAGGCGACGCGCCTGAACGGGAGCGAGCGTGTTGCCGTGTACGATGTGATCGCCAGCGCGACGCCGGCGAATCCGTTCTGCGCACGGGTCATCACGATCGAAGCCTCCGCGACGCGGTATCGCCTGACCACCGGCTGGGCCAGTGCGGCTCCACTCCTGCTCAGCGCCGCCTCGTGCGCACGCGGCGCGCGCGCCGACACCGCGATCGGAGCGCAGCATCTCACCATGCGCCGAGTGCAGGCACCGCCCACCGCTGACATATCGTGGGGCTGGACATGGGATGCCCCGCGCTCTGAACTCGCGGCGCTTGCAGCTGGCAGCTGCGAAGTCGCCGGATGGATGCAGTTTGCACGGGCACCGTTCTGGACGGCCGTTGGAGCCGACTCCGTCATGGTCGGTGACCTTCGATACGATCGCGACCGGGGCGTGAGCGTGGCGCGATTCACGTTTGCGCGCCAGTCGGCCAACTGCGCGCCGACGCCAGCCTGGACGCCACCGCGAAGTGACGTATGGCCTGAACGCCGACCGTGACAGGTGCGGGACGATTCGTCCGGTGCCAGGTGCGTTGCGCGACAGTTCGCACCGCTCGCAGCGAACGACATTCGGTCTCACGCTTGCGCGCCGACCGCGCAGGTGGGGTGATGCGACCAGTCGCCGGGCAAGAGTGCGTACTCCCGTCCACCTGCGTCAGAGGACACATTCACGGCTTGTGTCGAGGTCTCGTCCCCCGCCCCACGTCCATGCAACGCCGCACTCTTTTCGCCCTCCTCGGCCTCCTGCCGAGTCTCGCCGTCGCACAGCGCACTCGCCCTGCGCCCTCAGCGCCCTCACCCGCCGTCGGCTTGGACACCGCCTTCATCAAGGTGCCGTCATGGCGCTTCGTCGGCCCTGATGGCAATCGCGTGATCGCCGTGGCCGGCGTGCCAGGGGAGTACAAGACGTACTACGCCGGCGCGGCCAGCGGGGGACTGTTCAAGAGTACGAACGGCGGCACACGGTGGGTGCCGATCACCGACTCGCTGCGCGTATCGTCTGTCAGCGCAGTCGCGGTGGCGCCGAGCGATCCGAATGTGGTGTGGTTCGGCACCGGCGAGACGTTCTTGCGCAGCAACGTGAGCATCGGCGATGGCATCTATCGATCGACCGACGCGGGGCAGCACTGGAGTCGCATGGGGCTCGAGAACACGGGGCGCATCGGGCGCGTCGTGATCCACCCCGGCAACCCCGACGTGGTTTACGCCGCAGCGCAGGGCCATGGGTATGGTCCGCAGCAGGATCGCGGCCTCTGGCGCACCGCCGACGGCGGCAAGACGTGGAAGAAGGTGCTGTACGTGAATGACAGCACCGGTGTCATCGACGTCGCCATGGACCCGACCAATCCGCGGGTCCTCTTCGCGGCCAGCTGGCAGCAGTTCATCGTGCCGTGGGACAAGAATTCTGGTGGCTCCGGCAGCGGCATCTGGATGTCGCGGGACGGTGGCGATACCTGGCTCAGACTCGATGGTGGCGCCGACGGTCAGGGCTGGGGCAAGGGGCTGCCGAAAACGGGGACGATGGGCAAGATCGCGGTCGGCGTCGCGCGGAGCGATGCGCGGCGACTGTACGCTCTGATCGAGATGAAGGAGCCGGCACTCTATCGCTCCGACGATGGCGGCCGCAGCTGGCGTTCGGTGAATCGTGATCACGACCTGCTCGAGCGGCCGCAGTATTACACCCGCTTCGGCATCAGTCCGAACAATGCCGACAAACTGTTCGTCGTCGGTGTGCGGTTCGTCGGCACGACGGATGGTGGCCTGACCAAGATGCCGAATGCTCCCCGCGCCGGCGGCGACCTGCACGACATCTGGTGGGACCCGAGCGATCCCGAACGCTTCATGGTCGGCGATGATGGCGGCGTTGGCATCACGATCGATGGTGGCCAGTCGTTCACACGCATCGCGCTGCCGAACGCACAGATGTATCACGTCGCCGTCGACACGAAGATTCCTTACAACCTGTATGGCAACCGGCAGGATGGGTATTCCTACGTCGGGCCGAGCAACTCGCGCGGCAACCGGTCGGTTGGCGTGTGGAGTCCGGTCGGCGGGTGTGAGAGTGGCTGGACGATTCCGGACACCGTGGACAATCGCACCGTCTGGAGCGGTTGCTACGATGCCGGCCTCGAGACCTTCGATCTGCAGACGCGCATGGCGCGCGCCGTCGAGCCGTGGCCTGAGGCGGGCTATGGCGTGGCGCCGAAGGACCTCAAGTATCGCTTCCAGTGGACGTTCCCGATCCACATCTCGCCGCACGATCACAAGACCGTGTACGTGGGATCGCAGTACGTGCACAAGACCACCAACGGTGGGCAGAGCTGGACGCTGATCAGTCCCGACCTGTCGACCAACGATTCCACCAAACAGCGGTCGTCCGGCGGCTTGGTGACCGACAACCTGTTCGTCGAGAACGTGACGGTGCTGTTTGCGATTGCCGAATCTCCGCTGCAGAAGGACCTGATCTGGGCAGGGACGATGGACGGTTTGCTGCACCTG
>JANPFJ010000226.1:0-8597 GCA_031423355.1 Gemmatimonadaceae bacterium | reverse complement strand
CGTGCGGCCCGCACCAGTGACGGTGGTGCGACGTGGCAGGTGATCCCCGATCCAGCGATCACTGGCGCAGCATACGGCGCGGCCTACGGAGCGATCGGTGGAAAGTCCGTGCTGATTGCGGTCGGGCCTGGCGGTGCCGCCTACTCGTGCAACGACGGCGACAGCTGGGTGGTGCTCGATACGGCGGCGTACTGGAGCGTCGGCTTCGGGAGCAACGGCGCAGCGTGGCTGGTCGGGCCGAAGGGCAGGGTCGTCAGGGTCGATTGGCGCTAGCGCGGTTCCTCAGGCGCCCAGGCGCTCCGCCAACCGGTAACCCGCATACATCCCCACCCCCGTGCCGACCATACCGAGCATGAACCCGGTCATCAGCCCGTACGGTGAGCCCAGCCAGCCGAACAGCGAACTGACGGCAACGCTACCGACCATGGCGAGTGTCTTCCTCATGCTTCATGGACGTGCGATCCTCCCGGGCGTCACCCGCTCGCGCGCGCCATTCGGGCACCGTACCGGGTACGGCAGGGTGCCGTCGGGTGTCGCGTGAGCGGCGAAACTGCCTTCTGGAGTGTCGCGTACATGTCATCATCCCTCACCGTATGAGCTCCTTATGCGTCTGCCTCGCGCACTGTTCTTCGCCACCGCCCTTGCCGCTGCGTTCGTCGCCGCACCCCTCGAGGCGCAGACGGATGATGGCGCCACCTTTCGCTGGTCGGGGCCTGTGGGTTCGGGTCACTTCATCCGGCTGCACAACATGAATGGCAATATCCGCCTCGAGCGCGGCTCCGGCCCGAACGTCGAAGTCGTCGCCGAGCGCAAGGTGGAACGGGGTGACCCAAAGACGGTGAGGTTCGAGGTGCGCATGCGCGCCGACGGCGACGTCGTCATCTGTGCACTCTGGGGGAATGATCAGGAGTGCACCGACAATGGCACCCGCGGCAGCTACAACTCCAACAACTGGCGCCGCGGCGTCGAGATCAGCGTCGCGATGCGTGTGCTGGTGCCCGAAGGCGTGAAGACGTTCGCACACAGCACGAATGGCAACGTCGACATTCAGGGCGTCACGTCTGACGTCGATGCCTCGAGCACCAACGGCAACGTCAACGTCCGCACCAGCGGCGGGCTGGTCAATGCCACCACGACGAACGGCAGTGTGACGGCGTCGCTCGGTAGCCTCAGCGGCGATCAGCCGATGCGATTCAGCACCACCAACGGTTCAGTCACCGTCTTTGCACCGCCGACGTTGAACGCCGATATCGAGATGTCGACCACCAATGGTGGCGTCGTGACCGATTTCCCGATCACCGTCAGCGGCCGCATGGCGCGGAACTCGCTGCGCGGTACGTTGGGTCAGGGTGGACGATCGATCGTCGTGCGGTCCACCAATGGTGACGTGGCGCTGAAGCGAAACGGGATCTGATTGACGACTGAGCCGCAGCGTGTGGTGATGGCGGTACCGGGGCGTATTTCAGGCGCGCCGGTGCCGCCGTTGCTGCCGCTCGATCCCACCGCGCCGATTCGGGCCGTGCTGATCGGCGAAGCGCCTGGGCCTCGCGGTGCAGATCAATCCGGAATTCCGTTTTTCGGTGATCGCGCCGGCAAGCCGCTCTACGCCGCGATGCTGGCGGCCGGCGTCGTCTCGTGGATTGGCGACCCAGCCAGCGTGCCTTGGGACGGCGCGCGCCTGTTGAAGGCCGGCGTGCGCCCGGTTGTGACGCAGGTGCTGCTGACGAATGCGTTCGATCGCTGCCCGACGGATGACGGCAGGAAGTTTCGCGCGCCGACGAAACCGGAGCGTGAGAGTGCGGTGAATCTCTCGCGATTGCGCGGCGACATCGCACTCGCCGTCAGCCGTGGGGCCGACCGGATCTGCTGCCTTGGCAAAGTGGCGGCCAGCGTCGTGGCGCTGCTCGATACCGGGCTCACGGTGCACGCACTGCCGCACCCGAGCGCGCAGGGGCTGCTCACGTCGGCGCCCAACCGGGGCAAGGGCGCGCGGATGGCTGACCTCGAGGCGGCGTGGATCGGCACCCTGGCGGCCCTGCTGCGCGCGTAGCCGGAGCGCATCGACTCGGGGGTTGGTGCCACGCATCGCGACACCGTCCGAGGCATCCCGTCCGTCACTGGTTCCCGCCAAGATTGAAGAAATCCAGCCGTGGATTCACCACGCTGTTGTAGATCGAGCCAAAGCTGTACGAGAGGCCCGTGAAGACGAAGATGTTGTAGTTGCTGGCAAGCGCGCGTTGCTGCGTGAGGATCTGCTCCGGCGTCTGTCCCCGCGCTGACAGGAAGATCTGGTCGCGGATCAGTGATGCGCCGCCTCCGATATTGAACTGCAGTCCCTTCACGAGGTTGAGACTCGTGTTGCCGTTCAGGCTGAGGTTCCATTTTTTCACTTCCGGCAGGAAGCTCGCGTAGCGGGTAGTGACATTCACACTGCCCCAGCTCTTCCGCAAATCCGTGCCGACGACGAGTTCCTGTTGCGCGCGCCATTCGGTGGATCGCCCGAAGATGGTCCGCTCCTTCCACCGGAAGTAGCGTGGACCGACGCCATACGAGATGGCGATCTGCTGGCTGGTCGCCTGCTTCCATGGGAAAATGTTGTATTCGATGACCGGAGCCGCGCGCCAGACGAGTTTGGTGTTGGTGAACTCGCTGTAGCCGACGTTGGTCAGCGCACCGATCGACAGCCGCGAGGACAGTGCCTTCACACCGCGCACGAAGAACACTCCCTGACGGATGGTGTTCGACACGGTGGTCGAGTCATCGATCTCGAACTTGCTGTAGCGCGTGCTCTGAAAGATGCCGAAGCGGAGCGCGTTCTGTTCCGTCACGCGGCGGATTCGGAAATCGTTGAAGAGATTGCCCGACGTCTGGCGGCTCTCCGTGCTCATGAAGCCGTTCGTCTCGAGCTGCAGCACGAAGAAGTTCCACTTGTCCTTCACGGACTGCGGTGACGCCTGTGCCGCCCCCTTCGGCGCGTCGTACACGACCCGGAGCAGCGAGGCTGCGGACGTCGTCCGCACATAGGGCACGAGCAGGAGCGTGAACCCGCGGGCGAGCTTTCGCCGGATCCCGTCCTCCGCCTCGTTCGGCAGCGTGTTGACGACCGATGTATCCGCCCGCCCCTCGAACCGCCCGCGGCCGAGCGCCGTCACCGTGTACTGGAACGCACCGCTTCCCGTCTGAATCGTGGTCACCAGCAGCTGCACATCCGCGAACAGGCGATCGCGTGTCCAGATCACGTAGGGCAGCTCCAGCACGAAGAAGTCCGTCGCACACCCCTGATTGGTGTCGCCCCGACACTCCAGATACACCTTGATCGCATCCGAGCCTGCCGGTGATGTGGCAGCCGCGGTGGCGTTTCCGGGCGCGGTCTGGGCTCCGAGCGGGCACCCGACCGAGACACACAGCGCGGCAAACACCAGCGCGTACGCAAAGAAACGACGAATGGGCATCTGTCGGGCTGAGTGAGTGGGAAGGGCACTGGCCGAGCCGCCCGAAATCGCCTGCCGCGCGTGTACACCGAAGCCTTAGATTCCTTCCACGACCGGAAGGTTTCCTCTGCCCCATCTATCGTGTCTCGTCATCGCCTGATCGTTACAGGTGGAGCTGGCTTCATCGGCAGCGCCACCATCTGGCAGCTCAACAAGCTCGGGTACGATGACATTCTCGTCGTCGACGCACTGCGCTCCGGCGACAAGTGGAAGAACCTCGTCGGCCTGCGCATCACCGACGCGCTGCACAAGGACGACTTCCTGGCCACCTTGCGCCGCAACTCCGGCGCCTACCAGGCCGACACCGTGATCCACTTCGGCGCCTGCTCGGCGACCACGGAGCGCGACGCCGACTATTTATTGCGCAACAACACCCATTACACCAGCGAGTTGTGCGAATGGTCACTGGAACGCCATGCCAACTTCATCTACGCCAGCAGCGCCGCCACCTACGGTGACGCAGCCGGCGGCTTCGATGATGATCCGACCCGACTGGAATCGCTCGTTCCACTGAATATGTATGGCTTTTCGAAGCACCTCTTCGACCTGCAGGCCGCACGCACCGGACTGCTCGAGCATATCGTCGGGCTCAAGTTCTTCAACGTATTCGGCCCCAATGAATACCATAAGGGCGACATGATGAGCGTCGTCTGCAAGGCACACCGGCAGATCGAACAGACCGGATCGCTCGAGCTGTTCCAGTCGCACCGCCCCGAATTCCCTGATGGGGAACAGCAGCGCGATTTTGTGTACGTCAAGGATGCCGCTGCCGTCATCGCATGGCTGGTGGCGGCGCCGCAGGTGCATGGCCTGTTCAATCTTGGCACCGGCAAGTCGCGCAGCTGGAATGCACTGGCGCATGCCGTGTTCGCCGCCATGAAGCGCACGCCGAAGATCACATATGTGCCGATGCCTGAAGCGATTCGCGATCGCTACCAGTACTTCACGCAGGCCTCGATGACGCAGCTGACTGCCGCCGGATGTCCGGTCAAGTTCACGCCCCTCGAGGAGGCCGTGCACGATTACGTCACGCGGTACCTCGCCAACGACGAAGCCACCCTCGGTGTCGTCGGCGCGTAGCCGCTAGTCGTCCGTCGGCTGAAGGCGAGCCAGCTGTGGGAACAGCGAATCCAGCACACCGGCACCAGACGCCGCGACCGCTGATCGAAGTGCGTTCAGCTCTTCCGGCGCGAAATCATCGGCCGTGATCGGAAAGCAGTCGCGAAAGAGAGTGTCAGGAAGCCCGGCGCGCACGGGCCGGGCGCCACCAGCCCGATCCCAGTAAATGTCGAAGTCGAACATCCAGGGCCCGATCGTCAGCCGCAGCAGGACACGATCTGAATCGCAGTCCTGATACAGCTCGCCCCGGTGCAGCATCTGCTGCACCCACAGCGCTGCCAGCCGACCATGGTCACCCCGGCCGGGGAACAGCGTGTCCGACGCTTCCCGCAGATGCCAGCCGTACCGCCGACCAAAGGTCAGGCGCACGTCCGTACTCTCGTCATTCAGTTCGTCGAGTGGCCACATTGGAGTTTGTGGGTTGGGTTGGAGCAAGATTCTCCACTCTGTACCGTCATCGTGCAATAGGTGCCCCCGGGGCGAATCTGCCGACTGCACCCGCCGGCCCGGTCAGCCGACGACCGTCACGGATTTGTAAGTCATTGCAGGAAATGTAGTTGCGCTCGTAGAACGGTCGCCAGGTGGGATCACGTCAGCGAGTGAAACGTGACCGCTCATGTTGGTTTTCTCACGCGGCGGTGCGCGTCGCCACCGCGCGCTCGAGCGACCCGAGTGGAGGGTGAGCGTCGCGCACCGGCGCCCAGCGCCATCCTCGCGGCCTTGCGCCAGGCAGACCCCTTGCGCACCCTGTCCGCCCATGATGCAAACTCTTGTCCGTCACGTGTTCGCCAGTACGATCCTCATTGCCGCAACGCAGCTCATCGCGCAGGCGCCTGCGCGAGCGGTTGTTCCCGGGATCACCGTGTTGGTCCGCGACTCCCTGCATCTGCTGGCAGGCAAGCGCGTCGGGCTGATCACGAATCACACCGGACGCGACGCCGCTGGCGTGAGCAGCATTGATCTTCTGGCCAAGGCGCCGGGCGTTCGGCTGGTCGCCCTCTTCGGCCCGGAACATGGACTGCGTGGCGTGGCACAGGCCGGCGAAAAAGTCGCGTCGTCGGTTGACAGTGCGACCGGTGTGCCGATTTACTCGCTCTACGGCGCGACCAGGGTGCCCACGCCGGAGATGCTCCGGCTGGTCGACATCCTCGTATATGACATCCAGGATGTGGGATCTCGCACATACACCTACGCCTGGACGATGGCGTTGTCCGCGGAGGCAGCTGGCAGGGCAGGCATTCCGTTCATCGTGTGTGATCGGCCGGTGCCGGTCCGTGGCGACATCGTGCAGGGTGGGGTACTGGACACCAGCTACCGCTCCTTTGTCGGGCAGTATCCAGTCGCGCTGCGGTACGGGTTGACCGCGGGCGAACTGCTCCGACATCTCGTGCGCACCGGCCAGGTGGCGGCCAACATCACGGTTGTGCCGATGGAGGGGTGGCGTCGCACCATGTGGTACGACGAGACTGGATTGCCATGGATCGTGCCGTCGCCAAACCTCCGCACACTCGACGCGGCGATCTTGTACACGGGCACCGTGTTCGTCGAGGGGACGAACATGAGCGAAGGGCGTGGCACCGAGGCCCCATTCCAGCTCGTCGGCGCGCCGTGGCTCACCGATGCACCAGACATCGTACGGGAGCTGTCGGCCAGCCCGGCCATGACCGGCGTTCGCCTGAGCGCTGTCACGCGCACGATCGCCGTCGGTCAGAAGCACGCGGGCCTGACCATCCCGATGATCCAGATCACCGTCGTGGATCGCAACGCGCTCGATCCGGTTCGTGTCGGCATGGTGCTGCTGTCGGTCATCAGGCGGCACCACCCGACGGACCTGATACTGCGGAACCGCTTCATGGACCAGCTGGCGGGTGACAGCTCACTGCGGCTCGCGCTCGAGGGCAATTCGATGCAACGCATGCTCGCCGCACATGGGGCATGGCGCGCGTCGGCGCGTCGATTCGCCGCCCAGACCCGCGTCGATCAGCTGTATCGCTGATCACGCCAGCGTCAGGCCTGGGCGCGACCCATGCGCGTGGCGTAGACCGATCGGCGTTGATCACGACCAAGCGCGATCACGTCGTAGCGTTCAGGATTCGGCATCTCCATGCCGGGCGAACCGGAGGGCATGCCTGGCACGAACAGGCCCACCAGCGCGGGCCGTTCACGCAGCACCTTCTGCACCAGATCCGGCGGGACGTGCCCCTCGAACAGGTACCCCGCCGCCACGCCCGTATGACATGAGGCGAGCGCATCCGGCACACCGAGCGAACCCTTCACCGATGCCAGATTCGCCGTGTCGCGGACATCGATCTGGAAGCCCGCCTTCCGCATCGCATCGTTCCAGGCCGCGCAGCACCCGCAGTTCGGGTCCTTGTACACGGTGATCCGCGTCGCGGGCGGGAGTGCAGTGGCACGCGCAGCCGCAATGGATGCGACGCCGGCGAGGGCGGTCGCGCGGAACAGGAACGCCCGGCGGGTGATCGACTCAGACATGCTGCAAGGTAGCTATTTTCCCCGCCATGGCCATCATCGAAGCCTCGATCCCGCTGTTCTTCCTGCTGATCCTCGTCGAACTCGCGGTGGCCCACCGCCGGCGCCTGTCGATCTATCGACTCAATGACTCGATCAGTGATCTGTCCTGCGGGATACTGAGCCAGTTGCTCAGCATCTTCACCAAGCTGATCGTGCTGGGCGTCTACGCCTGGTGTGTCCGGCATCTCTCGTTGCAGCGCCTCGGCGTCTTGCCGGTGTGGATCGATCGGGTGCCGTTCGGCGCCGGCGCTGTCCCCGGACCCTGGGGCGTCGACTGGGCCGCCTGGAGCGCATGGCTGCTGGCGTTTCTGCTGGTGGATCTGGCCTATTATTTTCTCCATCGCTACTCGCACACGATCCACGTTCTGTGGGCCGGTCATGTCGTGCATCATTCGAGTGAGGAGTACAACCTCACCGTCGCGCTGCGGCAGAGCGCACTCCACGGATTGTTCAGCTGGGTCTTCTTCGTACCGCTGGCCATCATCGGGCTGCCGTGGGAGTTGTTCGCCGCCTGCTACGCCCTCAATCTCGTCTATCAGTTCTGGATTCACACGCGCGAGATTGACCGGTTGCCACTGGGACTGGAGTGGTGGCTCAACACGCCATCACATCACCGCGTCCATCACGGCGTGAATCCGCAGTACCAGGACAAGAACTACGCCGGTGCCCTGATCATCTGGGACCGGATGTTCGGCACCTTTGAACCCGAAAGCGAGCCAGTGGTCTACGGGATCACCACACCGATCGAGAGCTGGAATCCCGTCTGGGCCAACGTCCACATCTTCGCCAGCATCGTCCGCAACGCGTGGAACACGCGCCGACTGGCGGACAAGTGGCGCGTCGTGTTCGGACATCCCGGCTTCATGCCAGCTGATCTTGCCGCCTCGGCTTCGGCGCCGAAAATGGCGTGGCCGATGCATGCGCCACAGTTCGATCCGGTGGTCCCGCGTGGGCAGCAGCGGTATGCCGCCGCGCAGTTCCTCACGATCCTGATTGCGGCGTATCTCACGCTGGTCAACGCCGGCCTGCTGGCGGCGCATGAGATCGCAGCCATGCTCTTCTTCGTGACGCTCGGGCTGACGAACGTCGGTGCAGTGTTCGAAGGCCGATCGTGGGTCTTCGGCATGGAGATGGCCCGACTCGCGACGATTGCGTCCGCCGCCGCCGTCTTCCTGCTTCGCGCGCAGCACACGGTACTTGCCAGTACCGCGCTGATCGTGAGTCTGCTGTCGATGGGATGGTGCGTTCGCCTCCGGAGGGTCGCAGCGCGCCCAAGCTGACCATTCCTTCAGCATCGCAAGCGCACCGCCGCGCGTTACTTCCCCAGCGCCCGCCCGACCGCCAACCCGGCCAGCATCGCGCCCACGCTGAATATCAGGCTCGCCAGTACGTATGTCGTCACCATCGACGAACGGCCACCCTCGAGCCCATCGACGATGTCCATCGAGAATGCCG
>JANPFJ010000225.1:0-6067 GCA_031423355.1 Gemmatimonadaceae bacterium | reverse complement strand
GTGCAGAAAGGCGACCGCCGAAGCGATCGCCTTTCTGCGTGCGTCAGTCGGTGCGGATCGTTTCAGCGAGCGCGACGACGACGGGCGACGATACCGATGGTGCCGAGTCCGAGTGCCAGCAGCCCGATGGTTGCCGGTTCGGGGTTGACGATGAAGGTGGCTGGCGCCTCGAAGCCAGCCGCAGCGGCTGTGGGCAGCGACAAGTTGTCGACCGACGGAGTCGGTATCCTATTGTCACCGCTGTTGAAAGCGACGTATCCGGCGCCAGCCAGGCCAACGAGGCCAAGCAGCGACGCGCGGCCGGTCTTCGTGCTGAAGAAGCCTCGCTCAGGCGACGAGTTCTCTTCGGCATCGTCGGACGCAACACTCTCGTGCAGCGCGACGGATCCGAAGTTGTCAGATGGCATCGACTCGGAGATGAGGTCGGTGCCGGCGTCACGGCCACGATCGACCGTGCTGACAGGCGTGGCGAAATCGACGTTGATCGAGGACAGCAGCTGGTGCGTCGTGCTGAACGGCAGAGCCGTTCTCGTGAAGGAGAAGGTCTGGGCACTGGCGGCCGTCGTGACTGCGGCGGCAGTAGCCAATACGGCGATGAGCTTGGTGCGCAGAGTCATCACAGGCAGTCCTCGGGGTGATAGAGGCAGCGGGGCGCGAACTGTCGCGCCGCTGGCACTGGCCGGGCGTCGGACCAGTGACGAATGCCCGCATAGATCGTCTGTGCAGATGCTCCGTGCGAGCATCGTTTTAGAGCGCACGATCCGTTCCATGTCAGCGTTCTCGGCCTTCAACGATCGAGGTAAGTGGCTCCAGAAGCCGGCCTCAGGTTGACCCGGAGCCTGTGGTGACTACGTTTGGGGGCTGGCTGTGAAGCCGGTTGCGATCCCGAGTAGCTCAGCTGGTTAGAGCAGCTGACTGTTAATCAGCGGGTCGGGGGTTCGAGTCCCTCCTCGGGAGCTTTATAAGGTGTTGTGAGAGAACGAGTTAGCAGAAACGCCCTGCCGGGATCCGGTGGGGCGTTTTGTTTGGGGTTCCCCCGGGTACCCCCGACGTAGAGCCAAGAACGATCGCGGTCAGCACGCGATCCTTGCACCACACCGACTTGGTTGTGTCGCATTACCCGCGCTGAATCGCTACGCGGGCACGAGTGGCCACCGCCGGACTCTCGCGAGGTGTGGTGCAATGCATTCAATTCAGTTTGTGCCTAGCCGGACTACGATGGTCCGGAGCCGATGTAGCCAAGCCGATGAATTCCACGCGACGTTAAACGCTAGCCCGTCATAGCAATTGTCGACGCCTAAGAGTGACCAAGCAGATCCCCTAGTAGGCGATAAGGCAGCCTGGCAGCCGCGCATCGAAACCGAGATGATGCGCGCGCCGGAACCTGTAAAGGCACAGACCTTTATCCGAAGCTTTCCAACGGCGTCAGCGCCGGTCGTATTCCGCTGTAGCGACGGAGCGAACTGGACCGTTAAGGCTCAATTCGCTGGACGGGGGGTCGCAGCAGACTCCGCCCTCCTCTCGCTCGGACGATCGATTGGAGCACCTGTTCCACCCGTCGGGCTGGTCGAGGTATCCACTGAACTCGTAGATGCAGAAACGCACCTTCACAATGTTCAGTCACGTGGGCGGTTTGAACCGGGTGTGTGGCACGCCACCAAGTGGATTGACGGAATACACGCGGTAGACAACAAGCGAGAAGACGGTATACGCCTCGGTGCGGGCAATGAGGATCGGTACGGCCTTCTCGCCCTTTTCTTTGCTTGGTGCGGTGCAGGTGATCGCCAGTTCCTCTATGAGGACGACCCGCCCTACCTGGTGCATGTCGTGGACATGGGGCATGCGCTGCCGGGGGCAAACGGCTGGACAAAGGAAACTCTCGACGCCCACGCGGCGCCGGTCGTGATTCCCGCCGATCTCTGGCAAGCCTCGGGGCTGGATCGCGCACGAGCGGAAGGCGTTATTTCGAGTCTCGCTCCTGCCGAAGTTATCACGCAGGCTGTAGCGCTACCCAAAGCGCACTGGGGCTCGATAGGCATGGACGAACGAATCTCTCTAGCACACTATCTGTCTCGGCAATTCCACGCCCTGACTTCAGCCCTTTCAACGCTCTAAGGAAGCTCCTATGCCTACAGAGTACTCGATTCTTCAATACTGTCCAAAGCCGCTTTCAGGAGAGCGGATCAACTTCGGTGTCGTCTGCGCGAGTGATACCGACGTTGCAGTGCGCGTCCTTAGTAGTTGGACGCGCCTGAAGAATTTCTCGCAGCGCGACGTCGGATTCCTAAAGGCGTTCTCAACCCGCCTGCAGCAAGCGACGAGGCACGTACACACATCACCCGGCGCAGTACTGCCAGCCGAATGGACTCGGAACGATCTTCGCCGAATGGCGGAGACATGGTCGAACAGCATTCAGCTCACAGAGCCACGCACGTCCATTCTTGAGCCTAAGGCCCTGCTCGACAGCATCTACGAAACGTTCGTGAGTGAATCGCTGAAGACCGCTTCACCTGCGCGCGGGAGGAAAGACGCCAAGGAGTCACTCCGAGATTCAATTCGGCACGCCCTCAGTCTTCGACTTTCTGACGCCGCCACAGTTCGAACCTTGATGCGCAGAAGCAGTCTTGATGGCCGTGCCGAAAGCCACCCGTTCGATACGATCGTCGGGAATGGTACGCCTTCATTCGTTGCACAGGCGCTCTCATTCGAAGCTGACGCAACTCTTCCTTCGGAAGACGCACTTCGAGCCCTTGCCTTCCGCATTGAGGACGTCAAAAAGCTTCACCCGGAACTACCGTTCGCGGTTTTTGCGCTGCCGCCAGTTTCCGAATTTCACGGCGAGCAGACCAACGAGCGGATGTCACGCGCGACAAAGATTCTCGAAAGTGTCGACGTCCCCATCGTCACAGAGGAAAAGTTTGAAGCATGGTCATCGGCGCTACTGCACTCAATCGCATCACACGTATCTGCGTAGACGAGGACTCAAAACGAAGCGAATAGCTCGTGATGGCGAAGACAGCGTTCCGAAACAATCGATGTGAGTCTAGTCGTAAGCCGAACAGGAACTCCTAGCAGGCTCGCAGAATGCACCTCGTAGTCACGCGCGGAATTGCAACCAAAGCCACCGGCGAGCGCTAACCCGCAGCAATGTGCGCTTTGACTGCTGGCCCAACCAGCAACTTCTTCAGTTCAGCCTTCATCAACTCACGCCGTGCATCGGTGAATGCCAGCACGTCACCGAACGCAAAACTCACGTCGGGGATGTAGTGCTGTTTGCGAAATGCGGCGCCGGCACTCGGATCATTCGCGAAGTGCTGTGCGTACCAGAGGGCGAACTCAGCGTCCGATTTCGCCTGATTCTGGTGGCCGACTAGCAACTGCAGATTTGCGATCGAGTCCTTTCGGTCGATGCACTCCTCGCGCACGTCTTGGTCCACCACTCCCGCCTTCTTCAATTGTGCCGCTGTGAAACGTGACCTCGGGTGTATGTGGTCGAGGTGGAAGTGATTCGAGAAATCGAGTGCCGGATACAGAAGTGCCAGAGTCGAGAATACATATCCGCTCGTGTATGATTCATCGAGCATTTTGTCGAGCTCAGCCTCACCAACGCGCATACCGCGCGCTTCAGAATCCAACCGCGCCACGATCGCATCGGCTGGGAATGACTGAGAGCCCTGCGCCTGCAACACCTCGCGCACCGCGCGAAGCACTGAATCGGGCTGCCCGGTAAACGTGCGGCGAAGCAGTGCTGTCAGTAGCCAGCGCCGCACCGTCTCACGATCTGCACGATGCGCCGGCGACGTTAGGTAGCCCGGCGGGACACCACGCTGCGCCAGATAATAGACTAGGGGAACGACGGCATTTGCAGACGTCACGGTCTCCGCCGTCAACCCGAACGACGCAAGCAGTTGAACTGTGAGCTGAAGCGCTTCCTTGATCTGTTGCCACTTCTTCTCGATCACCTGCATGTTCTGAGTCGAGAAGTTGGCGGTCGAAAACCGCGTTTCAAAGTCCCCTACCATCAGGCACGCCTTCAAGACAAAGTCTTTCGAGAAATCGAAACCGCGACCGACCTTGTTCAGTTCATCGACGAGCTGATAGATCGCATCCCGCGCGTCTAGTGACTCCCATTCGGCAGTCGCAATGGAGAGCAGGAGGTCGGAGTAAGAAAGAACGGTTCCACCACTGTTCACACGCACGAAGATCGAGAGGACGCGATCAAGGTCTGGCGCCTTTTCGAGATACGCCGAGATCGGACTCTTCTCGACGATATGCTGGTACAGTGCTGATAGCACCTTCACGGCGGTCTCGTTGTTGCCCAGCTTATGCAACTGGAGTGCTTGGAGCAGGTCGAACGCGCTGGTGAAGCCAAGCACTGCGCCGACTCGGAACCAGATCTCACCAGCCGCATCGTGCTCGAAGTCGGACTGACTCTCGCGGAAGCGGAGATCAAACTCCAACTCGCCATCGGTAGCCAGTCGGGTCACGCACAGGTACAGACGCTGTTTCGGATACGCGTTCGGACTGGTCTTCCAGGCACGCGGCTTCCGAAATGAGTACGACCCGAGCAGCCCGATGTAGAGCGCCGTTAACCGTTGCTGACCGTCCAAGACTGCGGTGACATCGGAGGATCCGGTCAGCGCTGCCTTCTGGTTGTGCCGCGCATCGCGTTCGTGGTAGTCCTGCACAAAATGGTAGAACGAATAGTCCTTCGTTCGCGCCGCAGGCACGCTCCAGAAGAGAAAGGAGCCGATCGGGTATCCCTTCATGACCGAATCGAAGAGTCGTACGATCTGCTCTGGCTTCCAGACGAACTCCCTCTGGATCGCAGGCAACAAATACTTACGATCGTTGACTCTGCCAACGGCTTCTGCGACGGTAATTGGAGTTTCAAATGCCATGAGATTGTAATCTGAAACGAGTGAACTGTTCGATCAACGGTCGCCGTCTGCGAAATCCCGGTGAACCGCTACGAGATTGAGAAGCGTTCGCGGTCGACAGCAAACTTTCCAACGCGACACTTCGGGCACTCCTTACCTTCCAGGTTCCACACATCGACGAGCGGACCCGCCTTGCACTTGCGACAAACAGCAATGCGCCTTTGTGAGTCCACCTTCAGCAGTCTTCCACACGCCAGACAGATGTGTTGCTCGTCATTGCCAATACAGCGGGCAACGTTTTCATGATCCGGGTGGTAAGCGTAACGCTTCCGCCCCTGCTCGTCTCGATAGTACGGGTTCCCGTCGGACCAAGCTTCGACGGAGAACTCACAGTTTGAACACATCAGAAAACGACACTCAGCCACTCGAACCTCCTCGGGTCGACCATCGATTTGCCGCATCCGAGCGATCTACTGTGTCGCCGACGGACCCACGGCTTTGCCGGTTGGGGTATACAGATACCGCTGTAGGCCAACAAACACATTTCGAACGTCGTCCGCCTGTCCTAACTCTCTGAAGGCATCGTTCAGAGCCCCACCATACTTGAGCTTCAGCAGAGGCGTGAGCTTTTCACTCTCAAGCTCGTCAACTCCGTGATCCTGATACTGCTGCAGCACGAACTCCACGAACGCCTGCTGCTTCGCTGAGAAGCGCGCAGCGCTCGATACGCGGGCGTGGTCCGCCCGCACCGAACGCGCCACAGGTGACGTGCAGAACGCTACATACGCGAGCACGTCGTAAAGGTCACTGTCCTCCGCCTCGATCGCCCGCTGCATGTCGCCCAAACGTTCGCGCGAATATCCCTTCTCCGCCAGGCCATCGAGCAGCTTCCGCCGCGTGTCCGGGGCGCTCCAAATTCGCCGGAGCTCGTCCTCGTCAGCGAAGAACGTGGGTAGGGTCCCGAACAGCTCCTTCAGGAACTGCGTAGCTGACATCATCCGACCGTCGGGGCTCCAGTAGCTGACCGAGCTCATACTCTGAATCGAGCGCTCCTTCCCATCCGCGAGCTTGACCTTGATCCTCGCCGGCCGACGTTCCGTCGGCTGCGGATCGGTGTTCCGGTCCCTATCAGGATCAGCTTCGCCCGTCGCACCCGGCACCTTCGGAGCGGACGGTTCGGGCTCCAG
>JANPFJ010000224.1:0-11119 GCA_031423355.1 Gemmatimonadaceae bacterium | reverse complement strand
CGCACACGCAGCCCCGCCGCCAGCCGAGCGTCCAGCGTCGAGGCAATCGCCGCCACGCGCTCGCGCAGTGCCAATGACGAACGGACGGCACGGAGTGTGTCCTCCTCGTGCGCGACCGGCACGCCGAAGAGCAACACGAGTTCGTCGCCAGTGAACCGATTCACGATTCCGCCGGCGGCGGCGGCCACCGCTTCCGCGGCGTCGCGCAGCTGCCGAAGGATGTCCTCAGCGTGTTCCGGCGCCAGTCGCTCGAACAGCGCTTCGTGGCCATCGATCGTGACGGCGACGACCGTCACCTGCCGTCGCTCACCACCGCGAGTGATCGCGGGCTCGCGTGGCTCGCCTGCGCCCCACCCCTCGCTGTCCGTGGGTGCCGCGCGGTCGATACGCGCCCTGCCGTCTCCAGCCACCGCATCGCTCCCCGTCGCGCATGCGGCAAGCGCCGTCAGGAGTTCCGCCGCATTCGCGAATCGGTCCTGCGCTCGCTTCGCCATTGCCCGTCTGATCAGCGAATCCACCGTTGCGGGAACGTCAGTGCGGAGACTCAGCACCGACTCTGGCTCTGCCGAGAGTGCTGCGACCAGCACGGCCTGCTCACCCGGTCCGCGAAACGGGCGTTGGCCCGTCAGCATTTCGTACAGCACGACACCGAGAGACCAAAGATCGGTGCGGAGATCCACCGTCTCGCCAAACGCCTGCTCCGGGCTCATGTAGGCCACGGTGCCCAGCACACCCACGGTTTGCGTCACGGCCACATCGGTCAGCTTCGCAATGCCGAAATCGAGGATCTTCACCACGCCATCACCAGTGATCATCACGTTCGCCGGCTTGATGTCGCGATGCACGATGCCGCGGTCATGCGCCTTCCCCAGCCCCCGCGCGATATCACCTGCAATGCGAAGCGCAGCGTCGAGCGGCAGCGGACCACGTGCGATTCGGCGATCGAGCGTCTCGCCTTCGTAGCAGGCCATGACGATATAGAGCCGACCATCCTCGGTATCGGCGATTTCGTGGACCGTGCAGATATTCGGATGTTCGATGGCGGCGGCGGCGCGGGCCTCGACCAGAAAGCGCCGCTTCGCGACGTCGTCGCTGCTCAGGTGCGGCGACAGGAATTTCAGCGCCACATCGCGGTCGAGACGCTCGTCACGTGCACGATACACGACACCCATGCCGCCACCACCGACGCGGTCCAGAATCCGGTAGCGCGAATTGGCTGGCAGGGACAACGTCACGTCGCTGACGGCCTCACGCGGCGGCAGCATCGGCAGCATGACGTCGTCGAGCAGCTGGTCAAGGACGCCTCGGTTCGAGTGCGCGGCCAGCAGAGTCTCAACCTCGGCACGCAAACTGGCATCCGAACAGGCATCCAGGAGGTACGGTCCGCGGGAGACGGCTGGCTGATTGAGCACATCGTGGAAGAGTGCCTCGACCGTCGCCCAGCGCGCCTGGACGCCGGCATCACCGCTCGTGTGCTGCACTCGGCGCGAGGTCACGCGCTCAACTCGCGGTTCAACCAGGCACGCGCTGCGGTCCAGTCACGCTTGACAGTCGCCGGTGAGAGCTCGAGGGCCTGTGCAGTCTCCTCCACACTCAGGCCAATGAAGAACCGACACTCGACCACCTGACTCTGTCGCGGATTCAGTTCGGCGAGCCGCGCCAGTGCCTCATCGAGCGAATGCAACTCCGACGCGTGCGCATCGACCGCCACCGATGTTGCATCGGAGGCATCGAGACTGACGGCAAGTTCGCCGCCCCCGCGCTTGGCGGCGCGCCGATGCTCAGCGTAATCGATCAGGACCCGGCGCATCGTCCGGGCCGCCATTGCAAGCAGGTGCTGCCGATCCCGCCACTGCATTCGATCGAGACCCGCCAGGCGCAGATACGCCTCATGCACGAGACCATCCGTTTCCAGGGTGTGCCCGGTGCCCTCGGCAACCAGCTGGCGACGAGCCATGCTCCTGAGCGTCCCGTTCAACAGAGCCAGCACCTGCTCGAGCGCCCCGCGCTCACCGTCCGCGGCGCGGTTGAGCAGCGCGGTCACATCACCCTGCATCTGCGGCACTTCGTGAGGCATGGCGGTGATATCAGTGAGGGGGTCCGAGGTCCAGCCCCGAGCGGTAGTCTGTCGCCGGGCCGATTCCTCGTCCAGCCCGAGGGCGGGTGACGACCGAACCGACTGACGCATGTTCACCACCAGAGAGGCGGGAATGCGACCCACGGCGGCTCATCGGGCAGGAATCGCTCGGTTGCCACGCGCCCGCGGCCCCGTCACAGGCAGGGCACGCGCCGCAATCGCGGCCCTGACCACAGAGCGGGCGCCGAATTCACTCGGCTCTGATGACGAGTGATTCCGGCGCCCGATCGGCACGCCGCTTGACGCGGCGCCGGCTTACTTCACCGCGAACTGCGTGATCATCCCGTGCGCGATGTGTGGCTTGCCATCCTTCGCATCCGGCAGGAAGCAGAAGAGTCCGTACTCCCCCGGCACGAGGTCGACCGGCAAGTACACCACGCTGCCCTTCGCCATGCCGGTAGTTCCGCCGATCGGCTTCATGGGTGGCGGACCTTGCTGCTTTTCGGCCCAAGCCGCGGCCTCGGCGGCAGATTTGCCTGGCGCCAGCCGCGCAATGAACATCTCATGATCTTGCGCGGCGCTGTTCTCGAGGCGAATGACGTGTTTCCCCGCCGTGATGGCCGGCGAGACTTCCCAGGCATAGTCGGTCATTTTCACCGTGATGTCGGCGGTCGGGGCAGCGGCGGTTGCCCCTGTGGACGGTACCACCGTCAGTGCCTTCGTCATGCCCTTCATCGCGTGCGGAATCTGGTCCGGACCGGGGATGAAGCAGACGATGATGTAATTGCCGGCAGTGAGCTCCTGCGTCAGGCTTTGCTCGCCACCCGGCACCGGCGTGTTCGGTCCGGCGACTCCATGAATCCATGGCGGCGGCGGATCGGTCGGCTTCATGTGCTTCAGCCCTTCCGTGAATTCAGCCGCTGTATGACCGGCATCCAGCTTCACCAGCTGCACGTGGTGCAGCTCCGGTCCCTGATTCACGAGGCGGAGCGTGACCATGCCCGCCGTGATGGTATCCGGCGCATCGTACGAGAAGTCCTTCGCCGTGATGGTGTAGACCATCGGCACGACCGGCGCGCCGGCGGTCGACATCGCCGACTCGCCGACAGGTGCGTCAGCCGACTTGGCCGCGCCACAGGCGGCGAGGACACCAAGTGAGGAGATGGCCCACAAGAATCGCACGCGCATGCGAACACTCCGGTTCGGGGAACCGCGACAGCCCAGGGAATGGCGTGACGGTACCGGCCGGTTGGGAGATGCGCAAGAGCACTGTTCGAGCGTTCGTCAGCACCGTCCCGGAGGGCGAACGACGAGGCCTGTCAGATCGCGGCGCGCACAACCGAATTGAAGCGCGCGGCGTGACCACCTGCGCCATCTACGCGCGTTTCGCCTCGACACCCATCTCTGCCACTTCCAGGTAGCTGCCAATGATCACCGGTGCCGCGGTCACATGCGGGGCCGTCACATTGCGAAGCACGTCGATGATTTCAGCGCTCGCGCCATCACGGCAGTACACCTCGACGACCATGTCGAACCGGTCGGTGCGTGCATCCCCGTCCTTGAGGAAAATTGCGCTGGCTGAGACACCAGGAAGCTGCATTGCGGCGCGCACAGATGCGCGCGCCGACTCGCGCTGCCCCATCCGCGTCATCAGGAAGACGATCACCTTCGATTCATGCCGCTGGCCACTGGCCAGATCGACACCTGCCGACTCGGCGAGGCGAAATCCCCCGGCCTGCAACACGCTGATCGGGCCGAGCCCTCCGCTACCACGTACGCCGTGCGGAAAGGCACGCTCGAAGCGGCTTTCATCCCACAGGTTGCGTGAGACGTAGTCGAACGACGCTTCCGTGGACCGCTCCGTGTTCTCGGAGAGCACGATCCGCTCGATACCTCGGGAGAGAAAGCCTGACGCAAACGGCTCCCACGCCAGCAGGAACTCAGCCTGCGGGAGGACGGTCGTAAAGCACACAAACTGCACGAGCGAACTCATCTGCAACTCCTGAGGGACGACAATGATCGGAGATAAAAAAGACGGAGCGCCGCTGAGCCAGCGGACGCTCCGGAGTGGGGCGGGCGGCACCCGTCGTAGCGAAGACGACGGTGCACGGCCCGTGCCACAAAGCTAACCGATCATGACCGCCGAAAGGGGTGATCGGCGGCTGCCGGGCCACTACTTGAACGCCTGCAGCCCCGTGATCGCGTTGCCAATGATCAGCGAATGCACATCGTGCGTCCCTTCATAGGTGTACACGCTTTCGAGATTGGCCATGTGCCGCATGCTGTGATACTCGGCCAGAATCCCGTTCCCGCCGAGCAACCGGCGTGCCTCGCGCGCAATATCGGTGGCAACGTTCACGTTGTTGCGCTTGGCAACGGACACCTGGTTCGAGTTGAACGTGCCCAGGTCCTTCATGCGACCCAGGTGCAGCGAGAGCAACTGCCCCTTGATGATCTCCGTGATCATGTTCGCCAGGCGCACCTGCTGGATCTGGAACGCGCCGATGGGCTTGTCGAACATCATGCGCGTCTTGCTGTACGACAGCGCCTCCTCGTAGCAGGCCATCGCCGCTCCCATCGCACCCCACGAGATTCCATAGCGCGCCTGCGTCAGGCAGCTGAGCGGACCGCGCAGCCCCTGCACCTCCGGCAGTATGGCATCGGCGGGCACAGGCACATCGACCAGTACCAGTTCACTCGTATCGCTGGCGCGCAGCGACAGCTTTCCCTTTTGATCCTTGGCCGTGAAGCCCGGCGAATTGGTCGGCACGATGAAGCCGCGCACCGACTTTCCCGTCTCGTCACCGTCAACCGTCTTGGCCCAGATGATCGACACGTGCGCCTGTGACCCGTTGGTGATCCACATCTTGGCGCCGTTGATGATCCACGAGCCGTCGGCCTGCTGACGCGCCCGCGTCGTCATCGCGCCGGGATTCGAACCAGCGTCGGGCTCGGTGAGTCCGAAGCAGCCGATCACTTCACCCTTCGCCATCTTCGGCAGATATTGACGCTTCTGCGCCTCGCTGCCGAAGGCAAAGATTGGATACATGACCAGCGCGCCCTGTACGCTGGCGAAGCTGCGGATCCCGCTGTCGCCGCGTTCGAGCTCCTGCATGATCAACCCGTAGGCGACGCTGCTCAATCCGGCGCAGCCGTACTCCTCGGGCAGGTTGGCGCCGAACATCCCGAGTTCGGCCATCTCCGGGATGAGTTCCTTCGGGAACCGGCCCTGCACGTAGCAGTCACCGATGATTGGCAGGATCCGATCGTCGACAAATCGGCGGACTGAGTCGCGGATCGCGCGCTCTTCTTCCGTGAGCGCGGCGTCGATATTGAACAGGTCGCCCTCTCGGGGCATCAGGTGCCCCGACGGCAGCAGTGACGTCTCGGAATCGATATGCATGGCCATGGCCGGGTCTCCGCCAGGAAAAGTCGGTCGGGCGCGGCCGGATCGGCGCGTCCAGAGGATATAAGGCTAACGGACCCGCCGGAGTGCCGAAACGCGGTCAAGCCCGTCGAGGGGTGGACGACCGAGGACATCCCCTCGTCCCGGCGGCTGACCCGCGGCGAGCCGGGGCACCGTCGCGGCCTCGAGCGGCGCACCCCGTGCCCGCTACCCCAGCCGGCGCCAGTCGACCACGCATCACACCAGTGCAGCCTGTCGGATCGCTATCGCGGAAGCATTCGGGTTGCCGCCGGCGCGATACCAACCGCGCGGCACTTGGCGCGAAAACCACGGCCGTGGTCGACCGGACGGCCCGTTTCGTCCTGCCATTGATGGACCATCTCGTGCAGCAGCGTGTGAATCGCCTCGGGCCATCCGTCACGGCGCACATGGCGACGGGAAATGACGATTTCGCCGCAACCGCCGGTATGCGCACGCAAGGTGTAGTGGCCCAGCCGCCGGGCAAGGCGGCGCGAGACCTGAATCTCGAGCGGATCGAGCCTGCCACCAAAGTGCTCGAGATTGAGCTGCGCATGCAGCAGCGTCAATCGCGCCGCCATCGCGTCGTCGTCCGGGTGTTGCGCCGCCGGCCGCCGCGCTGGGGGCCTGACCGGAACCGGATGCGCCACGATGATGTCGCGGGCCGCGCTGCGCTTCACACGGCTGCGTGAGGTCGCGAAGACGGCAATCGCCTCGTGGACTCTGGCCGGTGCCGTCGCGAATCCTTCGTGTACGCGCAGTACGCCGCTGGCGAGGCTGACCATGGTGCGCCGGTTGCGCGTCAACACCAACCGGTCGACGCCGCGCAAGCCATGCTCACGCAGCCGGTGCAGCAGGGCGTCAGGATCAACGCGCGTCTCGCACTGCTCCCTGGCGTCGGCCGGTGCAGTAAGCACCATCCGTGCCGACGCAGGCGCGACGGGCGCGACGACTGGCACCAGCGCCTGCGGCATCCGAGGCGCCGGCGTCGGCGATTCACGCAGCGGGCTCCGGTCCACGCCCTGCGGTGGACGTTCGAACAACCCCAGTTGCCCGGGATCGCGGGAGAACTTGCGCGTCAACCACGCAATCACCGCGCGAACACCTTCACCGGCCCCGGACCGAATCGCCGCGCCGCCGGCTCCCAGATCCACGTCACGATATGAATCTCGTCGTCGGTGATGTCGATGCAGTTCACACTCGATGGTCGCCCGCCGCGCGACCGGCTGCTGACTGTGCCAGCCGTCGAGATGACGGTCCCTTTCTTCGTATGCTCCACGAAATGGATCGCCTCCTGGTGATCATGCCCGCACAGCACCAGATCGACGCCCATCTCGGCAAACGCGCCAAGTACCTTCTTCGTGTGCTTCAATCCGTGGCGCTGACTCAGCTCGCCGCGCACTGGATTGTGGTGCATGACGACCACACGCGCCGCATCGGCCGGTGCCGCATCCAGTCGATCACGCAGCCGCTCGAGTTGCGAACGCGTCACATCACCGATCACACTCAGGTCGCGCATGTTCCATGTCAGCGTCCGGCGCGTGATGCCATGACTGGTGTTCAGTCCCACCACCCGCGCACCTGGCACATCGAGTACCGGTTCGATCTCCGGATGGATGAACGTCCGATAGTCGGCGTAGAGCGCCGTCCGGTCGCCGACACCCATCGGCGCATTCCACCACGCCACATCGTGGTTCCCGGGCACGACGAGCGTTTCGCTCACCTTGCGTGCATCGCGCAGGAACGCCGCCGCCCGCTGAAACTCACCCGACCGCGCGCGCTGGCTCACGTCACCACTGACCGCGACCACGTCGAAGAGCTCATCCTGAATCAGCGCTTCGATGGCGTCGATCTGCAGTGGCACGGCGGGGCGACCGAAATGCAGGTCGGAAACGTGCAGAATCCGGGTCACGCGGTGGAGCCTCTCACAGTCGGGCGATGATGGCGTCGGCGAACTGCGACGTCGATGCCGATCCGCCAAGATCGCGGGTCAGTACCTGTTTCTCATCGATCACGGCGTGCAAGGCGGTCCGAATCCGCTCGGCGCGTACCGTATCGCCGAGGTGGTCGAGCATCAGGCAGGCCGCGAGGATCAGCGCGCCTGGGTTCGCGACGCCCTTGCCCGCGATGTCCGGCGCCGTGCCATGCACCGCTTCGAAGATGGCAGCTGTCGGGCCGATGTTCGCGCCTGGCGCCAGTCCCAGCCCACCGACCAGCCCCGAGACCAGATCCGACAGAATGTCGCCGAACAGATTCGTCGTCACGATCACATCGAAGTTCTCCGGCTTGAGGACCAGCTGCATCGCCATCGCGTCGATGATGCGGTCCTCGAACTGGACGCGGCCGGCGTACTCCTTCGCGATCTCGCGACCGACGTCCAGAAACAACCCCTGCGTGAACTTGAGGATGTTCGCCTTGTGCACCAGCGTCACCTTCTTCCGCCCGTGCTTGACGGCGTATTCGAAGGCGTAGCGGATCGCGCGATCCGAACCATACCGCGTGATCAGGGCCACGCTCTCCGCCGCGGCCTTCGGATCGTCGCCGATCCGGATGTAATGCTCGGCCCCGTAGTACAACCCTTCGAGGTTCTCGCGAATGATCACGATGTCCACCTTCTCGAACCGACCGCCGTGCAGGATGACGTGCGCCGGACGGACGTTGGCATAGAGATCGAAGGTCTTGCGCAGCGCCACATTGACGGATCGATATCCTTCGCCGACCGGCGTCTCCAGCGGTCCCTTCAGCGCCACACGATTCTTCTTGATCGAATCGAGCGTCGCTTCGGGAATCGGGTCGTTGTAGCGCGCGGCCGCCGACGCACCGGCCATCTGTCGATCCCACACCAGATCCGCTCCGACAGCGGCCAGGACTCGGATCGTCGCCTCGGTGATATCGGGACCGATGCCGTCGCCGGGGATCAGTGTGACTGTGGTGGACATGGTGGAGTGGACGGAGTCAAGAGGAAGAAACGGAGTTGGCGAACGACGTGTCGGCCGACACCTACGGAACGACGACCAGGTCAGCGAACTTCGTCGCGACCGACATCAGTGCGCCGCGCTCATCGGCGGCAGGCGCTCCGACCACATCTGGGAACGACAGCACGGTGGCCATGCGACCATCCAGGAATGCAATGCGCAGCGTGGCCTGCTTCATCCCGCCGGCGGTCGTCACGATGCGCGTCTCGAGCGGGAGCAGCACCAACCGGGCCTCCGGCACCATCGCGATGATGGCCCGGAGCTGCGAAGCGAGCGGCTCACGGAGATCCAGATCATTCCGCCGACGACCCGGCGTCAGCCCGGCCGTGGACAGTGCGCGTGGATCGGTGCGATTCATCACCTCCCGCTGCGCGACACGCGATGTATTCGGCGTCAGCGACCAGGTCGTCTCGAGACCGCGATCACGAAGCGCTACCGTCAGTGCGGAATCCAGCTGCGCCGCGCGGGCACGGCCGGTGGCGCTGGCGGCAGCCATCCAACCGGAATCGCCCACCGCGAACTTCTGCAGCGGAAACACCACCACCACGCGCGAGCTGTACTCACCGAAGACCGGCGGTGCGGGCCGCGGCGACGGGGGCGGCTCGGCCACCCGCGCCGAATCGCGACCGACCGACGGTTCCGGTGTCGGCGCTGGCTTCGGTGACCCGCCACAGGCACTGAGTACCAGCGCAACGATCGGCAACACAGCCAGCAGGTACCGCGGATGAGGGAGGGGCTTTGACATGCGCGGAAGATAGTCGCCCTCCCGGGCAGGTTCAGTGTCGCGCCTTGCCGAGAGGTGTGACCGCCGGGTACCGTCACCTCGCCGCACACCGTTGGCGTCTCCCCTTCCCTGCCCATGCGTTCTGCTCGCACCGTCATTATCTGGGGTCTCATCGCAGCCATTGGTGCTGCGGCCCTCGGGCGTGTCGCCCTCTCTCGCGGCGAAAGCATCAATGCCGCCTGGCTGCTGACGGCAGCGATCTGTACCTATCTGGTCGGCTACCGCTTCTACGCGCGGTTCATCGCCACGGCGATCTTCGCGCTCGATGCCGACCGGGCCACACCGGCGGTTCGCAAGGCCGACGGGCACGACTTCGTGCCGACGAACAAGTGGGTCGTCTTCGGCCACCACTTTGCCGCCATCGCCGGACCGGGGCCGCTGGTCGGGCCAACACTCGCCGCACAGTTCGGCTACCTGCCCGGCGCACTCTGGATCATCATCGGCGTGGTCCTGGGAGGCGCCGTCCAGGATTTCGTGATCCTGTGTTCGTCGGTGCGACGGGATGGCCGGTCGCTGGGGCAGATGGCCAAGGACGAGATCGGCCCGGTGGCTGGCATCACAGCGCTGGTCGCGGTGCTTGGCATCATGGTCGTCCTGATCTCGGTGCTCGCGCTGGTGGTGGTCAATGCACTCAAGTCGAGTCCATGGGGAACGGTCACGATCAGCCTCACCGTGCCCATCGCGATGTTCATGGGGCTCTACCTGCGCTTTCTCCGTCCCGACAAGGTGCTCGAGGCGAGTGCGATCGGCCTCGTGATGCTGGCCGGGGCACTCTGGGCCGGACAGTGGGTGGCGGCGAATCCGAGCCTGGCACCGCTCTTCACACTCACCGGCCCGACGCTCGCCCTGCTGATCATGGCCTACGGGTTTGCGGCGAGCGTGTTGCCGGTGTGGCTGCTGCTCGCGCCCCGCGACTACCTCAGCGCGTTCGTCAAGATCGGCGTGGTCGTCGCCCTTGCCGTCGGCATTCTGCTCGTGCTCCCGCCGCTGTCGATGCCGGCCGTCACGCAGTTCGTCGATGGCGCCGGACCAGTTTTCAGCGGCAAGGTCTTTCCTTTTGTATTCATCACGATCGCCTGTGGCGCGATCAGTGGATTCCACGCGCTGATCGCCAGCGGTACCACGCCCAAGCTGCTGTCGCGTGAACCCGATGCCAAACTCGTCGGATATGGAGCGATGCTGACCGAATCGCTGGTGGCGATCATGGCGCTCATCGCCGCCTGCGTGCTGACCCCGGGCGTCTACTTCGCCATCAACGCCCCCGTAGCTGCGCTCGGCACGACGGCGGAAAGTGCCGCGCTGGCGGTCCAGCAGTGGGGCTTCGACCTGCAGCCTGGCGAGATGGATGCGCTCGCGAAGAGTGTCGGCGAGAGTTCGCTGCTCAGTCGTACGGGCGGCGCACCGTCGCTCGCCGTCGGGATGGCCCATCTGTTCGATCGTGCGCTCGGCGGCGGAGGCATGGCGCTCTGGTACCATTTCGCCATCATGTTCGAGGCGTTGTTCATCCTCACGACGCTGGATGCCGGGACGAGGGTTGGCCGCTTCATGCTGCAGGATCTGGGTGGCCAGCTCTGGCCGAAGTTCCGGGAAGTGACCTGGCAGCCCGCCGTCTGGATGGCCAGCGGACTATTCGTCGCGATGTGGGGATATTTTCTGTATCAGGGCGTGACCGATCCGCTGGGCGGCATCAACTCGCTCTGGCCGCTGTTCGGGATGGCGAATCAGCTGCTGGCAGCCGTTGCGCTCTGCGTGGGGACCACGGTCATCATCCGGATGGGCAAGGCGCGGTACGCCTGGACTACGATCCTGCCGCTGACCTGGCTGCTGGTGGTGGTGATGACGGCCGGCTGGCAGAAGCT
>JANPFJ010000223.1:0-1461 GCA_031423355.1 Gemmatimonadaceae bacterium | reverse complement strand
CCAACGCATCGGGATCGTCCGGGCCGATCGTCAGCGCGCGCGCCAACGCGGCGTTGGCGAGCGCCAAGCACTCGTCGGCGGTGCCCCAGTTGTTCTGGATGCGCATGCGCTGCGCCATGGCGAACAGCGCGAGTGTCGTCGGGTTGTCGGGGCGAAGCGCGAGCAGTCGATCGAGGATTCCCAGTGCCGCGAGTACGGCCCGTCCGCGCTGCGCGAGCAGGCCTCGGGCGCGCACGGTGAGCTCATACACTTCGACGTCTTCCGAGCTCACGGGTGTGGCGGGTGCCTCGCGTGGGGCCAGCGTCAGCTGCAAGCGCTCGGCGATCGCGGCCGCGATTTCATCTTGCACGGCAAACACGTCCACCAGTTCGCGATCGTAGCGTTCACTCCACAGCTGGTACTTGTCGGCCACCGACAGCAGCTGCACGGTGATGCGCACGCGACTGCCCGCCTTGCGTACACTGCCTTCGAGTACGAGCGCGACATTCAGCGCGTCGCCCACCACGCGCGGCTCCACTTGCCTTCCCTTGAACGAGAACGCCGACATCTTGGCCGCAACCTGCAGGCCGTCAATGCGCGAAAGCAGGTTGATGATGTCTTCGGCAATCCCGTCGCCGAGGAACTCGTTCTCGCGGTCGGCCGTGAGATTGGCGAAGGCGAGCACGGCGATGGAGCGCGGCGGTGCGGTGCTGACGTCGCTCGTCGGCGCCGCTTGCATGGCGAGTGTCCAGTCCTTGATGGATGGGCGATCGATCGGCGTGCGTTGCAACGCGTGCCGGAGCGCCACGGCAACGGTGCGTGGCACGCCTTCGCGCAACGCGGTCACGTCGGCCGGCGTCTGCACGAAACGCTTGGCAATGACCGCCTGTACCGTGGGGCCCGTGAACGGCGGCTCACCCACGAGCATCTCGTACAGCACACACGCCAGCGAGTAGAGATCGCTCCGACCGTCCACCTCTTCGCCAACCGCCTGCTCGGGACTCATGTACGCGGGCGTGCCGACACTCGTGCCCACCTGCGTCAGCGTGCCTGTGCTGGCGTCGTCGATCGCCTTGCCGATGCCGAAGTCGGCAAGCAGTGCGTGCCCGTCCTGCAGCAGAATGTTCTCGGGCTTGATGTCGCGATGTACGACGTCGGCGCGATGCGCGTGCTCCAGCGCACCCGCGATCTCCACGGCAAAGCGCACAGCGTCGGCCACCGCGATATGCCGGTCACGCGCGAGCCGGTCACGCAACGATTCACCCGTGACCACCGGCATCACGTAGTACAGCACGCCATCCGCGTCACCCGAATCGAACAGCGGCAGGATGTGCGGATGACTCAGGCGCGCGGCCAGCTGGATCTCTCGCAAAAAGCGCTCGCGCCCGACCGATGCAGCGACATCATCGCGCAGCACTTTGATCGCGACGTCGCGATCGTGTTTGAGATCGCGCGCGAGGTACACCGTAGCCATACCGCCGG
>JANPFJ010000222.1:0-21496 GCA_031423355.1 Gemmatimonadaceae bacterium | reverse complement strand
CGTACCACGGATCCCGCGGTGCTGCGCGTCATCAGCCCCATCGCCGGCATCGTCCAGGCGCTCGATGCCGGCGACGCGAACCTGGTTGTCGATGGCTCCGGCTTGACGAAAACGATTCCGGTGCGCGTGACACCACGCATCGCGAAGGTCGAAACGATTCCCGCGCAGGGATCAGTGGTGACTGTCGGTACTGGCGGCACGACGACGCTCGAGGCAAAGCCGTATGGGACGGCAGGGACCGTGCTCTCGACGAGTACCCTGACGTGGCGCACCGCCGACCCCGGAATCGCGACGATCGACGTGCGCGGGGTCGTGACGGGCATTCGTGAGGGTACCACGCGCGTGACGCTTGACGCGCCGGGCATGGAGACGATCAGCTGGCCGCTCACCGTTTCGGCGGCGCGCCTGACCTTCGCGGTCGATGTGACGGCGATCGTTGCGGGCGCAACCCGCAAGCTGGTGGCGCAGCTTCGTGCCGCGGATCAGCGCGACTTCGGCACGGCAACAGCCGCCCAATTTGTCTCGACGGCGCCCGGGATTGCCGCGGTCGACGCCAGTGGCACCGTGACTGGCATGGGGCCTGGCCGAGCGACGATCATCGCATCGCAGCCGGGGGCAGGTGCCGACTCCGTGACGGTGTTCGTCACCGGTCGCGGATTGGTGTCGGGGACGATTGGCGGTGTGCGCGGGGTCTGGCAGCTGATGGGAGCCAACGACACGACCCCTGTGTTGCTCGCGCGGGTCGACAGCGGACTGGTGTCGCAGGCGGTCTGGTCGCCGGACCGCACGCGCATCGCGCTGACCTACGAGCCGCTCGATCGCGCCAATCAGTCGCGGGTGGTGGTGATCGATGCCGATGGATTCAACTGGAAGAATCTGAGCCCCGACACGATCAGCGCATCCGATCCGTCGTGGACGAAGGATGGGAAGGCCGTCTTGATGGCGGGGCGTGATCCGAAGATCAGCTCCGTCCTTCGCGTCAGTCTCGCGACGCGCGAGGTCACCCTGCTGGCGTCAGGCTCGAACTCGAAGTTCCGCTTCCCGAGCGCCGAGGCGGATTCGTCAGGCATTCTGGTCCGGTTCGAGAGTGGTGGCCAAGCCGACCTGGCCCGCGTGAAGGCCGGTGCGGTGGTGAAACTGACGGATGGCAAGGCGCGAGAGGAGCTGATCGCGCAGCTGCGCGATGGACGCGTGCTGCTGGCAGTCGATTCATCGTCGAGGTCGCGGCCGGCGACGCTGCAGTGGGTCACGGTCGGCGCCGATCAGGTGCAGACGCCAACCGCCGTCCGGGTGCCCGCCAGGCTGCTGATTACCGACATCAGCGCGGGATACGACGACGGGACGGTTATCGTTGTGGCACGTGCGCAGTCGTGGCAGGGTGCGGGCCCGGCGCTGGTGGTGTTCCGGGTGGCACTGGATGGGGCCGACCCGAAGGTGCTGATGATTCTGAATGAGAAGGATTTCGTCACAGTCCGTTCTGATTGAGCCACGGTGGAATCTGCATTGATCGGGGGCCGTTTCCGGCTCCACCGGCTGCTGGGATCAGGGGCCATGGGACAGGTCTGGCTGGCGACCGACGAGCGGCTGCAGCGCTCCGTCGCGGTCAAGATCGTGCTGCCCGATGCGACCGATGCGCAGCTCGGCTTGCGCCTCGAGCGCGAAGCGCGTGCGGCCGCAGCGATCCAGCACACCAATGTGGTGCGTGTGTTCGACTATCTCGACGATGCCGGTCGCACGCTGATCGTGATGGAGCACGTCGAGGGTGAGACGCTGGCCGACCGGCTGGAACGGGACGGCGCGCTCTCGATCGAGGACTCACTGGATCTCGCCGCGCAGATCTGCGATGGGCTGAGCGCTGCCCACCGGACCGGGTTGGTGCATCGTGACCTGAAGCCGTCGAACGTCATGGTGACGGAAGACGGCCTGGCCAAAGTGCTCGATTTTGGCATCGCCAAGCGCACCGGCACCGGCGGCGGCGAAAAGAACCTGACGATGACCGGCGCCGTGATCGGCACGCCGCGGTACATGGCACCGGAGCAGCTGCGCGGTGAAGAGCTCGACGCCCGGGTCGACATTCATGCCGTCGGCCTGTTGCTGTACGAAATGATCACGGGTCGGCCGGCGTTTGATCGCGAGAACTTTGCCGAATTGATGTATCAGCTGGTCAATACCGGCGCGGATATGGGACCGCTCGAGGCCCGCGGCGTTCCGCCCGAGGTGATCGGCATTCTGTCGCGCGCACTCGCGAAACATCGCGATGATCGCTGGCTCGATGCGAAGTCCATGTCCGATGCCCTGCGCGTCTGCCTGTTCGGTGACGTCATCCACGCACGCAGGACGCCATCCACCGCCGGGCTCCGTGGCATCATCGACTCGGGCGAGCGAGTGTTGCAGCGCACCACCGGCGGCTCGCCGGCGATTCCGGACCCAGCGTCGGTGGTGGTGCCAGCGCAGCCCGCCCCCGCCGTAGTTACTGGTGCCGCACCCGTTATGGGTAGCACGGTACTGATCGCGCCCCGTCCGCCGGAGAAATCGCGCTGGCCGCTGGTGGCGATCCCGGCGGTTGTGCTCGCGGTGGTCGTGGCGGCCGTGGTGTTCGTGAAAACGCGCGATGCCAGTCTGGTGGCGTCGGGGAATGTGCCCTCGCCGCCTGCTTTGGCATCGGCATCGGTACCAGGTGCGGCATCAGGTGCGGCACCAGCATCGGCACCTGCTGCTGGGAGCGGCGGGATCCAAGGTGTGCCTGCGGCGGCGGCACCACCCACCGCCGCACCGGCACCGGCGGCGTCGGCTGAAGTCGGTGTGGTCGATGCGGCGACGCGCGCAGCTGAAGCGAAGGGCACCGAGTCAGTTCGACGGGCGCTTGCCGGTGCAGTCGAGGCGACGTGGCGATTCTATCTCAAGGACGTGACCAAGGAGTACGGCGAAGAGATCTCGGATCTCAAGGCGGACTTCGACGTCGTCGTCGACCAGGCAGGGCAATTCGCCTCGGTGCGGCCCGGCAAGCTGTCCGAGGAAGCGATCTTCGATGAGAACGCATCGACCGCCCTGCAGAATGCCGCGCCGATTCGAGTCGCTGGCGCTCGCCGCAAAGGTGGCTGGCCGATGCGGGTTCGGTTTGTCGGGCAGACGGTGCGAGTGCAGGCACGCTGAGGCAGCCGGAGTAGATCAGGCTGGGGTTCTCAATCCGCCTGATCGATCGAGACCGGTGTGTTCGCTGCAGTACCAGCCGCACATCACCCGCCGATCAACACCGTCGGTGCGCCCATCACGATCATCCCGCCGTGGGCGGTGTTGTCGAGCAGTCGCGCTGCCGGCTTCTTGCCGATCAGTACCGTGGCCGAGCCCTTGATGACGAGGCTCGGCGGGCCAACGCAGACACACTGCGACGTCATGGTCGCAGCTGGCAACCCACAAATCATCACCGTCGGCACACCTGGCGGCAGGATCGGCCCGCCGACGTGCGGGACCAACACCGTCACCATCGGGCACACATGCGGATCGGTGATCCGTGCGGCTGGCATCCCCATCAGGCCCCCTGCGACTGACGTTGTGCGCTGAGTTCCTGCCGTACATGACTGATGGAATGCACCCATCCGCCCAGTTTCGTCACGATCTCCATGCCCTGCGCTAGACTGGCACGCACCCGATCGTCCATCTGCTCCGGTGGTCCCTGCAGTGTGGACACCGTCACCGTGGCCGCGACGAAGGTGGCGACCATTCCCGGCGGGGCCGGCACTGGTGCCGCCCCTTCCGCTTCCGCGATGCTGCCACCGCTGAAGTAGAGCGCCGCCGACGCCAGCGTGACCGGGTGCTTGATACCGAGCGACTGCGCGGCGGCCCAGATGGCGCGACGTTTCTGATCGTCGGGGGCGGCAATCCACTGCTCGACCATGCCGAGCAACTCGTGCAATCGCGGCGAGTCCTTCACCCCTTCCGCCGCCGCGCCGGCCAGCGTATGACGCGCCGACACCCAGGCCCACCAGACGTTCTGGCGTGCGGGGATTGCAACCGCGATACAGCGAATCGCCTCGGTCGTGAGTCCGGCGCTCACGAAAGACTCCACCAGTGCGGATGGATCATCAGTACCGTGCGCGATCTCACGCCACGCTTCCACAACGCCGGCGCTTTCAACGACGAAACCGATCGCGGTCTGCGGATCGAGCGTGGCGTTCGCAGGGGAGTTCATGGAGGTGCTCATCAGTTGATCATCACGACGCCGCCCTTCAGCGTCAGCATCCCGCCGCCGGACACCTCTGCCATCGCGCTCCCGCTGGCCTTGAACTGGATTCCCGTGATCTCCACCCCCGTCGGCGAGATCTTGATCGAACTGCCACCGCACTTCAGCTCAATCGACATCGGTGCTGAAATCTCGATCTTGCCACTCTTGCTCTTCACGCTGATGTCGGCCATCGCCTCCAGCAACATCTTCGCGGTCTTCGACGTGAGTGCCACGTCCTTCGAGGCCTCGAGGCTGAACTTCCCCGTCTTGACCTCGGTGGTCATGTCGCCCTGCTTCACCGTCGTGGCGTGGTTCTGCTCGACCGTGATGGTGAGCTTGCCCTTGGTGATCGTGAGTGACTGGTCACCCTTCTCCACGGTGACGGTCTGGTTGCCTTCTTTCACCGTCAGCGTGGAGTCGTGCTTGATCAGGCCGATGAAATCCTTCTGCGCCTGAAACACGACCTGCTCCGCATCCTTCTTGTCCTCGAATCGCAGCTCGTTGTACATCTCCGCCGTACCCTTCGGCGACGATCGCGTGCGCATGGCGCTCTGCGTCTTGTCGTCAGGCAACTTGATCTGCGGCATGTTCACGGCATTGTACAGACTGCCGACGACCACCGGCTGATCGGGATCACCACCGAGGAAGCTGACCAGCACCTGATGGCCGATCCGTGGCAGAAAGAACGAACCCCAGCCTGGCCCCGAGACGAGCTGCGCCACCCGCACCCAGCACGAATCGCCAGGCCCATTGGGTGCCGACGCCTCGCGATTCCATTCGAAGACCACGCGCACGCGGCCGAACTTGTCGGTGAAGATCTCCTCACCTGCCGGGCCAACGACGGTGGCGACGTGCATCCCCTGCACCGCAGGCCACGGCGTCACGCGGGGCGGCCGGTAGGCGACACTGTGCGGAATACACTCGAACTCATTGGTATACGTCGACGCGCTGCGGTCACCGCCGACATAGCTCCCGTTCTCGCCCCAGTGCTGCACCGAGGTGACGAAGTACTGGCCGTTGACAGTGGTCTGGCCCGCGCAGTGAATGCCGACCTTGGCTCCTGCCACCAGTCCCGACGCAGTGCTGCTGCCCATCAGCCGCGACGACGACGCCGTCTCGGTCTGCGCGTGCAGCTTTGCCTGGTCGCGGAGCGCCTGGACGATCTTCGAGATCTCGGAAGCGGTTTCGCCGCCCGACTTGTTCGCCGCGTCGAAGCTGCCACCGGTGACATACTCGTAGAGCTGCGTCTCGAACGACGCTGGAAACGACGACGGGTCGAGCGCCCAATCGCCGGGCGATCCGGGAAAGGCCGGCGCGGTGGCCGTTTCGCGATTCTCCTTGCCGAACAACGCCTGCTGCGATGTTCCGACCACCACCTTCTTGATGAACGGATCCTGTCTGGTGCTGAAACTCACGAGCTTCGCATTCTTCTCCCACGCGGTGTCACGCAGCTCCGTGACGCCATTCTGGACAACCGCCGACGCCATTGAATTCGCCACCAGCGTGGTGCATGCGCTGGCCGTGTGGTTGAAGGCGTACCAGATACCATCGCGCTCGAAGAGGCGAGTGGCAAACGCCCACCGTGATTCATTGTATCGTGTGCGGCTCGGCGCCGGCTCGAACGATCCCTGGAGCTCCCACTTCACTGGAACGCCGGTCAGGACCTTCGCCAGCAGCGCCTTCAGATCCAGATCCTGATGCACCTCATAGCCGGTGCCGAGTGCCAGCAGCCAGACCGGCGGAACGACGTGCAACACGTAATCGGTGAGTCGACCATCCGATGCCGCTGGACGCTCAACATGGCGCACGATGCCGGTGAAGTAGCGTTCATCACCACCTTCCGGCTTGCAGTGCAGTGTCACGGTCTTGAGCAACAGCTCCTTCGGTTCGATGTCCCCGCGCTCGCTCTGCGCCGCGATACGGAGTTCGAACAACGACGACACCGACTCGGTGCAACTCCAGCTCGTGCACAGGAGCACATCCTTCCCGAGCGGCGTCTGGAGCCGAAAGGGGCGTGTGTCCTGCGTATAGGTCGGCATCGTCGGAGTCCCGGGGGAAATCAGTCCGTCACGGCATCGTACATGAATTCGCCATTCTCGTCCACGGTGACGCGCACGGCCGTCGCGCGGTGGCCTTCCACGAGTGCCGTCAGCAGCAAGGTTGAGACTTCAGGGAGCAACGTGTTCGTCAGAATATTGTCGACGTTGCGTGCTCCACTCTCCACCTCGGTGCACCGGGCTGCCACCTGGTTCACCAGCTCGGGTCCGTACTCGAGCGTCACGCGATGCACTTCCTGCAACCGCCGCGCGATCTTCGCCAACTTCAATCGCACGATGCTCTTCAGGTTCTCATCCCGGATCGGATAGTACGGCACGATCACCGTCCGGCCAAGGAAGGCCGGCTTGAAGGCGGCATCGAGCTCGGGCTTCAGCGCCGCCGCCATCGCGGCCGGGAACGGCAGGGTTTCAGGGTCCGCCGTGAGCTTCATGATCGTCTCGGTACCGGCGTTCGTCGTGAGGATGATCACCGAGTTCCGGAAATCGATCTGCCGACCCTCTCCGTCCTCCATCACGCCCTTGTCGAAGACCTGGAAGAACAGCTCGAGGACGTCTGGGTGCGCCTTCTCGATCTCATCGAGCAGCACCACGCTGTACGGCCTGCGCCGCACGGCCTCGGTGAGCACACCACCTTCGCCGTAGCCGACGTACCCCGGCGGCGAACCCTTGAGTGTGCTGACGGTATGCGGCTCCTGGAACTCGCTCATGTTGATCGTGATCATGTTCCGCTCGCCGCCGTAGAGCATCTCGCTGACGGTGACCGCGGTTTCCGTCTTGCCGACGCCCGACGGCCCGACGAGCAGGAAGACGCCCTTCGGCTTGTTCGGGTCCTCGATACCGGCCTTGCTGGTCCGCATGCGTCGCGCGATCGCCTCGAGCGCGTGATCCTGCCCGATGACGCGTGCGCCGAGGTGCCGCTCCAGCTCGAGCAGCGTCCCGAGTTCGTCCCGCATCATCGAGCCAACCGGAATCCCTGTCCAGCCGGCTATGACCTCGCCGATGATGGACGCATCCACCGTCACCCGCATCAGCGGCGTCTCGCCCTGGATCGCGTCAAGCTCGGCCTGCTTGGCAACCAGTTCGGCCCGGATCGGTGCGTCAGCCTCACCCTCGGCCACGCCGGCCGCCGGAGCCGACGCTTCGAGCTGTCCCCGCAGAGTCCGAATCGACTCGACCAGCGCACGCTCTTGTTCCCAGCGCGCTTCCATGGCTGTCAAACGCTCCTGCGTGGCAGCGCGCAGTGTGTCGATGCCGGCGAGGCGTTCGACATGATCCACGCCGACCGCCTGTTCGCGGCGCAACACCCGCTCCTGCACTTCGAGGTCCTGCAGGATCCGTCGTGCATCCTCGACTGGCGCTGGCGTGCTGTTCTGACCGAGGGCGAGGCGCGCGCAGGCCGTGTCGAGCACGCTCACCGCCTTGTCAGGCAGCTGCCGATCCGGGAGGTAGCGATGCGAGAGCCGCACGGCGGCGGCCAGACCGTCGTCGGTGATCCGCACCGTGTGATGCTTCTCGAGCGATGGGACGACACCACGCAGCATCAGCATGCAGACCGCTTCTGTCGGCTCGTCCACCTTCACCAGCTGGAACCGCCGTGACAGCGCCGGATCCTTTTCAAAGAACTTCTTGTACTCGCTCCAGGTGGTCGCGGCGATCGTACGCAGCTCGCCGCGGGCGAGTGCCGGCTTGAGCAGATTGGCCGCGTCATTCTGTCCAGCGGCGCCTCCGGCGCCGATCATCGTGTGCGCCTCATCAATGAAGAGGATGATCGGAATCGGCGACTTCTTCACTTCGTCGATCAGCCCCTTGAGGCGACTCTCGAACTCACCCTTCACTCCAGCGCCGGCCTGCAGCAGCGCGAGGTCGAGTGTCCGCAGCGTGACACCCTTCAGCGGCGTCGGGACGTCGCCTTCAGCGATCCGACGCGCAAACCCTTCGACGACGGCCGTCTTGCCCACGCCCGCTTCGCCGACGAGAATCGGATTGTTCTGCCGACGCCGCGTGAGAATGTCGATGACCTGACGGACTTCGGCATCGCGACCGAGCACTGGATCGATCTTGCCGGCACGCGCGTTGGCGGTCAGATCGACGGTGTACTGATCGAGAAAGGGCGTCTGGCCACCGGACTTGGCCGACTGGCCGCCACCCGAGGCGGCGCCTGGTCCCACCGGACCACCGCTGCCCGCCAGATGCGCCTTGGCTTCGGTGCTCTCGACCACGATCGCGTCGAATGTCGAGCGCAGCGCCTCGGGATTCACCTGGCCCAGCGATGGCAGCTCCTGCACGATGCGGCGCGCGATGTCGGCGTCCGTGACGAGGGCGAGCAGGAAGTGCCCCGTCCGGATCTTTTGTGCCCCGTAATCGATCGAGCCGATGGTCCATGCTTCGGTCAGGACCTTGACCAGCGACGGCGACAACGACGGCGTACGTGCGTTGCCGGTCTTCAGCTTGTCCAATGAGCGCTGCAGCTCCGTCGCCAGCCGCGAGCGATCGACACCGAAGTGCCGCAGGGCAAAGAACAAATCGGTGTCAGTCGCATCGAGCGCCTTCAGCAACAGGTGCTCGATCTCGATGTCATAGTGGGTGCGCGAGAGGCACGTTCCGGCAGCCGCTTCAACTGCGTTGCGCAGTTCGGAGTCGAGCTTGGCGATGAGTGCGCGAAGGGTGACCATCGGTCGAGGGGTTCAGGAGAGTGAAGAACTGAGACAGCAGGATGGAAGCGCTCGCTGCTTCCGCATCAATCATTCAGAATAGAAACGCGGTATCGTCCGGATCATGCGACGGACATCGCGTGCGCAGCCATGTCCCCCAACCCAACTGCCCACTTCCCGTGCCGAGCACCGTCGCGGGTACGGCATGCCGTTCAAGCATCAAGCGCACTTCGACTTCGACCGCGTCACCCGCCACGAACCGGACCAGCCCCTTGAGCGCCGCGTGGCCGCGTGTCCCCGGAAGCAGCGCCTCGAACAACGCGCGGGGCATCGGTCCGAGGCGCACACGCGCACGCGCTCCGTGGTCCAGCACCTCGTCGCCAACGACCGTTCCAAGGCCCAGGACGGTCGTCTCGTCGTCTTCGCCAAGCGCGCACTGGGTTCCCGGTGCCAGACGATACCACGCGGGTACGAACTCTTCCACTGCGCATGGCACGCCGAGGTGCGCCGCGAGCAACTGCTGCAATGCGCTGGCCGAGCGAGCGTGGGGCGCCAACAGCGCTGCATGCCGGAGCAGGACTGAATCATCGATCGGCAGGCTGGCGGCAACCGCCGGTGTTCCGATGCCGATGATGCTGCGCAACCGCTGTGACAACGCATCGTCGCCGGCACCCTCTCCGGCTGCGACGTGCGGCCGGGTGGTGCGCCAGGCACGATAGAAGAGCGAGATGAGGCGATGATGAAACAGGTCGAAGAAGTCGCGGATCGCGGTGTCCTTGACGCCAACTCGCTCGGCAACGAACTGGGTGTACGTCTTTGGCATCACGCCGGCCGGGCCGATGAGACCAAGGAAGTTCACTTCCATGAACGGCTGCCCTCCGGCGCCACGCATCCCCGCTCGCGACGCGCGTGTCCGCGGCGTCGACAGCTCACTCTCGTCAGTCACGCCCGGGCCGCCGGGGGTCACATTGACGCGGTGCACATCGCCCGGCGGAAACCCGAGCGAGGGATGCACACCGAAGCGCACGACCTCCTGCGCGGGATCCCCGAATTCGCCGACGGGCGAGCGCGTCGGGTTGACGCGAGTGAGCAGCCGGACGATCTGGGCGAACTCGAACGCGCCGGGCGCCTGTTCCATTCGCTCCACGAGGGAATCGACTGCATCCGGATCGAGCGGTTCAGTAATCATCCAAGCGCCCGGCTGCCGCTGCGTGGGCCCCATTCGGCCAGCGGACGACGACGCTGCCGCGTGTTGACGGTCAACTGCGTGAAGCTGTTGAGCGACGCATACAACGAGAAGAATCGCTCGAGCACACTGGCGAAGAGCCAGGCGCCGTCACCGGCGAAGTGATCCTCATCGAGATCGAGCGTGATCCGTCGGCCGCGCGCCAGCGCCAGTCCGCCGGCCTGCGCCAGCCCCGGCACCCGGGCGTGCACCGCCGCACTCCGCACATCGATGATCCCCTGCACCTGCCGCTCGATATCCGGCGACTCGGCATGATCATGCAGGCGCAGCAGTTCCCGCAGTGCCGTCGGCCCGTCATCGAGCGAGAGATGATTGAGCGACAGCTGCGAGACCATCCGCCACGCCAGAGCCGCGCCGAGGCGCGGATGCACCGCGACCGTCGGTCGCAGCAACGCGCTGATCTGCGTCAGCGGACCACCGCCGACCAGTTCGAAATCGCCGCGTGGATCGCCAACCGGCAATCGCGACGGCAGATCACCATTGAAGCAGAGCGTCCGAGCGGTGACGACATCGTGCCGTGGCTGCAGCGTCCGGCCGCCGCGATCGACGAAGGCGAGCGAGATGTCGCTCGCGCGCGCGCCACGCTCCGGCGCCGGGTGCCGGCGCGCCACCCAGAACACCGGCTGCTCACCCGGGGAGGCATCGTGCGTCAATCCATAGAGCGGCTGGTACGGCGTGGCCTCACCGCCACCGGCTGGCACACCAACCACACTGGTGACGGCGTACACTTCCGTCGCCATCCGCTGTTGTGCATCCGGTACCAGGGGATACTCGTCGCGTCGGTGTGTCAGCAGGATTGGTTCGGCGGTGTGCTCGTAGAGATTGACCACCGGCGTGCATCCCAGGCGCACCGTGTCGCGCGTGACACCTGAGGCGAGCATTGCGCGACGATCCCCACGCTCGAAGGAACCGACGAGGATCACGATCTCGGCCGCCTCCCTGGCGTTGCTGGCCCTGAGCGCATCACCGATTGCCAGATCCACCGATCGAAATACGGCCGGAAGCGCCATGTACTCCTGCAGCAAGCCATACGGAGCCAGCGTCGGTGCGCCCCCTTCCAGCAGGCGCTCCTCGGCACCGAAGCCGCCTTGCGTCAGCCGCTGTGGAGACACCTCGATCCGCGCCGCCTCTCCGCCACGCGGGCGGTCCGGTGACAGCGCACGAACCAGGATCATCGACGTGTCGCGGCACAACACTTCGTGCAGCGTCGATGCCACCGCACCGTCGCCATGCAGATGCAGCCGGAAGGACTGCATCGGGAGGGAGGAGAGCGGTACACCGGCGAATCCCTGCAACTGAATGCGCAACGCGCCGACGGCGTCGGTTGCCCGCACCGGCGGCACGAGCGCATCGGGGGTCACCCAGCTCGCATCGACAATCGTGAAGGGCCAGAGCTGGACGTCCGCCGCCGTGCGAAACGTGCAGCGCATGCCGCCAACGGCGCGCGTCCGCAGCATCGAGCCACGAGGGACCAGCACCCCTTCCGGCATCGACGCACGTTCGGGATCCGCGACGAACTCCGCAATCGACAGTGCGGGGACCGGTCGCACCAGCTGCGGTGCCACGATCGCCAGCAGCGACTCCGCCACCTGCGAGACGTCATCGTCGAGCTTGAGGTGGATGCGCGCTGCGAGGAATGCAAAACCCTCGAGCAGGCGCTCCACGTGTGGATCTTCGCACTTGGTGGCCTCGAGCTGCAGGCGCCCTGCAACCTTCGGGTAACGCACTGCATACTCGGCGCCGAGTCGACGCAGATAGCCGAGTTCACGCTCGTAGTACCAGAGCAGTTCATCACGCATCGTCGGCCTTGCCTTCGCGCACGAGGTACTCCCCACGCCCCGTCTCGAGCACGGTGTCGTACACCACCCGTTCCGGGGCCGGGTCCACGCGCAGCATGCCCTCGATCGAAAACCGCAAGTCCGGACGTCCGGCCATGCCGGGATCGACATGCGCGCGCACACGAACCTGGGAAAGCCTCGGCTCGAAGTTCGCCACGCACTCCTCCACCTCGCGAACGAGGCGCAAGAGCGTGTCGCTGCCATCGCGCGACATCGAGCTGAAGTCCGGCACACCGTAGCGGAGCAGTGAACGTCGGGCTTCCGGCATGCCATCATCGATCGTGACCAGATCACGTCGCGAATTCAGCAACCATTCGAGATCATGCCGGACTGCGACGCGCAACGCGAGGATGCTCTCTGCCCGTGTCGGCATTCTCTCGCGAGTGACGCCAGGCTGATCGTCCGTCAGCCGATCGAGCAGCGATGCCTGGACGGGCCGGGCCACGCTGTCGCTGTTCGGCAACCGGATGGCTCCAGTGCCGCTCCAGCTTGCGCTGCCGCTGCGATCGCCCTCCGCCATGGTCACGAAGCGTTGAGGGCGAGCGCCGCAATCGGATCGAGCAGGCAGATGCGCAGATAGAGCTCATGACGCCGGCTGCTGTCGCCGTCAGTGGCATCCAGTGCGCGACAGGCGAGCACCAGGGCTTGCGCCACGACGCCACCATCCTCCCAGGAATCAAGCTTGTGCGCCTCGAGCTGCACCAGTTGCTGTTCGACGATCGGCATCGCGATGTCCGCGCGACCGGCGTCAACCAGTACCGTGACCAGTTCTAGCCGGCGGAGGAATCGCGCGCGCTCGTTCCGCTCGCGCACCACATCGGCCATGAGCAGCGCGACGCCACGATCGAGCCGACCACCCGCCATTTCTGCCCGCGCTCGATCGAGCATCGGACGATGTGGGGTGAACGGCATGCCTTCGAGCGTTGACGTATCCGTGACCCGCACGCTGCCGCGCAGCAGGCCGGCGCGTTCGAGCCAGGCGAGGGTCTCCGCATTCGCCACCGGCGTCTCGTCGAGCAACATCGCCTGTGGCAGCATCGGAAATGCCGTCAGCAGCTGGCGCAGCGCCGTACGCATCACCTGCACAACTGGCGCGAAGTCATCCCCGAGTGCCTGTGCCGCATCGAGCGCCCAGCGCTGCGCGTCGAGCCATGCGCCGCCGCCAGTGGCACCAAGCAGTTCCTCCACGCCGTCGAGCAATTCTTCGTGACGCTGCTCGAGCATCAGTCCCTTCAAGCGTGCGCGTTCGGCGGTTGGCGGCGCGTGCAGCAGTGCCGGTGACGGTGCATCACCGCCCGGATCGGCGGCGCTGAGCGATTGCCACCGGAGTGCCCGCAGCAGCGAATACGGGACGGGATCGGTGGGCCGAGCGCGTCGCAGATAGCGAGCGGCCACGACCACCCGTGCACCAGCATCGGCTTCACTCGTCGGAATGGCGCCGAGCGTGGCAGTGACACCACCGACGCTGTCTGCCTCACCAACGCTTGCGACACCAGTGGAGCCGTCATCGTCCGGCTCCTGCCGACGGCGGCGCGCCAGCAGGTCATTGGCGGAGCGCTGCACCGATTCGAGCGCATCCAGGAGGCGGCGGAAACTCGGCGCTTCGTCGACGAAGTGCTCGTTGCCGAACGCGTCGAGCGCACTCACTTCAGCCGTGGCGTCCGTGATGGCCTGCGACAGTTCGACATACCACGCCTTGGGCGTCGCATCCACCGAGGCCAGAATCGTCTCGATGTCGGGTTCACCCTTCGCGATGTATGCCTCGCGCGCTTCGTGACGTTCGTCCTTGTGGCGCGTTTCTTCATCGCTGCCGATCAGGCGCGCGGTCTCGTACTGGCGGAACCCATGTTTCGCGGCATTGCACGGCGCTGCGAGCAGCGACTCCACCAGCTTCATGCCGATGAAATCGAGCGGACCAGCACGCAGCGACGGATCGCCGTCCTCGAGTTCGGGGAACACGGTGTCCCAGTAGGTCTCGAGCAGCCGATGCGTGAGTGTCACGCCATCGAGGAGACCCGCGACACCTTCGCGCTTGAGCATCGACTCGGTCCACCAGGACGCGAGCTGCAGATCCTTCGAGGTGGTCGACAGCACTTCGGTCGTCAGCTTCACGACCAGTGCATGATCTGCGAACTTGGCAGGGCGTGTCCAGTCCCCTTCCTCAATACCCTCTTCTTCGCGGCGCACCTCCTTGATCTTCTCGTAGATCGGATCACTACGGACGGCGCGGCCCGACGGGTTGTCGCCGGCGATCGGGGCGAGGAGCGGAGCGATGATGTCGTCGCGAGCAGGCATGCGATCTGGAGCGAAGGCGGGAGTAACGCGCAGCCGGACGACCGGCACTTCACGCGACGGAACTACAGCGCCGTATGTGCGCTCGTCAGGTCACGACGACCGGGGGCTGAAGCCTCAGGCCACCGGCGTCGGCGGCGCGTCGATGAGCAGATCACGCAGTTCGAGCAGCGGGAACTCCTCGCCATCGACGAGCCAGTACTTCAAACCGATCGGCGCTTCACCGCCGTCCGGCAGCGGCGCCCAGTCGGACATGCGGCCGAGTCGGACCATCTCATCAGCCTGTGCGGTGGTGCCCGCAGCAATCACGGGCAACAACACCTGGCCGAGTTCCATCCCCTTGAATCCTGGCCCGGTCCGCACGTGCACCGTGGGCCACAACGTGTCGCGCACCGAGGTCGGTGCCTGCATCGTGATCTGCGCCACGTGCGCCAGCGGCAACCACAGGTACTTGCCGGCGGCAAAACACTCCAGACGCGCACCGATGCGCGGATCGGCATCCTCGAGCGATTCGAACGGCTTGCCGTTCAGCGTTCCGCGGACCGCAGGGGCGGGGTCGAGCGGAAACGCATTGTCGGCAAACAGCGATTCGCGCTCCCGCTGCGCCCGAATCGCCCCTTTGTACAACAGTGCCCCCAGCTCGGCCTCTTGCGAGGCCGAGCCGAGCACGTCGAGCTGCTTCACGGCGCGCTCATAATCACCGCTGAAGCAGAGCAGTTCAAAGAGGAATGCACGACGCCGGGCATCGGACGGATGATGTCGCAGTTCGATGCCCAGCGCGTCGACCGCCTCGGAGAGGCGTCCGGCGCGAAACGCGTCCAGAGCGGTCATGGTGGGAATCACCCTTTCTTGTTCTCGATGATGCTCCAGTTCTGCACGACCGGGCTCCCGTCCTTGTTCTTGGCGGTGGCCGGCGGCGTCTTGTAGGTCATCTTGATGTGCTCGTACGCAAAGCTCAGGCTCTCGCTCGGCTTGTCGCCGCCACTCGAGATGCTGTGGCCGGTGATGACGGCGTTCTTGAGCTCATACGTCAGGTACACCAGCGATCCCTTGGCCGCATCACCCGAGGTGCCCGTGAAGTCGATCTGGACCTTGGTGATGGTGGTGCCGAGACAGCAGTTGATGAACAACGCGGGCGACATGGAGTCGAAACTCTTGGTCAACGTGATTTCGCTCAGGCTCGGTGAGCTCTTCTCGACGCCACCCTTCGAGATCGAGACACCGAGACCCACGCCGAACTGAAACGAGTTGCACTCGGAGGCACCGAGCGCCTTGACGGAGGCGTCGGTCGCGATGCCCTCGAGGCCGTCCTGCTTGCCACAGCTGAGAAAGATCGACATGGTGAGTTGCCTGAATCGTGGATGGAAGTGATGGTGCGGAGACCTGCAGGACCTGCATAGCTGATGCGACGGCCCGCGAGACTCAGCCGCCGGCCGGCGGCGGAAGCTCGGCAACCAAACGCATCGAGATGGACAGCTCATCAAGCTGGAAGTGCGGCCGCATGAAGGCCACGGCACGAAGCACCCCCGGCTTGCCGGGCACCTCGACGACGTCGATCCTGGCCTCCTTCAGTGGGCGCTGGGCTTTCGTCTCGAAGGAGGCGTCGTCGTTGGACACCACGTACTGCTTGATCCACTGATTGAGGAACGACGTCGCTTCGCCAGCGGTCATGAAACCGCCGATCTTGTCGCGCATCATCACTTTCAGGAAGTGGGCGAACCGGGACGTGGCGAAGATGTACGGCAACTGCGCCGAGATGCGCGCATTGGCCGACGCCTGCGGCTGGTCGTAGACCTTGGCCTTCTGCGCACTCTGCACGCTGAAGAACGCCGCATTCGGCGTGCCCTTCTGGTGCACCAGCGGCACGAAGCCGAGGTCGGCCAGTTCCTTTTCCCGACGGTCGGTGACCGACACCTCGGTCGGGCACTTCATCACCGTTTCTCCGGCATCGGTCTGGAAGTTGTGCACCGGCAGGCCGGTGACCAGGCCGCCGCTTTCCACGCCGCGAATGGCGGCGCACCAGCTGTACTTGGCAAACGCGGCCGTGACCTTGGCGGCAAGCGCCCAGGCGGCTGAGCCCCAGAGGTAGTCGTTGTGCTCGTTGCCGTCGACGTGCTCGTCGTAGTTGAAGGCCTCGATCGGCACCGTCTTGGCGCCGTACGGTTCGCGCATCAGCATCCGCGGCAATGCCATCGCCACGTAGCGGGCATCGTCGGTGTTGCGGAAGGCCTTCCACTTCGCATACTCGGTGCTGTCGAGCACCTTGGCCATGTCGCGCGGCTGGTCGAGCTGCGAGAAGCTCTCGAGATTGAACATCTCGTGCGAGGCGGCGGTGAGGAACGGCGCGTGCGCAGCGGCGGCCACATTCGAGATCTTCTCCAGCAGCTCGATGTCCTGACCGCTCTTGTCGAATTCATAGTTGCCCAGCAGCGAGCCGAAGGGCGCGCCACCGAACACGCCGTACTCTTCCTCGTACACCTTCTTGAACAGCGCGCTCTGATCGAACTCCGGCGCCCGCTGCAGATCGCGCAGCAATTCCTTCTTGCTGACGTTGAAGATCTTCAGCTTGAGCATCTCCCCGGTCTCGCTCTGGTTCAGCAGGTACTTCAGGCCACGCCAGCTCGCCTCGAGCTTCTGGAACTCCGGGTGATGCATGATCTGGTTGGTCTGCAGCGAGAGCAGGTGATCGAGCTGCGCGATGCGCGCATTGATCATCGTCTCGGTATCACGACCGACGGTGACGGCACCCTCGAGCACTTCGGCGACGAAGCGCGAGACGATGTCCTTGCCGCGAGTCTGCGACTGAGCGTCAGCACCGAAGCGACCTTCGGCGACGATCTGGTCCAGCAGCCCGAGTTCGCGGGCTTCGGCCTGTGGTGCGGCGCCAGCGGCGCCCTGAGTTTCGGCCATCAGATCAGCCCTCCGCCTTGTCGAGCCCGAGCTCGGCCTTCAATGCGGCCAGCTTCGCATCGTCGTGCAGCGTCTCCTGGAGCAATTCGTCCAGCTTCTCGTTGGTCTGCAGCGTACCACGGAGGTCCGCCAGCTTCGTCCGCAGTTCGAGCAGCTCACGCAGCGGCTTCACCTGACGCGCGACCGCGTCCGGTGCGAAATCATCGAGGCTCTTGAACGTCAGGTCGATGCCCAGCTTGGCCGCGTTCGGATCTTCGCTGAGCTTGTTCTCCACCGAGAACGCCAGATGCGGCTTCATGCTCGCGAGGACGTCATCAAAGTTGTCGGGCGTGACCTCGACGAACTTCCGATCCTTCACACGGGCGAGCGGCTCCACCGGCATCCCGGTGAAATCACCGAGAATGCCCATGACGAACGGCAGCGACTTCTGCTCGATCGCATTGCCCGCCTCCACATCGTAGCTGATGTTGACACGGGGAGCGCGCACCCGCTCGAGTTTCTTCTGCGTGCTGTCGGCCATGACCAACGCTCCGGAAGTAATGGAAAAGACGTTCACACGAGGAGTGAACGCTGGAGCACGAACACGCAATGAAAAAGTGCCGGGCACTATCTGAAACTGCCCACGTTCAGACGGTGACCGCTCTCCCGATTCCGTCTCGGCTGCCACATTGTGCTATCGGGCGCAGCCAACGTCAATGGCGGGATTCGGGCGCCGTCGTCACAGTTCGATCTCGCCGTCCATCCGGGTCGGCGCGTTCCCTCACACGAACGGGTGACGCCACGTCCGGTTGACCCGCCGGGCCGTCTTCCTGCTAGCTTCGGGCGATGCCGCATGCCCATCCCGTCCTCTGGTCCAAGGGTACGCTCCTCGCGCCCCAGCACCTGCAGCAGCAGGATCGCGCGCACGAGGAGGCGCTCGCCTTTCAGCTGGCCACCCTGACGTTTTGTCCCTGGGGGCTCGCGCGACTGGAGCTCGATCGCGCGGCGCTGGCATCAGGCAGTGTGGTCGTGACCGCTGTGACCGCGCGATTCCCCGATGGGCTGGTGATCGACGCACCGGCGGGCGACCCGTCGCCGGCGCCGCGGGCAGTGTCCGATGCATGGGCCGCCGACCAGACCTCGCTGGTGGTGCATCTCGCCGTGCCGGAATATCGGCCCGGCGGGCGCAACGTCGCGGCGCTGGGTGAACGGGCGGTCGCACGCTGGCATGGCGATGAAATTCAGCGCCGCGACGAAGTCACCGGCCTCAGCGAGAGGCCGATCAGTGTGGCGCGAGCGAATCTGCGCCTCCTGTTCGAAGGTGAAGCGCTCGAAGGCTACACCACCCTCCCCCTGATCCGTCTCGTCCGCGACGCCGGCGGCGTCACCACGCTGGATGCGACCTACGTGCCACCGATGCTCGACATCGGAGCCAACGAGTATCTCGTCAGCATCACCCGACGGCTGGTGGAGCGCATCGCGGCCAAGGCGAGCGCTGTGTCAGGCACGCGCCGCCAGCGCAATCAGGGGCTGGCGGACTTCTCGGTCACGGACGTGGCGGGATTCTGGCTGCTGTACACGCTCAATACACACCTGCCCGCACTGCGGCATCTGCACGAAGTCAGGCGCGGGCATCCGTCGGACCTCTGGGAGTCGATGATTGCGCTGGCCGGCGCGCTGACCACGTTTTCGGCCGCGCCAACGCCACTGCCGACCTATGACCATCTGCGGCTTGGTGACGTGTTCACGCTGCTCGACGCACGTGTCCACGAACTGCTCGACACGGCGGTGCCCGATAGCGCCGTATCGCGACCATTGCGCCTGGTGAGGCATTCGGTGCACGCGGTGGCGGTCGAACAGGCCACCTGGCTGCAGGCGCCCCAGTGGTACCTGGCCGTCGCGTCGTCAGTGCGACCGGTCGACATCGTGAGCAAGGTGCTCAGCGGGTGCAAGATCGCATCCTCCGATGTGGTGGACACGCTGATTCGTCAGGCACTCGCCGGCGTCGAACTGACGCACGTCGCGCAGCCACCAGCCGGGCTGCCGATCAAGGTCGATCAGCAATACTTCGTCCTTCGGCGCAGTGGCCCGGCATGGGAAGCCATCGAACGGGCGCGCAACCTGGCCGTCTATGTGCCGGCCGACCTCGGTGATGCGCGACTCGAACTGGTGATCCAGCTGCGTTGACGCCGACGGTCGGCTCAGCGTCGTGTGGTGTCGCGCCCCCCACCCGCTGAGTCGGCGCCGCCAGCTGCTGCGCTATCGGCCGTCACCTTTGCGGCATCGAGCGACGGTGCCGCGGTTGGTGGAGCGCGAAATGCGAAGTACAGGATCAGAACCAGCGTCAGGAGAATGACGCCGTTGATCATCAGAATCACCGGCAAAGTCAACCGCGACGTCGTCGCCGCAGGAGCAGGCGCGGCCACTGGCTCACGCGGAACGGACGCCGCAACCGGCTTGACCTGCGCTTGCATGACCATCGTGTACTCACTCGCCGGTGCGGCATGCGAGGGACCCTTGCCAGCTGACGCGGCCCCTGCCTCAGGCAGTCCGAACATCGGTGGCGGCAGCACGGGTGGCGTTGCCGCCGCTCCGCTTCGCGCCGGAGGAGTCGCCGGAGGAGTCAATGCCGGCGGCACAAATGCCGATAGCGCACTCGGCGATGGCGACGGGCTCACGCTCGGCGACGCGGGCGCGAGCGGAGGCAGCGGGGGCAACGAACTCACGCCACCGGAAATCGGCGCTGGCGGGGGCGAACTGACAGGTTGAAACAGCGGCGCCGGCGGTGGCGGCGGTGGAAAGGCTGGCGGTGGCGCGGGCGGCGGCGGTGCATACGCCGCCGGCGGTACGTAGGCCGGTGGCGCCGGTGGTGACGCTGGGGGGGGCGCATACGCCGGCGGCGGGCCGCTCAGCTGAGCACCAGGCGAAAACATTGATGTGAACTCGCCGGGCCCAGCGGCTTTTGGCGGTGCCGATGGCACTGGAAGCGATGGTGCGACTGGTGGTGGTGGTGTTACCGGCGGCTGCCGCATCACCGGCGGGGGAGCCGGTGGGGCGGGCGCATGGCCGACCTGAACGTCTGGGGTGGCCGCGTAGAACGGTGGAGCCACCGGAGTCGCCGGCGGCAGAACCGGCGGCGGCGCCACCGGAGTCGCCGGCGGCGCGGGTTTGAACATCTGCGTGAATTCGCCGGGAGGCGGCGCGGTCCGCGGCGGCACAGCGGCAGGAACTGGAGGGGGGACGGGCCGCGATGGAGGAATCTGCCCACCGAGTGTTGCCGGCAACACGATCCCATCCGCCGTGGGCAGCGGCATCGGGAGGTCGAACGCCACCGTCGGTGCGTGGGCCGGTAACGACGTGGGTGGAACGAGGGGCGCTGGCGTCTGAGGCAGAGCGACAGCAGGCATCGGCAGTGGCAGAGGCGGCGGCGGCGGCGGCGGCGGCGCCATCGGCGCGACAACCGGCGGTGGCGTCTTGGCGCCGGAGGCCGAGAACGCCATGAACGTTTCGGTGGCAGCCTGAGGACGTACCGACGGCGGCGGAGCCACCGGCGGTGGAGCCACCGGCGGCGGAGTCACGGTCCGCGCCATCAGCCACGACATGAACGTATTGAGACCATCCTCCGCCTTGGTGATCACTGCCCACCCGCGATCTGTCATGGTCGATTCGAGCACCAGCGCCGCGTCCGTTCCGACGAGTTGCGCGAGACGTGCCGAGAGCTGCGCCCGAGCCGCCAGTGACGCATCATCCAGCACGTGGGCGAGCACGGAATCACCAACAGCGGTGTCGACCGCCATGTACGTTCGCACACCGTCCTGCTGCGCGATGGCCATGGACACGCGGTAACGCGGGGGACCGGCAGGATCAGTCATCGCAGCTCAGGTGTCAGGTTTGTGCCGTCGAACCGCTGGGCGCGCCGCCGGTGCCCCAGTGTACTCTTGTGTATTGTTATCTTGACGTGCCGCTGACGCAATCGCACTCTCCGGATCGGCGGATCGGGCCGCTCGCCAGCTGTGCCTCGTCCTTCACGCCGATTCCACTTGCCCGCATGTCGACTGAGAGTGTATTCCGCGCATCCGGTCCACGACGACACCTCTGCACGATGTGGGTACAATGAGTCACGAGCGAGCCCCAGCGAAGCCGGTCTGGCAGGAGGGAATGGCACTCGCGCCGCAGCATTTTCAAGCGCAGCGCCGCTGGCTCGAAGACGAAACCCGTCGTGCCATCGATGATGTGATTCCATTCGCCTGGGGCGTTGCAGGCCTCGAGCTGGACGGCGACGCGTTGCGCGGTGGGACGCT